>DATFDP010000154.1:0-6028 GCA_035252015.1 Terriglobales bacterium
AAGGTTAGCGCCCACCGTGCGCAAGCCCATCTGCAAGCTGCCTTCGGGCAAGCTGGCGCTGGGCATGGCCGACGTCGTGTGTACTAATGACCCCATTACCGGGCAAGGTTCCAATACGGCGAGCAAGGCCGCGGCGATCTACCTGAAGCGCATCCTGGAACGCGGGAACAAGCCGTTTGACGCCGCCTGGATGCAGGAGAGCTTCGATCAATTCTGGAGCTATGCCCAGTGGGTAACGCGCTGGACCAATTCCCTGCTGGTGCCGCCGGAGCCGCAGATCCTGCAACTGATGGGGGCGGCAAGTCAGATTCCGCGGCTGGCGTCCAAGATCACCAACGGCTTCAACAACCCCCCCGATTACACGCCGTGGTGGTTTGATGCTAAGGAAGCGGAGAAGATGATCAACGGGATGGCGGCGGCAGCGGTGTAGAGGCGAAATCGGCTAGAGCAAAATCAAACGTCCGCTGTTGCGAATCTCAACGGTTCCTACCTTGCATACGCTGTTGCCCCTGAATTTCTGCCTATAGTCTTGACATTACCTCTGCTCCGTTGTTGAATAAGCCGCTTTGTTTTCAAATGGCTGTCTGAAATTGTTCAACAGCGGTCAAGTTGTCTCCTGGGCCCCGCATAAAGGATTCTTCGGCTAAATTACGTAACTATTTCATTGCAAAGAAGTCAGCGTTCGCGTGGGGTGGATACGAGGAGCATTCGGTTAGAAGGTATTAGTTGGAGCGGTGTTTTCTCCAAGCGCCGTGTTGTACTTTTCAACACAAATGTGGATGGACTACGAGCGGATTTCTGATTCTCAAGGGGGAGAAATGCGCCGAACTTCGTCTCGGATGTGGGCCGCGGTCTGCGGAATCCTGCTGCTATCGTCTGTGCTCGCCGCACAGGAACTGGCCACACTGAAAGTCACGGTGCAGGACCAGACTGGGGCTGTGATTCCCGGGGCCACGGTCACGGTGAAGAATACGCAGACAGGGGCGCAGCGCACCGACATTACCGAAAGCCACGGGCTTTCCGTGATTCCTGGGCTGCCCGCTGGCAGCTATCAACTGACTGCCAACGTCAAAAACTTCACACCCCTGAAGATGCCGGTAACGCTCTCCGTGGGCCAGACGGCGTCACTCACCGTGACTCTGGGTATTACGGTGAAGCAAGAGGTGGAGGTGCAGGAGACCGCGCAAGGGATTGATACCGAACAATCCGAAGTAAGTCAGGTTATTGACACCCCGAAAATCAACGACCTGCCGATTTCGGGGCGCGACTTTATTGACTTCGTGCTGCTGACGCCAAGCGTGGATGTAGGCCGCAGCACAGCGGTGGGTTCGCAATCGCCCTTTACCGAAACCGTACTCAAACTGAGCTTTGGCGGGATTCGCGAGAGCCACAGCTCGTTTTTCGCGCTGGACGGAATTGATTACACCACCAGCATTTCTGGTGTACAGAGAATCAGCCCATCGCAGGACTGGGTACAGGAATTTCGCGTGGTAGACAGTCCTTACACCGCGGACAATGGCAGCAATCTGGGATCGGTGGTCAACACGGTGACTAAGTCCGGGACCAACGACATTCACGGCGCGGCCTATGAGTACTTCCGCAACAACAACTTGAACGGCAAAAACCTGCTCTCCGCGCCTGGATTCAACACGCTGCGGTCCAATTTGTTCGGCGCAGAGATGGGCGGGCCGGTACGTAAGGACAAGAATTTCTATTTTCTGGGCTATGAAGGGCAGCGACGCGCTGAGTCGCCACTCTATTCCTCCTTCATCCTGCACTGCATAGACACGCCGAATTGCCTGGGGCCAGGCACGCCCAGCATCAACCAGGTGAAAGAAATGCTGGGGCTGAAGCCGGAGAACCTGGGTTCGCTGCTGCAGATTGATAACTATGACAAATTCATTGCCAAAACCAACAACACGCTGAGCACGAATACGTTCCTGAACATCAGCTACCTGTTTAACGACTCGCGCAAGCAGAATGTGCGCGGGGCAGCGCCGGGCGAAGGCCTGCCGTCGTCCTATCGCGACAATCCGGTGAGGGATCAGACGCTGTACAGCAATCTGATCCATGTGTTCAGCCATGATCTGACGTCGGAAACGCTGATGCAGTACAACCGGCGCAACTTCAACCTGGAACCGAAGGGGCTGGGATTCGAGCCGGCGCTGGGGATTCCCGACCTGATGTCGTCGGGCGGATTTGTGGGCAGCGTACGTTTTTATAACGAGCAGCACTTCCAGGCGGCGGAGAACCTGACGTACACGCGCGGCAATCACACCTTTAAATTCGGGGGCAGCTTCCAGCCGGTGTGGACCAGCACGCAGGTGACGCTGTTCAGCCCTGGATTTGCGATCTTCGCGCCGCAGAGTTTTTTCGGCGTTGCACCATTTCAGGGCCTGCCGCCGGGATCTCCGGTTGCATTCCTGTTCCTTGAGCCTCGATCCTTATTCGGACAGCAGATTCCAAATCGCGATGCCAATTTCGAGAACGGCCTGTACGCCGGGCCCAGCCAACAAACTTTTAACGACGCCACTTCGCTGAACTACCTGCACACGATGTATTCCTTGTACGCACAGGACCAGTGGAAGGCGCGCCCCAACCTGAGCTTCACGTTTGGGCTACGCTATGACGTGGACAAGATGCCGTCCGCCAGCGACGTGAAGATTCAGGGCGCCTTTCATCCCACCAACTACGGCAACGTGCAGCCGCGGGCGGGTTTTGCTTATTCCTTCAGCGGCGGCAAGGGTGTGGTGCGAGGAGGTGCGGGGCTGTTCACCGGCCCGTTTGTTTACAGCGACATCATGGTGAGCTGGATTGGGGCGTCAGAATTCAGCTATATGAACCAGCCGCTGCTGCCGGAGTTCGCCAATCCCAGCCAGAACCTAATCGGCTTTGGCGCTTCGGGCGCGGTGGGGGCATGCGCCACCGTAGCTCCTGGTCTCTGCATTCCCAACCCGGTGTATCTGCGGCAGGCATTCATGAACTTCGTTCAAACCGGGGCCTATCCTGCGCCCAGTAATCTGGTGCAGGTGCCGCTGGGCTACGCAGCGCGCAAGTTCCCGCAACCGCTTTCGGAGCAGGCCAGCCTGGAAGTGGAGCGGCAGATCGGCAAGGACTGGTACGCTTCGGTAGGTTACCAGTGGATGCACGCCGACCGGTTGCCGGTTTATTCCAGCATCAATGGCGTGCCCACACCGGGCTGCGATCCCCTTGTGGCGTCCGGCTGCAAGCAAAACTTCCGGCCGACCGATCCTAATTTCGGCTTCGTGCTCTATGTGAAGCCCATCGGGTTCTCCATCTACAACGCCGGCACCGCCAGCCTGCGCCGGGCGTTCACCAATCATTTCAGCGTCCTGGCCAATTACACCTACTCGAAGTCCATCGACATTTCCACGACGGTCAACCTGCCTAACACGCCGGAAAATTACCTGTTCCCGCAGTACGATCGGGCGGTAGGCGATAACGACATCCGCAACCGCTTCACCCTGGCGCTACTGACGGAGACGCCGCAGCAGTGGCCGCGGCTGGTGCGCGACTTCAAATTTTCGCTGCTGAATAACCTGCAGAGCGCGCGCTATTTCACCATCAATACAGGTTTTGACAGCAACGGCGACCTCTTCCCCTTCCCCGACCGGGTGGGGATCAGCGCCCGCAACGCCTATAAAGGCGATCCCTATTACGACACCGACTTCCGGGTGCAGCGGCTGATTCCGATTTCAGAGCGGGTGAAGACGGAGCTCAGCCTGGAGATTTTCAACCTGTTCAACCGGCCAAACGTGCTGGATGTAGACCACGTCTACGGGGCGCCCGATTTCATTGGACCGGCGCCGCAGGCATTTGGCGACCATATATCCAGCCCGGCGAATCCCAGCTTTGGCTCGCCAAAGTTCGTTTCGCCGGCGCGCGAGCTGCAGCTGGCGCTGCGGTTCACGTTCTGAGGGTTTTCAGCACGCAGGGGAGAACTCCCTGAAGCGGCTGTTGAGGGCTGATTGGAAACGAGGAGTCCTTCGGCTCCGCGGGCTGATTCGCAAGCGAATCAGTCCGCTCCGCTCAGGATGACAGGAGGAAGAGAATGCACTCAGGATGAACTGTCGCTACCTAGAAAGCCTATCTTCTTTTTTGCTCCTAATGGAGGCCTGAAGGCCTGCGCCACCCTCTAACGTTTTGGAACCGCTTCTGTCATTTAAACCCAGGGCGTTGAGCCCGCAACATTGAGGTGCTGGCAACCGTGGTGAAACCTTATACCGCAGTGGGGCTCATCCCTTCGGTACGGGGAATCCGCCGCCGCAAAGACATCAAAATCAACCTGGAGCACCTGAAGCACCTGGTGAAGGCGGCCAGCTGGCTTTCCGCCCTCGACATTCCGGTGCGACTCATCGCCTTCCCCGAAGGCGCGCTGCAGGCCTTCAATGACGAGGTACTCGATCTTGACCATGTGAAGTTTGCCCGCGAGTGCGCCATTGATATTCCGGGCGAGGAGACCGAGGACCTGGGCAAGATCGCACGCGAATATGACGCCTTCATCATGGCGCAGGCCAAGGCGCGCCATCCCGATCTGAAGGACCGCTACTTCAACGTGGGATTCATCCTTGATCCTAAGGGCAAGGTGATCCTGCAGCACTACAAGGTTTCGCCGCTGTTTCCGGTGGAGCACTCGGTGTGCCCGCACGACGTGTACGACTGGTGGGTAGAAAAATACGGGCGCACGCTGGAGGCTTTCTGGCCGGTGGCGGATACCGCTATCGGCCGGTTGGGCATCATGATGGCGAATGAGGGCTCGTACCCGGAGAATGCGCGGGCGCTGGCGCTGAATGGCGCGGAGGTGGTGTACCGCGCGTCTTATCCCCACCCGGCAACCGGCAACGAGATTTTCGAAATCCAGAGCCGCGCCCGCGCTTTGGACAACAACTTCTATGTCGTGGCTCCCAACATGGGCACCTATTACCTGTTCCCCGAGGAGACCACTCCCATTGACACCTTCGGCGGACGGTCGTTCATCATCAACTACAAGGGCCAGATCGTGGGACGCCAGGAGTATGGCGCCGGGTCAACCTATGTAGCCGGGGTGATTGACATCGAGGCTCTGCGCGACCACCGGGCGCGGGCGCAGTGGGACAACTGGCTGAAAGACCTGCGCACGGAGCTTTATCAGATCCTCTACGAACAACCCATCTACCCCAAAAACCTCTATCTGAAGCGGGCGCCGATGAAGCACGCCGAATATCGCGAGAAAGTTATCAAGCGGCAGATTCGCCTGATGCATGAGCGCGGCATCTGGAAGAAACCAGAGCGCTAAGCCAATTCCTCACAGCTCGGAGATGTTTTGTGAAGCGGGGCGAAGATTTCCCGCAGACAGGAAGGATTCCGCCTTGACAACCGGCCGCAATCGTATACAGTATCCCATCCATCCTCTGTTCGGCCAGTGGCCTGCCATTTTTGTTCTTTGTCCCAGGAGGCGTTTATGCATGTTCGAGGTGCTGGTTCCTTGCCGTGGTTACGGTCTGCCTTAGTCCGGGCAGCCCTTCTCTTCGCGTTGTGCCTGCCGGGGCTGCTATGGGCCCAGGTCGCCACCACCGGCAAAATCACGGGGGTGGTGACCGATTCCTCCGGAGCAGTGGTACCCAACGCTACGGTAGAGGTCACGAGCCCGGCCCTGATGGCGCCGCGCAACGCCCACACGCAATCGGATGGCAGTTATTTATTCGACCTGCTTCCGCCCGGCGCCTACGAGGTGAAGGTAACCGCGAATGGCTTTCAGACTCTGGAGCGCACCGGCATTGGCATTAACGCCGGCTTCACGGCAACAGTGAACTGCCGGTTGCAGGTGGGCGAACTCAAGCAGACAGTTGTGGTGCAGGGCGAGCCGGTGGTGGACGTGCAGAGCGTCCAGGTGCAAACCACGTTCGACCAAAATCTGCTGCAGCAAATTCCCAGCGGGCGCGACCCGTGGTCCACGGTGGCGCAGATGCCGGGAGCGACTTCGACGACGTTTGACGTGGGCGGCAATCAAGCGATGCAGCAGTCCGCC
>DATFDP010000155.1:0-12031 GCA_035252015.1 Terriglobales bacterium
GCCTTCCAGCTGCGGACCTGGAAGCATCGCCAGATTGGAAGATCAGGTCGCGGACCGGCCAGTCGCCGTGGCCGCCGACGTCGAGCCCCACCCGCATCCGGTGAAACGGAAGTACCGCGCCGCAGGAAGCCGAACCCCTAGACCAGTTGGGAAGCTGCGCGCTATATCGGAATAGGACGCGAGCGGAAAGCAGCCCCTTTTGCAACGTTGACCTGGGAGCGTCGGGACGTCTAATCAGCAGCCATGGCCATCTGTTGCTGAGGATCCTCCTTCCAAAGTCCACCCAGGTTTTTAAAGGCTTGGAGGTTGTAATAAAGAGGGTTGTCCCAATCGTGGAATTGTGAGCTGTGGTCAATCAGATTGGCGACGATGGAGCTTACATTGTGCTGGGGATGGAAGCTCAGCACGTTTTCCGCTTTCTCAATGCTGACCTTATAGTTCCGGAAGTCCAGGACATGCTTGATTTCTAAATTAACCCTGAAACCTGCATGCTGTTGGATGGCATCCCTTACCAGGTCAGCCACCTCGCCTACGGTGTAGTTCCCAGAGGCAACATTGAAGATGCCGGAGATGTTCTGGTGCGATTCTATGGCACGGATATAGGCGCTCGCTGCGTCTTCAATGGCAAGAATAGGCGCCAGATGGAAGGATTATTTACCGTGATGGTGTGATCACGCATCGCTGTCTTAAACATGGTATTCACAATCAGGTCCAAGCGCATGCGCGGACTGTAACCGGACACAGTCCCTTTACGGAGAGAAATTACAGAAAAATTGTCGTCTTGCAGTTGCATCGCCGCCTGTTCGCCCTGCAGCTTCGCGATTCCGAAGGGGTAGGCACAAACGGCAGGGTGGCTCTCGCCTAGCAGTTCGTTTTCCTTGTAGCCGTACACCGAGCAAGGTGTGCGAGAATCCTGCTGCAAGGCAAGTCTCCTTTATGATCTCAGTGCTGATTTGCACCTTCAACAGCTGCCGCGTGCTGCCTGCCTGCCTGCGGTCGCTGGAACAGCAAACCTGCGGCCCGCTGGAGATAGTAATCGTGGATAACGCCTCCAGTGATGGCACTCGCGATCTCCTCGCCGGCCTGCAGCCCCCCAAATATCAAGTGATCCTGAATGAAACCAACCGCGGGTTCGCAGCCGCGCAGAACCAGGCCATTCGCTGTGCCCGCGGCGAGTGGCTATGCAGCCTGAATGCGGATGTGGTGCTCAGCCCTGATTTCTTCTTTCAGCTCCTGCAGGCTGCCGAACTCGATGAGCGCGCCGGCGCGCTCTGCGGCAAGCTGCTGCGCTGGAATCCAGGCGGCGAGCCGGAATTTACCTCGCGCATTGATTCCACCGGCATCTATTTCACACGTAGCTTGCGCCATTTTGACCGTGGCGGCGAGGAGAGCGATCGCGGTCAATACCAGGAACTGCAGTACGTCTTCGGAGCTACCGGCGCCGCCGCTTTCTACCGCCGCGCCATGGTGGAGAAGGTTTCCCTGGACGGGGAATTCTTCGATGAGGATTTTTTCGCATATCGCGAAGATGCGGACCTGGCCTGGAGGGCGCAGTTGCTCGGCTGGAAATGCCTCTACGTGCCGGCAGCGGTGGGCTGGCACGAGCGACGCGTCACTCCCGAGCGCTTCTGGCAATTGCCTCTGCTCATCAACTGGCACTCGGTCAAGAATCGTTTTCTGATGCGCTTGAAGAATGCAACGCTCGGAACCTGCCTGCGTCTCTTCCTGCCGGTCACTTTTCGCGACCTGACGATTATCGGCTACTCCGTGGTGGGAGACCGCAGATTTCTCTCCGCATTCGCTTTCGTGTGGAAGAACCGTCGGCGCACGCTGCGGAAGCGACGGATAATTCAGGCGCGCCGCCGAGTACCCGAAGCTGAGATCCGCTCCTGGTTCCGCAACCGACCCCAGGCCCGGCCAGTGAAGACGCCTGTGCCCACAATCGCGGCCCACGACTGAAGGGGTGCCACGGAGGGGTTGTGAAAATGGTACGTCCCTCCTTCTAAACCGTTGACCCTGAACGTCATCGCTACCTACCATTGAACGGGAAGTCGCTGGGGTGAAGAGGTCGGGCCACAGCCTGTCCATAACAGGAAGATACAGGGGGAACCGTGAGCAAAGGTTGGATGATTTCGCTGGCAGGGGTCGTGGCGGTGCTCGGTATTGCCGCCTACATGTCGCTGAGATCGCCCACCCAGCCTGCAGCCACAATCAGAGCTTCGGTTTCACCGGTCAGCACAGCGTCAACGGCTGCTCATTCCCCGCAGATTACGTCCTCGCCGCCGGCCGCCGCCAGGCCGGTAGCGCACGACACCAGGTTGCCGGATACGGCGCCGTCCCTGGTACGCGCAACGCAAATAAAGCGGCGAGGAACCGGGTTGAACCCCGGCCAAAGTTCCTACCCGCAATTGCACTCCGCAGTTGAGTCTGCCCCAATAGAGGGTGTGTCTTCCCAGCCCTCGGCACCTCCAGCCGCTGAGGCAAGCAATCTGGGCTCAGGCCCTGCCATCGCCGGTACCAATAATCCGCCACAACCCGCTCCCGCTCCAGCGCCGCCAGCGGTGGCAACACCTGCTTCGGCGGTCTTAATGCCTCACGGTTCCGTCGTCCTGAATGGCCACCCGGCAACGGACTCCACTGCTCTTTTTCCGGGTGATCGCATTCAAGTTCCGGAAGGTTCCTATGCCAACATCAATGGCCAGGGCTCGTTAACCGTGCTCCAGCCAGGTTCTTCGGCTGTGTATGACGGCAAGGGACTCGATCTGCAGCAGGGCGGAGTTGCCGTCTCCACCTTGGAGGGCATGCCGGTGAATACTGAAGGGCTCACCATCGCCCCCCGAGCCGGGCACGGGAAGTATGACGTGCTCGACGACAACGGTACCGTCCAGATAGCCTCGCTGGAGGGCGACCTGAGTGTCATGGACGGCGGGAAAACCACTGTGCTGACAACGGGCCAGCAGACTACGCTCGACAAACGCAAGAAGGCTGCTGCGGACGCCCCACCTGATGCCCCGCCTGCTCCTGAGACCCCGCCCGCCAGTGCATCAGGGGGATTTCCTACTACAAAAGTGTTGCTGATTGGTGGAGCTGCGGGCGGAGGTGTGGTTGCCGCGATTCTGCTGACGCGCTCATCCTCTAAGCCGGTGAGCCCAGCTGTTCCCTAGGGCGCTCACCTCCCGCTGACGTCGTAGCCCAGCCTCCACAGTATGCAGTTTTCCATTTCGTACGGGCCCATGTTCTCCGGCTTGCTGGCGGGTACAACGATGGTGCACAGATTCCGCAGATAAGCCTGGCAGAAGCCCACCCGGCAAGGGATTAGGCCGGTAGGGTCTTGATAAGGACATCTGGCGCAGTGGGGCAACTGATTCAGTTGGGAGGCAGCGACGTCCGGCTCGCTCTGCACCACAACGTTGCGCGGTTCCTGCTGTAGCGACCGGGCATCAGCCGGCACCATGGAAGGCCCCTGCTCCGGCGTTGCGGCGTGAAGGTCAATGGTGCTCGTGGCAAGCTTCGTCTGCGCCTGCTTCCACTTCTGCTCGGCCACGGCCTGGAACTCGGCTTCCGACAATCCAGTTCGGTTCACGAACCGCGCTCCGCTTGCGACCCAGGAGCCGCCGCTGCAACTGGCCAACAGCAAGAGCAAAATGCCGCCGAGAGCCTGGATGTTGCGCATGGGTGTGCCTTTAGGGGGCAAAGATGCCCCCGGCCCCTGCGTCAACATCCATCCTTAGAATGACCCGGGCAATATATTGAAGACAAGGCTTTAGGGCCGGATTTGATGATTGCCAAGCCCGTTTTGGGAACAGCTGGTTTGAAATTGGGGCCGGTAACCTGGATGACGCCCACAGTTCTCTGTGCCAGGGTTACTGCCTACAAAGGGCTGAAACAGACCGACGCGCGGCCGGGCTCGATTGCATCAATGACGTTTTCAGCCGCCTGAAAAAGGGAGACGTGAACGGGCGTGTTGTGCTGGGAATCGCCGCACCCGCCGCGCAAAAGAGAGCAACGGTAGCAGCTTGAGTTAGCCGGCTAGCTTTCTGCGCTGATTCCTACCGGCGAAGCATTTTTCCGCGGACGCTTGTTGGCTTGCAGGATCTTCTTACGCAAACGCAGCGACTTGGGCGTAACCTCCACGAGTTCATCCTCCGCGATGAACTCGATCGCCTGCTCCAGGTTCAGGGTGCGGAACGGCACCAGGCGGATGGCTTCGTCAGCCGTCGAGGCGCGCATGTTGGTCAGCTTCTTTTCGCGCACGCAGTTCACGTCCAGGTCGTTGTCCCGCGAGTTTTCGCCAATCACCATGCCCTCATACACGTCCACGCCAGGACCTACAAACAACTCGCCGCGCTCCTGCAGATTCCACAGGGCGTAGGCGGTGGTGGTGCCGGCGCGGTCGGCCACCAGCGCGCCCGTCAGGCGATGCGGAATCTCGCCCTGCCACTCGGTGTGGCCGTCAAACAAAGAGTTCATCACGATGGTGCCGCGCGTATCCGTAAGCAATTCACTGCGCAGGCCGATCAGCCCCCGGCTGGGCACGCGGAATTCCATGCGCACTCGCCCGTAGCCGTGGTTATGCATCTTCTGCATCTCCGCCTTGCGCATGCCCAGCTTCTCCAGCACCACGCCCACGTACTCCTCGGGAATGTCCACCGTGAGCCGCTCCACCGGTTCCATGAGCTTGCCACCAATCTTGCGGGTGACGATCTCCGGCTTGCCCACCGCCAGTTCGTAGCCTTCCCGGCGCATCATCTCGATCAGGATGGAGAGCTGCAACTCCCCCCGGCCCATCACTTTGAATGAATCCGAGCTGCCGGTTTCCTCCACCTTGATGGAGACATTGGTGAGCAGCTCCTTGTCCAGGCGCTCGCGCAGATTGCGGGAGGTAACGAACTGGCCCTCGCGTCCGGCAAAGGGCGAGGTGTTCACCGTGAACTGCATGGCGATAGTGGGCTCGTCAATCACTATATGCGGCAGGGGCGCGGGGTTCTCTGCGCCTGTGACGGTTTCGCCAATGGTGATGCCGGTCACCCCGGCCACGGCCACAATGTCGCCCAGTTCCGTCTCTTCGATATCCACCCGTTTGAGCCCGCTGAAGGAAAACAGCTTCGTGATCTTCACCTTCTCCAGTGAGCCATCCAGCTTGACAATTCCCACTTCCTCGCCCGTGCGCAGCGTGCCATTGAACACTCGGGCAATCGCCAGGCGGCCGAGATAATCGCTGTAGTCCAAGTTAGCCACCAGGATCTGCAGCGGCTCTGAGTGATCGCCCGCAGGCTGCGGAATGGTGCTTACAATGGATTCAAACAGCGGCTGCAGGTCCTGGCCCGGCTTTTTCGGGTCGGCTGTGGCCGTCCCCAGCTTGGCATTGGTATAGAGGACAGGAAAATCGAGCTGGTCTTCCTCCGCGTCTAGATCAATAAACAGATCATAGATCTCGTTCAGCACTTCCTGGGCGCGCGCGTCCGGGCGATCAATCTTGTTGACCACGACAATCGGCGGCAACTTGGCCTCCAGTGCCTTGCCCAGCACGTAGCGCGTCTGTGGCAGCGGGCCTTCGCTGGCGTCCACCAGCAGCATGACGCCATCCACCATCTTCAGCGCGCGCTCCACCTCGCCACCAAAGTCGCTGTGCCCGGGGGTATCCACAATATTGATTTTCACTTCATGGTAAAAAACGGCCGTGTTCTTGGCCAGAATGGTAATGCCCCGCTCGCGCTCCAGTTCGTTGGAGTCCATCACCCGCTCCCTCACTTCCTGGTTGGCGCGGAAAACCCCACTCTGCCGAAGCATGGCGTCCACCAGCGTGGTTTTGCCGTGGTCTACGTGGGCAATGATGGCAATATTGCGAATCCCCTTGCTCAAGCTTTTTCCTTGTAGAAATGGGCGGTGTATTTAAGTGTACATGGATTGGGAGAGGCGCGACATTGCAGAAAAAATGGTCAGGAGTCAGTAATCAGAAGTCCGCAAAACATGCCCGGTCCGATTGCTGGCCGGGTGGGCTGTCGCCTTAATCAGTGGGGTATCGGTTTGCGACTTAATGGCTACGGAAAAATGTCGTAGATTATCGGTTCTCTGCGGAGGTTTTGCTGAGTCCCTATTCCTGACTGCTGATTGCTGATTTCCGCTGGCCACTCCCTTTGGTCATCTGTCGGAGGGTTCACCCACCGGCGAAAATAGCCTCTTCAGAGCCTCCACATTCGATTTGAGGGCATTATGCGAACCGCGCACAGGAAAGCCTCGGAATTCAGCCCCAAGCGCCGCTGGCCGCGGCATAAGTTGGATGTGCCTGTCCGCCTGGTCCTGCATGGCTACAATCGCACCTTCCTGGTGGAAGGCTGCGGCAACGACTTGAGCGAGGGCGGCATGCTGGTGTTCGCCGGCCTGCAGCTGCCCGTGGGCAGGGAAGTGGAAGTGGAATTTCAGCTGCCCGAGTCGGAAGAACCCTTGCGCGTGCCCGCCACCATTCGTGATCGCAACCGGTATTTCTACGGTTTGGAGTTCAGCGCCGCCAACGCCAATCTACAGTCCCAACTCGCCCGCCTGCGCCAAGCGCTGCATGGATAACTAAAGCGGCCCCAAGAATCTGGGGCCGCTATTAAGCCGTCCTGAAAAACGGGTTAGAAGGTGATTTTTGCGTTCAGTTGAATCAGCCGCGGTGATGCATCCGCACCCAGGAAGTTTCCGAACGCGCTAGCCGAGGGGCTGACGGTTTCCTGGATTCTTCCCGAGGTGCTGTCTCCATCGGCCAAATAGACATTAGGCACATAGAAGTTGGAGTGGTTGAACACGTTGTAGAAGTTCGCGCCGAACCCAAACTTCATCCGCTCCGTCAAGCTGAAGTTCTTCATCACGGAAAAGTTGGTGTTGAAGAACCCAGGGCCGCGATACTGGTTCCGCCGCTGAGTGGGAAACGCGGTATAGACGGGATTCCCGGTGGCGGCATAAGTCGCATCCCAGGTCGGGCTGACCGAGTTTACAAAGGCGTTGGGGTCGTAGCACTGGCTGTTGCCATTCTGGCAGGGTCCACTTCCGTACGTTGCACCTGGCCCAAGCGCCTGTGCCGGAATCAGGCCAAAGCCGCCCAGGTTGGGGAAGAAAGTGTTGCTGTCGATTACTGTGTAAGGTGAGCCACTGCGCGCAAACAGTGAACCAGAGAACATCCAGCCCCCCACAATTCCGTTCACCATGGAATTGGAAAATCTGTGGGGAGGCTCCCAGACAAAGTTGGCATTGAAGTTGTGGCGTATGTCGTAATCGGCATTGCCATAATTGTTGGCCCGCAAGCTGAGTGGGTTTATCTGGGCCTGCGGTTGGTCGAAGGTGTACGGGGACACACCGCCGTTGGAGACCTCGTCCAGAGCATGGCTCCAGGTGTAGTTGGCCTGGAAGGATACCCCTTGGGCAAAGCGCCGGGTGAAGGTGGCTGTCAGCCCGTTGGAGTTCGAAATGGCACCCGTGTACCACTCGCTGACCGTGCCATAGCTCCTGTCAGGACGCGTGGAGGGAAAGCCAGCGCCGCAGGGTACGCCGTTGCCGCTCGGATCGCCGCAATAACCTGGATCGTAGGCGTTCAGGTTACCGTTGACGACGGGAATGTAAATGCCGTGATTGCCGAAATAATTCAGCGATACAGACATGTTGTTGCCAATTGCTTGCTGCACCTGAAGGTTCCATTCCTGGAACTGAGGAGTGCGCATGGTGCCGGCAAAATTGGTAAACAATGGCGCGGCAAATACGTCGCCGGTAGCTGCCCGAATCTGGTTGTAAGTCTGGCCTGCGGAGAAGCCCGCCAGCAGAGCGGCATTGGAACTAGCTGCAATTGCCGCTGCGCCAGTCCGGCCGGGATCGGCCCACAGAGCGCCGGGCTGGTCGCCAACCCCATAAACATTGAACTGGTTTACGAAAGGCGTGTTGGAGAATGCGTCTTCCATGCCGCCTTGCGACAGTGCATCATAGAAAATGCCGATGCCGCCGCTGATAACCGTTTTCTCATTGCTAAAGGGAGACCAGGTGAAGCCGAGCCGTGGAGACAGGTTCAGCTTGTCCGTTGCCCGGTACGCCTGGTGCAGTCCAGTCTGGATATCCTGATTGTAGGGAACGTCCGGCCCGTGCTGCAGGGCATTAAATGGGGCTGTGAATAGAGAAAAGCAATTGTTCTGGCAAACCGGGTTGGAGTTGTGCTCCGCGCGCAGCGCCAAAGTCAATTTTAGTTTGTTGTTCACTTTCCACTCATCTTGCCCGTAGATGCCGAGACCGTAGAGCGCAATCGGGACTGACGAGCTCTGCGAGAACCATTGCCTGAAGTAATACGAGTATCCCGCGGCCAGATTTCCCATGTCATTGAAGAGAAGTCTGGGATGCTTGTAGAAGAAGTTGTAATCGGAAACGTCGTAACGGCGGTAGTTGGCGCCCACCTTAAAGGTGTGATTGCCCACAATCTTCGTAAAATCATCAATGAATTGGTATTGGGTGACGTTACGCCCCTGGGGATAACTGCGCTGCCCACCGAAGTTGGTGAACGATAACCCCGAAAAAGTTACGTCATAGGGGAAAGTCTGGATCGCCAGGGCTTCGTTTTGCTTGAAGACCGCAGAATAGTAGTTGCCCGACATAATGAACTGGTTGGTCGCGGTGCCACTGAAGATGTGATTCCACTGCAGTTGCCCGTCATAGGCAGGCTGCGAGCTTGTGGCATTAAAGGCAGAATTGATGGGATCTGTGCGAGTTGCCTGTAAGCCATCGTCTCGCTTGAAGCGCACGAACACCCTGTCATTGTCGCTGAAATTATGGTCCACGCGCCCGCTCAGGATCCACTCATGGGTGAGCTGCCCGGGAGTAGCGGAGAAATTAGCTACGCAAGCAGTCGTGTCGGTAAGCCCCATAATTCCCGTTGCGGTGTCGCAGCTGCCCGGTATCGGCTTGGCGTTTTGGGCACCCGGCGCCGCCATCCATACCCCAAACAGCTTCTGGTACAAGGGCAGGGAGTTGGGCTGTGTGGCTTCAATGTTGGCCAGCACGGCATTGGCAAATGTCTGCGTGGGTATATAGGTATTCTGCGTCGTCGGAATTAGGAGCCTTAGACCTTCGGTATTAACGTAGAAGAAAGTCTTGTCCTTCTGTATGGGCCCGCCGAAATCCGCACCCCACTGGTTCGAATTGACGAAGGGCCGCGGTGTCTTAGGATCCGTATTGTTGTTGAACCAGTTGTTGGCGTTCATAACCCGCCCGTTCCACATGTACTTGGCGCTGCCGTGGAAGGCGTTAGTGCCCGATTTCGTAATGTAGTTCACCTGAGCGCCGGCCTGCTGTCCATACTGGCCGGAATAGGGATTGGTCACGATGCTGGCTTCCTGGATCTCGTTTTGTCCCAGTGACAGGTTCGTCGCCCCAGTGTTGTTGATATTGAAAAACGGATCCATGTAATTTTCGCCGTTGATCGTGAACAAATTGGAAGTAGCTGACATCCCGTTCGCGGTGAAGTTGCCATAACCCCCGGCGGACTGGCTCATGGTATTCATGGTGACGCCCGGCGCTAATTGAGCGATATTGGAGATATCCGCGCCTGAGTTGGGCAATTCGCTGACCGAACGGGCGTCGTAAGTAGTCGAGATGGCGGCGCTTTCCGTATTAACTACCGGAAGTGCACCGGTCACCTCTATCAACTCAGTGGCTTTGCCTACGGTCAGGACAAAGTTGGCCAGTGTTACCTGTCCAATTGCCACTGTCACCTGGCGTTCCGCTCCTTGGAACCCCGGTTGTGCCGCCTTTAGGTTGTAGCGGCCAGGCTTTAATAGGGAGAAGCGATACATGCCACTGTTGCCGGTGGCAGTGGTTTGAGCTGCGCCTGTATCCAGGCTCTTGAGATTGACGATGGCGTCCTTGATCACCGCCCCGCTGGGATCGGATACCGTACCAGAAATGTCACCCGAAGTGAGTGATTGTGGCATCGCCAGCGGCGTAATCAGGATGAAGATAGAAAATAGACCCAAAGCATATAAGAACCTTCTCATGAAAACCTCCCGGTTTGCGAGCGTCGTCGCGTAGGCGACACAGTTCCTGGGCGCACGAATTCGCATTTGCACACTCTGCGAATTGGCCCATATATAGTCCCGAATAGGTACTTAGGCCGTGATTTGGGTCACTTTTCGTAGTGATAACCGAGCGGGTGGAGAGGAGCGAAAAGGGGGGAAAGCCGCATTCTTAGCGGCTGAAATTAATGAGGGTGGGGAAGGAAAACACTCCCATCCAGCAACCGCAGATTTCCTTCGGAAACTAAAAAGTCAGCTTGTAGGGGATGGGGCGGTTCTTGGCTGCTAGGGCAACAATGCTCCTGGATACTCAGTCCGCCCCTCCGCCGGCGCGTTGCGATGCTGTGCCTGCCAGAGTTGAGCACGTCTGCGTGCCAACATGAGCTTTTCCACGGGCATCTGTAGCGCGCTCAGCACCGCCTTGCCCGTGTTGCCGGCCAGCACCAGCCACATGTAGGCCGTTGTCGCATCCTGCTGCACTCCCACCCCGTGGAGATACATGACCCCCAAGTTGGCTTGAGCGGCAGGCAGATCCTGTTCGGCGGCGCGCTGGAACCACTTCACCGCCTCGCCATCGCTGGGCGGCACTCCCTTGCCTTCAAGGTATAAGTAGCCCAGGTTATTGGCGGCCTCAGGCACGCCGTGCTCAGCTGCTTTTCGGTACCACTCAACCGCCGAGCGGTAGTTTGCATCACCGTGGCAGCCCTTCTCATGCGATATGCCCAGATTGTATTCCGCCTCCGCTAAGCCGTTCCGGGCAGCGTGTTGGAACCATTTGAGCGCCTCTCCACAGCCTTGCGGAACGGCGCGTCCTTCACGCAAAAACAGTCCCAGATTGTTCTGTGCAACGGCAGAACCATGTTCTGCCGCTTCACGGTACCAGCGCAGGGCCTCGGCATCATCCTTGCGCACTCCCATTCCTTGAGCGTAAAGCAGACCCAGGTTGAATTCTGCCGGCACATATTTCTGCACCGCTGCTCGCAAAAACCAACTGCTGGCCCTCTGATAATCGGTTGCCACTCCCAAGCCGCGCGTGTAGAGGGAGCCCAAATTGTTTTGTGCTTCCGGGCGGCCGCGATTGGCCGCCTGCAGATACCATCGCGCTGCTTCGCTATAGTCCTGGGGAGCGCCGTTGCCCGTTTCGTACGCCCGTCCCAGCAGGAATTGGGCACGGGTATCGCCCACTGTTGCTTTTCGCAACAGTTTGGGAAGATCTTGGCTTTTTACGGTTTCATGACTGGCGACACCACCCGGCGGCTGTTCCGACAGGCAATATCCAGCCGAGAGCGCCAGGAGCAGAGGAAGGGCGAACAGCCTGCAGGGGATGAGCATATGCGACCCGGGAGCAAGATTTTTCAGTTGAAGCGGGAAGGTGAAACCCCACGAACTTGGGATGCAACTTAGCCCTGCCCGTCTACCATGTCAAGCTGGAAAAACTGATTTGTCGTATTCCTACCAAGCAGGCAAGCGCATGATTCTGAGGGAAAGTGCATCAATTTCTCCGGCGAATCGGATGTCCATTGCGGTGCACCTGGGGGCATTTGACTCAGGCCAGGGGGTGGGCGACAATTAAATAGGCGGGCCGGGCTGCCCGCCGTTCTTCCAACCTTCCTCATGTGGGCCTGTGGCGCAGCTGGGAGCGCGCTTCCATGGCATGGAGGTCCGGAACAGGCCGGCAAATGATTTCAAAGGACTTAGTTAAGGGAGATAGCGCCATTTAGCGGTATCTTCGCCGCTATTTGGTACGAATTTGGTACGGTGCCGACCTCTTCCAAGTTTGGAAGCGGTCATCCAAAAACAATGTCACAGAGAAGGGCTGCTTACACTGGCGGGGTGCAGCCCTTCGTTTTTTTTAAGACATTAGTTGAATCGGTACTTCCTATGCTTTGAGAATTGTCATTACCCATTTTGAATCGAGCACGCTGTCCGAATCGCTGAACGCGGCGGTTTGCTACGCGTAGAATGGTGAAAAGCTGTACCGAGGCTTCGAATCCACCTCTCCG
>DATFDP010000156.1:0-5376 GCA_035252015.1 Terriglobales bacterium
GCCATAGCGCCCGCGCCGGGCGGCAATCCCCTCCGACAGCATGGTCAGGATTTCGTCGAACTGCTCGCGCGGCAGCTCGCGGTAGGAGTAAGCACGGCGCACCAGCTCGAACAGATCGTCTTCGAGCCAGTCCTCGGCGGAACACGCGGCTACGATTTGCTGCGCCAGAATGTCGAGCGGCGCTTCCGGAATCATGAGCCGGTCCAAATCGCCGTGGCGAATGGCGCGCACCAGGGCGGCGCATTCCATAAGCTCATCGCGCGTCGTGCAGAAGATGCGGCCCTTGGGCACAGCGCCCCGCCAGTGTCCGGCGCGGCCAATGCGCTGCAGCGTGACCGCAATGGACCGCGGCGAACTGATGTGGCACACCAAATCCACAAAGCCGATATCAATGCCCAGTTCGAGCGAAGCCGTGGCTACCAGCACCCGCACTTCGCCGTTCTTCAGCTTCTTTTCCGCCGCCAGGCGCAGCTTGCGCGCTAGGCTGCCATGGTGTGCGGCCACCGCATCTTCGCCCAGGCGCTCTCCCAGTTGATGGGCCACGCGCTCCGCCAGCCGCCGCGTGTTCACAAAAACCAGCGTGGAGCGATGCTGCCGCACCAGTTCGCAGATGCGGTCGTAAATCTCATCCCACATTTCGTTCGAAGCCACTGGTCCCAGCGGGCTGGCAGGCACCTCCACCGCGAGATCGAGCTGGCGCTTGTGTCCGATGTTGACGATGGCTGGAGCCGGCCGGCCGGTACCCGTCAGAAACTCGGCCACCTCCTCAATCGGCTTTTGTGTGGCCGAAAGCCCAATGCGTACCGGCGGGCGAGGCGTCAGTGCCCCCAGCCTCTCCAGGGAAAGGGCGAGGTGCGCTCCCCGCTTGTCATCGGCGACGGCGTGAATTTCATCCACAATCACGGTTTCCACGTCGCGCAGGATGGCACGGCTTCTTTCCGCCGTAAGCAGGATGTAGAACGACTCCGGCGTGGTCACCAGGATGTGCGGTGGGCGCTTGAGCATCGCCCGGCGCTCGTGCATCAGCGTGTCGCCGGTGCGCACCGCAGTTCGAATTTCCGGCATGAGCAGCCCGCGCTCCCCGGCGCGCTGCAGAATTTCGCCCAAGGGGATTTCCAGGTTCTTCTGGATGTCGTTGCCCAGCGCTTTGAGCGGAGAAATGTAGAGAACTTCGGTGCGGTCCTGCAGGTCCCCGGCCAACGCCTTGCGCACCAGGCGGTCAATGCAGGCCAGAAAGGCCGCGAATGTCTTGCCTGAACCGGTGGGAGCAGAAATTAGAGTGGTGTGCCCGGCCAGGATGTGGGGCCAGCCTTGCTCCTGTGGTTCGGTGGGCGTGGCGAAGCGCTCCACGAACCACTCGCGCACCAGCGGGTGCGCCCAGTCCAGGCTAGCGGGGGCAACGGCAGGCATTCAACTATTTTACCACGACTTTCGCAAATTGTTCGCCCGTGCTGGACTTATTCCCGCGCCAATTCCACCCGCCGGTTACGGGCCCGGCCCTCCAGTGTGTCATTGGACTCCTTGGGGCGGGTGGCGCCAAAGCCTGCAGGATCAAGGCGATCGGCCGTGATGCGGTAACGGCTCACCAACGCCTGCTTCACCGCCGCTGCCCGCCGCTGCGACAGGTCCATATTGTAGGCATCTCCACCGATGTTGTCGGTGTGTCCCTCCACCCGCAGCTTCCAGGCGGGGTTGCGTTGCATCACTTGCGCGATCTCCTGCAGCACGGGCTCGGACTCTGGTTTGATCTTGTCACTGGCGAAATCGAAATAAATGCCGTAGATCTCCACCGGCTCGTTGCGCTGCAACTGCTGCTCGATCTGTTGCGCGCCCCCGCCGCCACCGCCTCCTCCCCCACCGGATCCGCCACCCTTTCCGCCCAATCCCGCGGGGGGACCCCCATCTCCACCTCCGGCGGCCATCTTCTGCGTTAGAGGATATTCAATCTTGATGAGCTGCAAGGTATCGCCGCCGGCCAGCCTGAAAGCAAGCATGGCTGGATTAGCGGCGTCATCGAGCACATAGAAATCGTTGGCATTGCCGTCAGTTTTGCACTGGGCGTGAATGGCGGGCAGGTTCACGCGCTGGTTGTTGAGCAGGACGGGGAAGGCGCTCACTCCACCCACCCGCTGCAGTGTGCAATGCTCATGGCCCAGCTGCACGGGATCCTGGCCCGCCCTGGAGTTTACAGCGGAGTCGCCGGTCATCTGCCCGAAGCCGCCCAGCACCGCCCCCAGCATGCCTTTCAATCCGCCGGCGCGAAATCTGAAGTCGCTCTCGCCCCGGCTCTTCAGTTCGGTGAAAACTTCGGAGGAGAAGCTTATGGCCGTGGTGCCAGGATAACTTTCCGGCAGGCTGGGCCCGAACCACTCCATCAGCTCGTGGGCATTGCGCATGTCTTCGCTGCGGATGGTGCGCGACCCCTGCACCGTACCTGCCGCCTGTGGAGCACCCTTGGCCTGGCCCAGGCTGGCCAGAGGATTGGGAACATTATCCGCGCTCACCCGAACGCGTACTCCATTGGCATCCAGGCTCATAATCTTGGCAATGGATTCGTAATCGCCGCCGAACTGGTTGCAGGCAGTCACAAACGTCATTCCGGCTCGCAGCGGGATGCTGGCGAAGGCGCCCGCTCCCGCAGACGGGGTCCAGGCGGGAAACGACAAGGGAGGCGATGGCTTGCTGGCCGTTGAGGCGCCCGAGCCCACACCCACCGCCCCGGCCAATTTGCCGAGATCGCCGGCATTGTAGGCCTGCTGGATTTCATTCACCTTCTTCTTGGCGCGATAGGCGATGTAGAGGCAGCTTCCCATGGAGACCAGCACGATCAGCAGCACTCCAATCAGGAACGCCCAGAGCAGCTTGACGATGATGCTGCTGCCCGAGGCAGGCGTAGAAGTGACCGGTGCGGACACCGCAACTGGCGTCGGTGCGGCAGGCATGGGCGCTGCGGCTGGGGCTGTCGCCGCCACTGGCGAAGGGGATGCGGCTGAACTGCTCGCCCGCGCGCCGCAACCGGAGCAGAACTGCGCGCCTGCCGAAAGGGGGAGCCCACAATTCGTACAGAATGCCATGGCTTACTCCTCAAGACTCCCTGCTACACGTCGCAAGACTTAGTGGGAGGCACCACAATTTTCTTTTCCTGTCGAAACACGTCCTTCGATACGTGGCCTTTGTCCTTTCCCAGAATCGTGGCATTGGCGCCCACAGAGATGGTGCTGATCAGCATAGCTTTCTGGCAGGGAATCAGGGAGCCGACGCCGGCGGCGATGGTGGAAGTGGAAATCACCAATTGTGCATAAGCCGCGCCCGTGGTCTTGAGCTTGTCGGAAACCGTGTTATTCAGGAACTTGCCCAACGGCGAACTTTTCACCAGGTTCAGCGCGGCGTCGGCTATGGTGCTGGGCACAAACTGCTTCACTACTTGGAACACCGTATCGCTGCCCAGCTTCAGCTCGATGCGTGGCATCGCCACGGCGGCCACGAAGCCCACAGGAGCAATCGGGGCGAGCGAAAAATTATCCACAATCGAACCGTCTCCACCCGCCTGCCCGTCCTGCTCCACATTGCCTTCCTTGAAGCTGAAGCCCTGAACCCCGTTGTACTCCACGCGAAAGCGCCCGCGCGCCACTTCGCCGCCGCCGGTAAACGCGGGATGGATCAGCAACGCTTCGCTCACCTCCAGCGAGAAGGGCAGCCCGCCGATAGGCATGGGAATGGAGAACGAAGAGGGCAGCTTGATGCGCTGCTCCGCCGCTTCTACGCCTTTCTCCTTCTTGGCCGCCTGCCAGCCGAAGTTCACCATGCCGTTCAGGTTCGTGTTCTTGAAATCGAAGTACTTGAGCGAGCTGTCCTGCACCAGCATGGTGGCGGCGGTTTCAAAATTCTGCACATAGCCGGAACCGTTCACAGTGATGACCACGCCGTTATATTCCCGCGAAACCATCAGCTCCAGGTTCAGCTTGTCAGGCTCGGGAGTGGCGTTGAGCTTGTAGTTCCATCCGTCGGCCTCGCCCGATAAGCCGCCAGCTTCCGCCGCATAGACGGTGGGCTGGAGGGAACTCGCGAGGCGCTGGAAGCGACTGCCGCTTCGAGAAGTTACCCCGCTTGCCCGCTGTTGTTGCCGGACCTGTGCGAACTTGACCGGTGCCGTCCATTGAATTTTGCCGTTCTTTATGATTTCAGGCAGAGTCGGGTCTTCGGTGACTACAACAATGTTGCCGTCCTGCTTCGTGACCACCGCGACCTTGCGCACGGCGAAGCCGGGGATGAACAGAATACTGCCTTGGGTAAGCCGGGCGGCCGCCACATCGGAAGGATCAAACACCAGCGTGCCGTTGTCCGTGCTGACGCTACGAATCGACTTGCGAAAATCCTCACGATCCATCCGCACCACGCGATCCGAATACGTGACCTGGAAAGTGTTGCCCGGCTGGCTGGCCAGATCAGGCCCAAGTTCGAGTGCCGCGGGGGGAACCGTCCGCGCCGAGGTGACGGCCGCCTGACGACGCGAGCAACCGCTCAGGCAGAGCAACCAGACAGCTAAAACGACTGCGACCCATCGGGTGCTACAACCCATGTCTTTCTCCATTCAGGGTCAAACCCGATGCGCATCTAGCGACACAACCCATTCATTGGAAAAGCAATTTTCTAAGCTAGAAGCGGCACGAGGCGTAGACCAGCCCCAAGAATGGGCGTCATCTTAGCAGGCCCTTTGCGGGAGTCAAGAACTGGAAAGGGCCAGGGCTCTGGCGGGAGGAGCAGCGCAAATTGTGCGCCGTGATTGTTAGAATTCCTTTGTGCAGAGCCTCAAAGAAATCGTCCGCTGCCCCCAATGCGGCGGCAGCGAAGTCATTTATTCGTGCGAGCCCAAATGCTGCTTTAACCACGTTTGCGCCGATTGCCGCAGCACTTTTGAACTCAATACGCAAAAAACCGGTCGCTTCGACCATGACACCAACATCAGTGCGGATGAGCCGCAATCGGGCGAGCCCACCACCGGCTGCGCCAGTTGCGAGAGCCTGAAAGTTGCGGTTTTAAGTTGCGGCGCCGACGAAACCCTCCTCCTCTGCGCCAGTTGCCGTGCCGTTTCCAGGCTGGTGGTGGAGGAATTTGTGCCTGGTTTCGCGGAATAATCGTAGCGCCAGCATCTCGCCTGCTGTCAGGCGGCGTCCCGCCCGCACTAAGGGTGGCCGGGAAGGCGAGGAGAGAAAACTGAAGTGTAAGTGTGAGAAAGCCTTCCATGAGAAGGCCGGTTGGAGTCAAGTCGGTTCTTTGGTTTTTATTTTCATTGGCAAGGTTTTCCTTCCGTCCGGGTCGCCACTGTCGCCATCCTTCCATCCGCACTCTGGGTGAGCGAGTTTTGTCCGCTCGGTG
>DATFDP010000157.1:0-6783 GCA_035252015.1 Terriglobales bacterium
TTTGGTACGATTTAGCACGGAGTGCGAAATTCAACCCTTCCTAAGTAATTGAAATCAAAGACGTGGGCCTGTGGCGCAGCTGGGAGCGCGCTTCCATGGCATGGAAGAGGTCGTCGGTTCGATCCCGACCAGGTCCACCAACTCTCTGCCATGCCTGGCGTATACATCCTGCAAAGTGAAAGCTCGGGCCGATTCTATATCGGTTGTACGGAAGATCCCCGAGCGCGATTGAGCGAACACAATCGCGGGCAGACCAGGTCCACTCGCGGCCGTGGACCATGGCTGCTGGTTTATCAGGAACAATTCAGGACTTGCTCGGAAGCTCTAGCGCGCGAGCGACAACTCAAAAGCTGGGAAGTCCCATCGCTGCATTCAACAATTGATCGATTCTTCCAGAGTAGTTGAGCGCGCCCCGGCAGGCCGGGAAGATCGTCGATTGATCCCCGACCAGGTCCACCAAGTTTCTTCCATCTCACCTCACGGATCTGGTGAGCCCGAAAATCCACAGAGGCCTCCCGAGGTACCAAGGGCATTACTTCCCCCCAGAACATAACTTCACCAAAATCAGAGACACACTTGCTAGTCGGCGGGCATGGCTGGCCGCATCAATGGGGAGGAGCATACCGGGTATGGCGAAAGAAGTGATTCTTTATTTCGAAGACCCAAACGATGCCTTGCGGTTCACCTTGGCGGCAGGTTCGGTAATGGCCGGCGATCGGCTGGCCGATGGCATGACCCGCGAAATGCGCCGCGCCACTCGCATTACTCTGGGCAATCCCGAAGGTGAAATTGTGGCGCAAAGCAACCCGGAGCTGGTTTCCTGAGGGGCTGGCTTGACCGGCGATCAGCCGCCTAGTGTCGCGCTATTGAGGGCAGCGCGCAGGCGCTCCTTTTCCGCTGCCTGTTCTTCGTTGACGGCAAAAAACTCCACCCCGTAGCTATAGCCATTCCGATTACGGATAATGGCCTGCACACGAATGGGACCGCCATAGGGTGGGGTGAACTCTACCTCGATTTTGTCCCCTACGCGCAGTTCGACGCCGGCAAACACCGCCATGCCGCCTTCGCTGATTTCTTTGCCGCGGCCGCTGATAACCCGGCTTTTGTCTTCGAGGTGAACGATCACCCGGATGGGCACGTCCAATTTGTGGCGGGTCCAGCGCCGCGCCACGGGAAAGATGACCTTCTCGCCTACCACGGTACTCGACATCAACATGCCTCCCGCACATGGTAAGAAGGCGTGGAAAGAAGCTCAAATTACGAAGGTCTATAAAGTGCCCTGCAGCTTGAATACGACGTTACTTCGGCATGAGTTGCTTTATTAGGTCAGGAGAATCTATGTTCCAGTCATTGGCCAGCACGTACGCCTTGCGCAGAATCATTTCCGTACGATGATCCAGTTCAACTGGAAGGTCTTGCAGTTCGAGTTGCACGGCGTTCAGAGTCTTCTGAGGTATGCGCAGCCAGCGCGGCTTAGACTCGCTCATCAGCATGGCAATTCCCCAGTTCAGGAAAATGTGGTAAGTGCCTAGCTGGCCGCGAACCTCAAGCACTCCTTTCACAATCTTGCAACGGTCCGCAATCGGAGTACGCGGCAGCACGCGGCCGAGCAGCTCAGCGCGCAGCGCAATCAGTGCTGATTGCTGGTCGGAATCACATTTCTCGGTAAAGAGGCCGATGCCGCGTTCGCCCTGGTCAGCCCAGCCTTCGTCGTCGCCCAGGGCGCAAACGCTGGTGAACAGGTCCACATCGCGCATCACTTCCGAATAGACAATGGCTGGCACATCGTCCAGCGCGATCTCCTTGGCCTCACGGTAAAAGCGCACTTGGTCGGAGGTGATGAACAGGTTGATGCCGGAGCCCGACTGCTCCCCCAGCCCCGATTCGCGAAGCGTAGGATGCCGATCGGCCGGCAGATCGACGTAGAACTCCACATGCATTTTCCAGGGATCAATTTTCCGGTTGGGCACATTGCCGCCGTCAAAGCCGCTGCCCATCAGCCGGTAGTTCCAGCCACGCTCCCGGCACAAGCTGGCAAACTGGTGCTGCCGCATGAGCACGCCTGCGAAGCGGTTGGAATACGCCCGAAGCTCACGTTCCTCGTCGGTAATCTGGTAGAACTCGCGAAACGCTTGGCGGAAAGGTTGCCGGACGCCCACTGCGAAGATTCGGTCACGCCATTGCTGCACCTCTGCCGCATCCGATGAAAGCGGATGCCACAACCTGACCTTCTCAGCTTTTGCGAGGTGCAGCGGCTTCCCTTCGCAGTCGCAAATTTCTTTCCCTGACCACAGGCCCGAGCGCTCCCATCCCTGGCCGTTGCTGAAAACCCAAATCAGGCGGCGGCCCAGAAAGCCGAGCAGCGGATGCTCGATGAAGTATTGCTGCCAGTGCTTCAAGGGAAGTACGCGCGCCGCCATCAACGATGATTCCAGGCGGATCCGCTGCGCAGTGCAGGCTTCCTCCAGTTCCTTAGCCACCTTCGTAACATCTTTGACTTCTTTGGCAAACGCCTTCTTGATGTAGGCCGGCGCTGTCTTCACCAGCTTACCGTCGGCATTGTGCCAGGTAATGGCCACGCCTCCGTCGTCGCGCAGGATGATGGTTGCCTTGGCATCGCCTAAGCCAATTTCCCGGGTTCCACGCTCGTCTAGGTCATAGCGCGCGATGCAGATGTCTTCAATTTCCTCGATGCTCAAGCCGCTTCGCTCCGCCGCCTGCTGCAGTGATTTCTCGATCAGGCGCCGGGCGACCGTGTACTTAACCCGTGCGCGCAGGCGTGTAAGCTGAGCGACCGCCTCCGAGCACTCCATAGCTCCCAGAGCCTGCACGCAGGCAAAACCAACTTTCTGGGAAACGGCGCCCAAATTTGGAACCTTGCGCAGACAAGCGATGGCGAAGTCGGCGATCGCAATGGCGGTCGCGGGCTCAGCTTTCATCGCCAAGCACCACACCACTCCTTTCTGATAGGAAGAATCCTCAATGGGCGAACGGGCTTCGGGTGGCTGCCCGGGCGTGGGGCCGAGCGCCAGCCAACGCAACATGACGGTAATGACTTCGGCTTCGCCCAGCGCGGCCATCAGTTCCCTCGTTCTGGCCTTCCACTTGGCGCCTGGAACCGTCTGCTCCTGCGTGCGGCAGTGTTCCAGCAGACCTTCCCATCCGGCCCGCGTGATGGCCTCTTTGCCGGCGATCTCGTCAAAGGCAATTTGTGACCAGGGGCCGCACCCGGGATCGAGTTCCTTCTCGCCCTCCACCCGCACCAGTCCGTCCAGCAGTTCCCGGATCTCCTTTGTGTGCTCCTCAACCTTGCCGGTCGGAGTCGGGGCAAACTGCAGTAGAATTCGGCGCAGTTCGTTGCGGATCTCATCCGTAATCTGTTCGCGCGTTAGCACGGAAAGGAACTGTTCGAATGGAAAATACATGCGGGTCATGGAAAAATCCTGCCGGTAGTCGCTCAACAGCCGCTGCACCACTTCTTTGGGCAAGGGCTTGGGCACGCTGGTCAGCACTTGTTGTATTGCGTCGGTAATGGCCGGGCACACCCGAAACCGGCTGTGGTCCTTGGCCTCGGCGCGCAACCACTCAAAGCTTCCGCTCAGAAAAGCCAGTCGCACTTCGGCGCTGGCGCGGCTTAAAGCCTTGAATGCGGCATTGTTTTCCCTCCACTCCTCCAGTTTGCGCATCATCTCCGCCACCGAGTTTGCCGAATAGGGACGGTGTTTGCCGGTGGCGCAGATCTCCTCGTAGATGGCGAAAGCCTGTTTTTCTGCCTCGGTCATAACGCACCTATATTGCCGGGCTCGCTGGGAAAAAGCTTATTACTAACGGGAAATGGTCGCGAGGACCAGCGAAGATTTCTAGTCGCCAGTGGCGGCGTGGACCGACGTTTCCTGGGACAGAACCGCAACGCCGTCGCGGAAGGTAACAGTTTTGCCGGAAATAGCGGGCACGCGTTCTCCCGGCACGACAATGCCCACCAGGTTCAGAGGATCAGCGGCGGAGAGGGTGATGGTTTCTCCAGCCGGTTCCATCTTCCGCATGGCGCGCAGCGATTCCACCGCCACCGGCAAAGCGAACTGCTCGCCCAGAAAGCCGCTGATGAAGCGCCCGCCGCGCACTTCGCCGCGGTCTTCCAGGCGCCGGAAAGCAATCGCCAGCTCGCGCCACTTGGGCACAATCGCCTCCCGCGCCAGCAGGTCGCGGAAGACCACCCCATAGCGGCGCAAAAGCATCCAGCAGGCAGCTTCCACCTGGCGCGTGCGCTCCGCCGGTTCGCCGGGATAGAGCAGCGCCCAACGGCCCGCGCTATGGCGTGGCCGGGCCATGCGCCCGCTGCCCTGGCCCGAGCGCCGCTTAGGATCAATCAGCGAGCGCAGATTATCGAAGCCGTCGGCGGTAACCAGACCGGCCGCCACCAGTTCCCAGAGTGCGGTTTCGATTTCAGCCTTGAGCTTGCCGGTGCCGCGCACTATATCGGCGAAGAACGACGCCCCGCGCTGGCGCAGGAATTCCAACACCTGGCGTGCTCCGTGGCTCAAGCCGCGGCCATCCTGGTGGTCGGTATGCGGAGGCAGCCAGTCGGCTTCTTCGCGCACGTAGAACGTAATGGGCGCCACGCTGGTGGGAATCACTCGCCGCTTGCCTTCGGCCGAATCCTCCAGTGTGGCGGGATGCGGGGAAAGGCGTCCCCAGCCCACGGCGCCAGTGAGGCAAAGCTGGTCCAGCACCTTGGGATCGTAATCAGCGATGCGGCGGGCCAGTACCTGGCGCTCCCATGCGCTGGCGGGGATTTCGAAGCCTTGCAGTTGCTGCAGCACCTCCAGCGTGCCCCGCTCGCCCAACACCTGCGTGCCGGGCGCAATGTGCTGCCAGCGCAGCAGCCAGCGCATGAACTGTGCTGCCGTGACCGGTTCCACCTGCTTCCGCAAAGTACCCAGGGTCAGCCGGTGAATGCGCGCTAACAGGCGACGTTCGCACCACTCCACCTCGTCCGAATTCCTGTCAGTAAATTTGCCGCGCAGGATCGCGCCCGTTGCCTCGAGGCGCAGCAATGCCTTGTCTATCTCTGATGCCGGCAAGTCTAGAATCTGTCCCAGTTCGCGGGCGCTGGTCGGGCCCAGGTGTCCCATCCAGCCAGTTAGCATCTGAAGCAGGGCGTCGTCAGGGGAGGGAACTACGCCGTCGAGCTTGGGCAACGCGGTCTCGAAGTGAGCCGTGGGATAGATCTGCGCGAAGATTTGGGCTCGTTCGGCAGAAACCCAGAAAGCTTTGCCATTGTGAATAGCGCGAGCGGAGCGCCCGGAGGCAGCCAGGTTCTCAAAGTAGGTTTTCCAGAGATGTCCTCGCTCAGCGTATTCGTCCACGGTGTCTTCTGGCAGGGCGATCAGCGTCTGCAGCACGTCATGCAGTTCGTCGGCATCGCGCACATCCGGCCAAGCCTCCTCGCGCACCTGGGCGATGGCGGCAGGGTCGAGCTTACCCACTTCCTCCAGCACCGATTCCGGCAGCAGGCGTCGCATCTGCACGGCCCGCGCCCGGCGCTCCTCCAAGGGTGCGTCGTCTAGGTAGGCGTAGGGGTTCGCGTTTAGGATTTCGTGTGAGAACTGCGAAGGCACCGGTGTGTCCACTGCCAGGCAGCGGATGCTGCCGTCTTCAATGGCGCTCAGCACCGCCCGCAGGCCGTCAATGTCCATGGCTTCAGTCAGCACATCCTTCATCACTTCGCGCACCAGCGGGTGATCGGGAACCTCTATGTCTCCAACAATGTTTTCTTGGCAGGCCGCCACCTCGGGAAAGACTGAAGCCATTAGGTCATCGGAGCGCATGCGTTGAATCTGCAGCGGCAGCTTCTTGCCGCCATGGAAGCGCAGCAGGGCCAACGAACGCATGGCATCCCAGCGCCAGCGCGTGCCGAAAATGGGAGAGCCAGTAAGCACTGCCTGCTCCACCACCGGCTGCACCGTTTCTGCTTGTAGAAAATTGAAAACGTCGGCCAGCGGGAAACTGTGCTGCTCCGCCAGCGCGATATTCAGCCCGTCATCGGTAGCGGCAGCCTGCAGCTCGAAGTTAAAGCTGCGGCAAAAGCGCTTGCGCAGCGCTAATCCCCAGGCCTTATTGATGCGGCCGCCGAAGGGCGCGTGGATAACGAGCTGCATCCCACCGCCTTCATCAAAGAAACGCTCCGCGATAATGGTCTTCTGTGTGGGCACCTCGCCGAGTACTGCCCGCCCCTGAATTATGTACTCGATGGCCTGCTCGGCGCCGGAATCGTCAAGGCAACACTCCTCTTTCAGCCAGCGCACCGTTTCCGCCACTTCCGGCTGGTTCTGCGAAATGCCGATGGGAGAAGTCTTGGGCAGCATGTCGCTGATCTGTTTTCGCAGCTCGGCCACGTGTTCGGAGAGTTCTGACGTGCGTGCCGGGGCTTCGCCCCGCCAGAAGGGAACACTGGGCGGCGCGCCATGGGCGTCTTCCACCAGCACCCGGCCGGAAGCGCCCTCGATGCGGCGAATCTGCCAGGAAGTGTTGCCCAGCAGCATGATGTCGCCTTTATTGCTCTCTACCGCGAAATCTTCATCCACGGTGCCGACCACCGTCCCTTCGGGCTCGGCTACCACGGTGTAGAGTGCATTCTCGGGAATAGCTCCGCCACTCGTGATCGCCGCCAGCCGTGCGCCACGGCGGGCGCGCAGCCGCCCGTGCACGCGATCACGGAACAGGTAAGCGCCGTAGCGCCCGCGCCGGGCAGCAATGCCCTCCGACAGCATGGTCAGGATTTCG
>DATFDP010000158.1:0-3218 GCA_035252015.1 Terriglobales bacterium
TACTTATCGAAGGCGTGGGCTGCGGCGATGGTGCGCGCAAGCTTGAGTCCTTTGAGCAGCACTTCTCGGTCGCCAGGTTCGGCCAGATAGTTTGGCCGGATCACCGGCGCATCGAGAGGATTGCTGGAACGGAGCGAGATGCGTCCGCGACTGTGCGGACGGATCATGGTGGGGCCGAGCGTGAAAGCGTGTCCTTTAAATTTGCTGAAGCCGTGGTTCACATAGTATCCCGGTCCAAAGTGGAACTGGAGATCGGGGGCCGGTGCTGAGGAGGTGCTACTGGTAAAGCCTCCAGCCTCAGCTACGTTGGACGTCAGCATGCCATCCTTGAAGAACATGTATCTGCCCAGGCTCCTCAAGCTTTCAGCATTCGCCAGGCTGATTGGCTGGTGGGACTCATAGACAAGCGGCACAGCCACGTGGTCCTGCAGGTTCGCGCCCACGCCGGGCAGGTCAAGGGTGACGGGAATGCCGAGTGAGCGCAGGTGGTCCGCAGGGCCTATGCCGGCCAGCATCAGCAGCTGCGGAGAGCCGATGGCGCCGGCACACAGGATGATTTCGCGCTCCGCGTGCTCCTGTGTGCTGCCCTCGCCCTGCTGAATGCTGAGCGCAACCGCGCGACGCTTTTCGAAAATGATGTCAAAAACCTGCACCGCCGTGCGCACGGTGAGGTTGGGACGTTTCCTGACCGGATGCAGAAACGCGTCAGCGGCACTGCAACGCTTTCCCTGGAACTGCGTAACCTGGTAAAAGCCGAACCCTTCCTGCTGGTTGCCATTGAAGTCGGGATTGCGCGCATGTCCGCACTGCTCGGCGGCCTCGACAAAAGCTTCCGAAAGGGGATTGATGGAGCGCAAATTGGTGACGTGCAGCGGACCTGCGTTGCCGTGAAATTCTGATGCGCCGTTCTCCTGCGCCTCCGATTTCTTGAAGTAGGGCAACACCTCCTGGTAACTCCAGCCCGGGTTGCCGAGGTCACGCCAGTGGTCGTAATCGTGACGATGGCCACGAATGTAAATCATGGCGTTCATGGAACTGCTGCCGCCGACGGCTTTTCCCCGTGGCCAGTAGAGGCTGCGCTTCCCGAGCTGTGGTTCCGGCTCCGTGTAGTAGGCCCAGTCACACGCCGTTCTAAATAGCTTGGAGAAGGCCACAGGTATGTGGATTTCCTTGCGCGAGTCCGGGCCACCGGCCTCAAGCAGCAGAACCTTTACTTTCGGATCCTCGCTGAGCCGGTTGGCCAGAACGCATCCGGCCGACCCTGCGCCGACAATGATGTAGTCGTACATGTGCGGCAGATTCCTTGCCTTGGGCGAGAATTGTAGCGCGAAAAACCGCCCCCCAACGGGCCGCTGGCTTTTTAGACGTTTGAAACCTGGTCTTGTTATTTGCTGAAGAGCATGTCTGAGGCGGTGCTGCCTGTCTTGCGCTTCCATTCCTGAAAGAGGTCGCTGTAGGAAGCCTTGATGTACTCCTGTTCCGATACGCCGAGCTGGCCTGCAACCCGGTCGATCCAGCCGGGCTCGCCCTCGATTTCGCCGAAATTTCCAACCGGCGTTTCGTCCACCACGACGTGGCCTTGGCCGTCAGTCCACTCACTACGGAACTTCTCGTAAGAGAAGACCGGTTGAAACCCCAGGGCCTCGAGAATTTGGGCCATGGCGGGGCCATTTCCGATCTGAGTTTCGATTTCCGGCCGGGACTTATGTTTCGCATTGCTGGAGCTCTTGTCCTTGAAGGTGAGAGTCCATTTATCGCCATATTGGCGCAGGCGCAGCAGGCAGCCGCGGGCGCGCAGGTCGCGTCCGGAGAGATCATAGGCGGTATTCATCTCATGGGTTCGGGGGGTGATCAGGCGAAAACCGGCAGATTTGAGTTTAGAGTTCAGAGCCTCAATGCTGGCGATGCGAAATTTGATTTCAACTTCGTGCTTGGCAGCCATGGGCTCTACACCCGTTCAATCGCCAGCGCCATTCCCATCCCGCCGCTGACGCACAGTGTAGCCACGCCGCGCTTCGCTTTGCGCTTCAGCATTTCATGAAGCAGGGTGACAGAGATCCGAGTCCCTGTGCAGCCGATGGGATGCCCCAAGGCGATCGCGCCACCGTTGACGTTCAGTTTGTCGGGATCCATGTGCAATTCGCGATCGCAGGCGAGGGCCTGGGCGGCAAACGCCTCATTCAGCTCAACAAGGTCATAGTCGTTCAGCCTGAAGCCGGTCTTCTTTTCCAATTTTGCCAGCGCCGGAACTGGGCCGATGCCCATTGTCGCGGGGTCAACGCCTGCGGAAGTCGCGGCGATGATCCTGGCCAGCGGTTTGAGGCCGTTCTGCTTGACGAAGTCTTCGCCGCCCATAACCATGGCGGAAGAGCCGTCAGTAATCCCCGAGGAGTTTGCCGCCGTCACGGTACCGGTTTTGGAGAAAACCGGGGACAGCTTGGCCATCTTTTCCAGCGTCGCACCCAGGAAGGGATGCTCATCCTGGCTGAAGATCTCGTCTCCCTTTTTCGTCTTGAGGGTTAGGGGTGCGATCTCATCCTCAAACCGGCGGGACTTTATTGCTGCCTCGGCTTTCTGTTGCGAGCGAAGGGCGAATTGGTCCTGCTCTTCGCGGTTGATCTTGTAGTGTTCGGCCAGAGTTTCGGCGGTTTCGCCCATCACCTGATTGCAGAGCTTGCACAGGAAGCCGTCGCGGTACATTCCGTCGACCAGCTCCTGGTTTCCAAGGCGGTACCCCCAGCGGCCCCCATCCAGGTAATAAGGAACGCGGGACATGGATTCGGTCCCGCCCACCAGCACGCAATCCATATTGCCGAACGCGATCTCCTGGAAGCCCAGCGCAATCGCCTTCATCCCTGAAGCGCAGGCCTGGTTGACCGTATAGGCAGGGGATTCTTTCGGGACGCCGCTCCGAACCGATATCTGTCGGGCGGGATTGGGACCATTTCCAGCCTGACGGGCACTCCCGAAAATGGCTTCTTCGATCTGCCTACCCTGAATTCCGGCCCGGTCCAGGGCAGCCGTGGCCGCCACAACGCCCAGATCCGGCGAGGTCAGCCCAGCCAGCTTCCCGCCAAACTTGCCAATGGGGGTCCGAACCGCCGACAAAATGTATACGCCCTGCACGCGTCCAGAACCTCCTAAACCAACAGTGTAACAGGAGATATCGCGCCCGCGAGGTCTTGCCATGGAGCCTCTCACGCCAGCCAAGTAGTGAA
>DATFDP010000159.1:0-13220 GCA_035252015.1 Terriglobales bacterium
ACATGGTGCGGCTGACGCGGGATGGCGCGCCCAACCTGTTCATCTTCAAGCACCAGATCATGTACATCGCGGAAGATGCGGCGCGGCGCAAACCGTAATGCCGGAACGGCCGCAATTCGTACCCGCCATGGCGGAAATTGCGCGCGAAGCCGGCGCGCTGCTCATGGGCTACTTCCAGCGCCGGGTGAAAGTGGAGTACAAGGGCGACGTGGATTTGGTGACGGAGGCAGACCGCGCCTCCGAGGCCCTCATCACAAAACGCATCCGCGAGCGCTGGCCCGGGCACAACATCATAGGCGAGGAGGGAACGCGCAGCGAGCAGGGCAGCGAGTATCGTTGGTACGTGGACCCGCTGGATGGCACCACCAACTTTGCTCACGGCTTTCCCGTGTTCTGTGTTTCGCTGGCGCTGGAGTACAGGGATGAGCGCGTTTGGGCGGTAATCTTCGATCCCACGCGCGAGGAGATGTTCACCGCCGAGAAGGGCGGCGGTGCTTTCCTGAACGGGCAACCGATTCACGTCTCCAGCATTGGCAACCTCGCCGAGTGCCTGGTGGCCACCGGCTTTCCCAGCCATAAACGGCACAAGAATCCCAACATCTTCTTTTACCACCAGATCACGCTGAAGACCCACGGCGTGCGGCGGGCGGGTTCGGCGGCGCTGGACCTGTGCGACGTGGCCTGCGGGCGCTTCGACGGCTTCTGGGAATTTAACCTGAATCCTTGGGATACCGCGGCGGGTGTCCTTATCGTGCAGGAGGCCGGCGGACGGGTCACCCGTTTCGATGGCCAGCCCTTCCGCATTGACAGCCGGGAGACACTGGCCTCCAACGGCCGGGTGCATGAGGCGCTGCTGCGGGAGTTCCAAGCCATTTTTCAAGGTGAAGGTCTGGAGGAGTTGCCGTCAGTGACCGAGTACGTGCGGACGCGGCAGGCGTAGAATGTAGCTGCTTGTGACCTGCCTTCGGGAGGTGAGCCCATGCGGCGAATCCTGTCCCTGGTAGTTCTGGCTGTTCTGGTTCCTCTATTGCAAGCTCAGGAGAAGCAGGCGGCGGTGCGCATCTGCGTGGCCACGCTGGAAAATACTTCCCGGCACATCGTTAACCCCGCCTGGGAGCGCAATCAGCTGGTGAGAGCCCTAGAGCGCACCAACAAGAGCAAAGAGGTCAAGAAGGGAAAAGCGCCGAAGATTGAGACGGTGGCGCTGGACTCGTCAGGTGAAGCGGACACGACGGTGCGGGAAAAGAACTGCGACTTCGTGCTGTACACGAACCTGACCGAGGTATTGCAAGGCGATCGTCCGGAAGTGAGCGTACCTCCGCCGGGAGCAGTTCAGGTGGGGACGGGCGTGGGCGATTCGCGCGCCTATCCGCCGGACTACCATAGCGCAACGGTGAATTACCGGCTGGTGCGGGTGGGGAATTTCAAGCCCTGGGCCGAGGGCATGGTCAACGGGGACGCACAACTGAGCGAAGATATGCTGGTTTCACAACTGATGGACCAGATCGCCAACCGGGTTGTGGTGGAGATCCGCAAGCCGCACGACAGCGGGCCGGAGTAGTTTTTGGTGCCGTCCCTGGCGGGACTCGAGCCTAGGTTGTCCGGTTTGACCCAGGACTTCCGTCCTGGGCTTTCCTATTTTCGCCCTTCGGGAGCTGATACGTAGCGGGTGGTCCGGACCCGCATTGTGCTCTTAAAATACGGCAACCCTCTTAAAGCAATTGTCGAGAGGCCCTTAGACGTAACAAGTTACGTCTCTACCAGCGTGTAGCAATTTCTCCGAGCAGCAGAGATAGGGCAGTAGAGACGTTGCTTGCAAGGTCTACCGCCGCCTGCAAAGGCGCTAAAATACACGTTTAGGGCGTGGGGCATCTAATCGGTTGGGAAGCGACATAAGTCGCGTCAGGACATAAATCGTGATTCCATCGTTGCTGGAACGACAAATCGAGAAGCGGCCGGACAAAGTAAAGCTGAAGGGGCGAATTCTTTTCCTGACCGAAGACCCGGAGTTGATCAAGAAACAGCTGGCGGGCTGGGATCTGCCCTGGGACAACAAGAATCCGGCAAACAATCCCAAGCTGCGCGACGACATTTCCACCGACGAAATCACGCCTGCGCACTACTGCTTCTACTTCGACGAGACCCTGGGCGAGATTCCCTACCTCGGACTGAAGTGCGGTGGCGTGCTGCCCATCGGGCGCGGAGACGTAAAGAAGGGCGGCTTTGTCGCGGCGGTGAGCGGCAAGCGGCGGGGCAAGGGCTCGAGCCGGGAGCAGTCGCCCTATGCCGAACTGTGCGCGGGCATACGGCTGGTGATCGCGGAAAACATCGAGCGTATTTACAAGCAGAACTGCCAGAACCTGGGTTTGCTGACCTCGACCAACTTCTCGCTGATTGACAAAGTTCGTGTGGGCGAGGAAATCCCGCTGGCCGAGTTCACCCAGGGCGAGGATGAGATCACGCGGCAAATTATCGAGTACGGCGGGCTGTTTCCGTTCAATGTGGCGCGGCTGCAGGGCAAAGTTTTCCTGCCGCCGATTCAGACCAAGAAGCGGCCGATGACGGTGGCGGAAAAAATTTTTGCCCGGCACATGATCCACGACAAGGACCAGGTGGGCGTGGCGGCGGTGAAGCCGGGCGATGCCGGCTTTGCCCGCGCCGACCTGCGCTTCAGCCACGAGTACGTCACCCCCATGGCATCCATTTTCTTCGAGCAGCTGGTGGGCAAAGATGCGCCGGTCAACGATGCTTCCACCATCATCTTCTTCCGCGACCACCTGACGTTTCTGGATGAAGTGATTTCAGAAGAGAAACGCAAGATGGGGCTGCTGGACCTGGCCACGCAGCTCAAATTCAAGCAGCAGGATTTTGCCAAGTCGCGGGGCATCAAGCTGCATGGCGAACTGCGCGACCGTAAAGGCTCGGAGGGCATTTGCCACTCTATCGTGCTGGAAAGCTACGCCCTACCGGGGCAGCTCAATGTGGGCTCGGATTCGCACACGCCGCACGTGGGCGCGATCGGATGCGTTGCCTTTGGCATCGGCACTACCGACGTGTTCAATTCCTGGATCACCAGGGATGTGCGGGTGCGCGTTCCGGAGAGCGTGAAAGTGGTGATCCGGGGTAACCGGCATCCCAATGTCACTGCCAAGGACTTCATCCTGAAGATTCTGTCGCTGGAGTACGTGCGCAGCGGCAAAGCGCTGGCCAAGGTGATGGAGTATTCAGGCGAGGCGATCGAGGAGCTAAGCGTGGATGAACGCGCCACCATGACCAACATGGCGGCGGAAATCGGCGGCTTCACTGGCATTGTGGCGCCCGACGAGAAGGTGCTGGAGTTCCTGGTTGAGCGCCGGGGCATGGAGCGCAAGCCAGCGCAGGAGCTGATAGCCGGGCTGAACAGCGATGCTGGCGCCGAGTACGCGCACGTTATTGAACTGGATGGCGCCGATATCACGCCCATGGTGGCCACCCCTGGCGACCCCGGCAACGGCAAGTACATCCGCGACCTGAACACGCCGGTGCCGGTGGAGATCGCCTACGGCGGTACCTGCACGGCGGGCAAAAACGAAGACATGGACATGTACGCTCGGGTTCTGGCGGACGCGCTGCGACAGGGCAAGCGGGTGGCGGCGAGTTGCAAGTTCTACATCCAGTTCGGGTCGCAGGAGACGCGCGAGTATTGCGTACGCAAGGGGTACCTGGAAATTTTCAAGCAGGCGGGCGCCATCGTGATCGAGCCCAGCTGCGGGGCGTGCATCAACGCCGGGCCAGGCGTTTCCACGCGTCCCGACCAGGTGGTGATCAGCGCCCAGAACCGCAATTTCCCTGGCCGCAGCGGGCCGGGGCAGATGTACCTGGCCAGCCCGCTGACGGTCGCCGCGAGCGCGGTGGCCGGCTATATCTGCGAGTACGAGCCGGCGGAGCAGAGGGAGTTAGTGCCAGCCTGAAGGGGCTAGCTGACGGGTTGGCTAGCTGGCTGGCTTGAAATGCAACGGTCGGGATGTTGGCAATGGCAGCTAAGCTTGGAAAACACGCCATTGGCTGCAAAGCCGCTGTGGACGGCCGCAGAGAGTGAGATTCTTTCCAGCCCGTTGAACTGCCCGGATGGGGCGGCAGGGCAGGGAGCCACAGGAAAAGCTATACAAGCGGTATGGCATTCTTGCTAGAATTGAGGTCAGCTAGCCTCACCGCGAATTGCTCCGAGGAGAAACAAAGCTCATGGCTTATGTAATTGCGGAACCGTGCATAGGGACGAAGGACACTGCGTGCGTGGATGCTTGCCCGGTGGACTGCATCCATCCCAAGAAGGATGAACCGGCGCACGCCGAAGAAGAGATGCTCTACATCGATCCGGTGGAATGTATTGACTGCGGCGCCTGTGTTCCAGTGTGCCCGGTATCAGCCATCTTCGCGCTGGATGATCTGCCGGAAAAGTGGAAAGCCTTCACCGAGCGCAACGCCGCTTATTACGGCCGTACGCCGGCGTAAGTCCCGATTGCAAGCGAAAGTTCAGGGCGCACATCCCGGTTGGGGTGTGCGCCTTTGTGCTTGAAGGGCAGCAATTAGCATTTAGCACTTGGCCGGTGAAGAGAGTGGTGAGTACAAGTCCAGTAACCAATCGAGCGTCTGCATTCGAGCTTCGCGTGCAGAGGCCGACCTGGTTCAGGGGCTAAGTGCTAAATGCCAAGTGCTAAATGCGAAGTCTGCCAATATTAACCCTTCAACCAGATGGGCCGCTGGTCATCCACAGACCGCAACCGTTAGAATGAAAGTTTAGCTTGGTGCCGGGAAACAGCACAGAGGCGCGGCAGGCGGGTTGGGCCGCGGCTGGTGGCGGTCCATGCCGCTGAAGGAGTCAGAGGCGATTGTGCTGCGCACCTATCCCTTGCGCGAGGCGGACCTGCTGGTCACGCTCTTCACGCGGGCGGAAGGCAAAGTGCGCGGCGTGGCGCGCGCGGCCAAAAAGTCTAAAAAGCGTTTTGGCGGCGCGCTGGAGCCCCTGACCTTTGTGCGCGCCTACTGGGATGACCGCGAGCGCCAGGAACTGGCCCGGCTGGACTCGTGCGAGGTGCTGGAATCGCCACTGGCCCGGCAGGTGACGTACCCGCGGGCGGTGGCGCTGGGCCACCTGGCCGAGGTTTTGGACGAACTGCTGCCGGACCGGGAAGTCAACGACGCAGTCTTCCGGTTGACATTGGCGGTGCTGGAGCAACTGGCGGGCGACTGCATCTGGATGCCAGTGACGTACTTCGAGCTGTGGATGACGCGGCTGGTGGGCTTCCTCCCGGAGCTTTCCGAATGTGCGGCCTGCGGCGCGGCGCTGAATGGGAACCGGGCCTATTACCATGCGCTGGTGGACGGGTTGATGTGCGCCGACGATAAGCGGCTGGCCTCGTCGGAGATGTCGCGGGAGTCGCGGGCGCTGGCGGCGGAAATGTTTCGTGCCCCCATAGAAAGTTTTGCCGCACTGGAGTGGCCCAAGGCACGAGCCGCCGATTTGCGCAAGTTCCTGGTGCAGATTCTGGAGCGGCACCTGGAAAAGAAGCTGGTAACGGCGGGGATGCTGGAGAGAATCAGCACTTAGCTGTTCGCTTTTACCTGTTAGCGGGCTTGTGGTGGTTCCAGCTTCACGATGAAACCAGGATGTACAAGCTAAGAGCCAATAGCTAAGAGCCAAAAGCCGAATGCCATCCACCCACAATCCGCCCACCTTTCAGGAACTCATCCTGCGTCTGCAGAATTTCTGGGCGGAGCGCGGGTGCGTGCTGCAGCAGCCCTATGACCTGGAAGTGGGCGCCGGCACCATGGCACCGGAAACTTTTCTGCGGGTGTTGGGGCCACAGCCCTACAAGGTGGCGTACGTGCAGCCCTCGCGGCGGCCGGCAGACGGACGTTATGGCGAAAATCCCAATCGGTTGTACAAGCATACGCAACTGCAGGTGATCCTGAAGCCGCCACCCGAGAAGGTGCAGGAGCTGTATTTGGAGTCGTTAACGGCAATCGGCATTGACCTGCGCCAGCACGACATCAAGTTCGAGGAAGACAATTGGGAGTCGCCCACTCTGGGCGCCTGGGGAATCGGCTGGCAGGTGATGCTGGACGGGCTGGAGATCACACAGTTCACCTACTTCCAGCAGTGTGGGGGCGTGGACCTGGAGCCGATTTCGGCGGAGCTGACCTACGGGCTGGAGCGTATTGCTGCGTTTTTGCAGGATGTGAACAGCATTTATGACATTGTGTGGGCGCGCGACCCCGATACCGGCAAGGCGGTCACCTACGGCGGTGTGCGGCTGGCGGATGAGCTGCAGTTTTCCGTGTACAACTTCGAGGCCGGCGACGTAGAGAAGACGTGGAAGCACCTGGAGCTGTGCGAGGCCGAATGCCAGGCGCTCCTGCAGCGGTTTCGTGAGCTGAAAAAAGAGGAGCCGCGCGAGCCGAAGGCCGCGGCGCGTTCGACTACTGGGGGCAGCATTCCCGAGGAGCACGATTTTTCCGAGCCGCTCACGGCCGAACCACAGAACGGGTTCGTAGGAGCGCCCGCGATCGCACGTTTCCCCTTGCTGCCGGCTTACGACCTGTGCCTGAAGTGTTCGCATATGTTCAACGTGCTGGACGCGAGGGGAGCAATTTCGGTGACCGAGCGCGTGGGCGTGATCGCGCGCATTCGCAACTTGGCGGTAGGGATCGCGAGAGCTTGGATTGAGCAGCAAAAGGCAAGCAATACGGAAGCGTCGCCGGAAGAAACGGGGTCGGAGGCCGCGGCGAGGCGAAAAACCGTAATGCGCGGGCAGCCCGCGTAACAGGGCCGCACGGCTAGGCCGAGACGCCCTCGCGACAGCCGGCGAGACGCCGGCGCTATAAGGAATTATGGCGGATTTTCTGTTGGAGATCGGATGCGAAGAGATTCCCGCGCGCATGATTGACGCGGCATCGGCGGAGCTGGCGCGCCGAGTCAGCGACGTGCTGAAACGCGAGCGTCTGACCGCCACTCCGGTTGCGCACGTGTTTTCCACCCCGCGGCGGCTGGCGGTTGTGGTCTCCGACGTATCCCCCGCGCAGGCCGATGTGGAGGAGCAGGTAATCGGGCCATCGGTGAAGGTGGCCTTCAAGGATGGCCAGCCTACGCCGGCAGCGCACGGTTTTTCGAAGAAAGTGAATATTGACGTTTCGAGATTGCAACGAGTGATGACGCCCAAGGGCGAATGCCTGGCGGCCAATGTCGTAAGCAAGGGACGCAGAGCGTCGCAGATTTTTGCGGAATCGTTGCCCAAGGAACTGGCTTCCATTTACTGGCCCAAGAGCATGTATTGGCGTGCCAAGAACGAGCGCTTTGTGCGGCCGGTCCGCTGGCTGGTGGCGCTGCTGGATGGCGAGGTGGTGCCGCTGGAGTTCGACGGCACTCACGCCGGCCGTGAATCGAGTGGACACCGATCACTGGGCGGACCGGTGAAACTCAGCTCGCCGCGGGATTATGAAAGCCATCTGCAGCGGGTAGGGGTGGTGGCCAGTCGGGCGGAACGCGAGCAGCGCATCCGCAAAGCTTTGGATGAAGCCGCCCGTACTGTCCAAGGGGCGCGCTGGCGGGAAGATGCGGAGCTGCTGGCAACTGTGACCAACCTCACAGAATTTCCTTCCGTAATTCTGGGAAACTTCGATACCGAGTTCCTGGAACTGCCGGAGGAGGTGCTGGTCACGGTAATGCGGGACCACCAGAAATATTTCGCGCTGCAGGCTACGGAGCACAAGCTGCTGCCCCATTTTCTGGCGGTGCTGAACACCGATGGCGACCCCGAGGGCATCATTCGCCACGGGCACGAGCGGGTCCTGCGAGCCCGCTTCAACGACGCACGCTTCTTCTGGCAGACGGACCAGAAGATTTCTCTACGCGAGCGCGTTTCACTGCTGCGACATGTTATTTTTCAGAAGGACCTGGGCAGCTACTACGACAAGACGCTGCGCGTGCAACACCTGGCCAGCCACATTTCTGGCACGCTGAAACAGGCGGGCGTGGAGATCCGGCCGGGCGTGGTCCACAAAGCGGCCTGCCTGGCGAAAACCGACCTCACGACCGAACTCGTAAAAGAGTTCACCGAACTGCAGGGAATTGTGGGCGGTCTGTACGCGCAAGTGCAGGAACTGGATCGCGACCTTGCGCCCGATGCGCACCGGTTGATCGCGCAGGCTATTTACGATCATTACAAGCCGGAATCCATAGAGGACTCGGCTCCGCGCACGATTGAGGGCGCGGTGCTCTCCATTGCCGACAAAGCGGACAGCATTGCCGGGATGTTTGCGCTGGGGCTGCAGCCCAGCGGCTCGAAGGACCCATTCGCCCTGCGGCGGCAGGCCAACGGGATTGTGAAGACGATCGCCGAGCACAAGCTACCTCTAAACATCGAACACCTCTTCCGCGACGCGCTGGCAGAATATGCGGGCTCCCACGCGGAGAAGAAGTTTGGACCGAAGTTCGCCACCGCGCCGGGTCAGGCTGAGGTGCTGCAGGCGATCGTAGCCTTCTGCCGCGAGCGGCTGGAGTTCTACTTGCGCGATGTTCTGGGCTTCGCCTATGACGTGGTGAACGCGGTGCTGGCTGCGGGAAGCGATGACGTGGTGGACGCGGTGGCGCGGGCGCAGGCTGTCGCCACGGTGCGGCCCTCGCCGGACTTCGAATCCATCTCCATCGCCTTCAAACGCATGAAAAACATTTGGCGGCAGGCGCATGAAGCCGGATCAGAGCCTGCCGCCGATTTTCATCCTGGCGCGCTGAAGGAACCGGCGGAGGTCAACCTGGCGGAGTTGATTCCGGCAACTGCCCAGCGGGTCCAGGAACTGCGCGCCAAAAAGAATTACGAACCAGCGCTGGTGGAGATTTCGCGCCTGCGCCCGGCGGTGGACACCTTCTTCGACAAGGTCATGGTGATGGTGGATGAGACCAAAGTGCGCGCGAACCGCCTGGCCTTGTTGCAGACCGTCTTGAGGGAATTCTCCACCATTGCCGATTTCTCTGAGATTGTGACCGAGAGCAAGGATTCCACAGGATCGAAAGAATCTTAAACAGTAAAGGAATGAATATGGCGACACACGTTTTACCCGAGACGGAATACCGCAGCGAACAGAAACCGGCCACCAAATACGTTTATTTTTTCGGTGATGGCAAGGCCGACGGCAACGGCAAGATGAAAGACGAACTGGGTGGCAAAGGCGCCGGCCTGGCGGAGATGACCAACGCCGGCCTGCCCGTGCCTCCGGGATTTACCATCCAGACCGAGGCGTGCCGGGAATACATGCGCACGGGGAAGGTTGCGACCGAAATAGCCCGGCAAATGGAAGATGCGCTGGGAAGGCTGGAAAAGCTGCAGGGCCAGAAGCTGGGGTTGGGTGAAAACCCGCTGCTGGTGAGCGTGCGCTCAGGCGCAAAGTTTTCGATGCCCGGCATGATGGACACCATCTTGAACCTGGGGCTGAACGACAGGAGCGTGGAGGCGCTGGCGCGGCGGGCCAACAATCCGCGCTTCGCCAATGATTCCTATCGGCGGTTGATTCAGATGTTCGGCAACGTGGTGCTCGACATCGAGAAGTCGGCGTTTGACGAGGTCTTCGAGGCCAAGAAGAAGCAGAAGAAGGCGAAGCTCGACACCGACTTGGATGTGGCGGCGCTGAAGGAAGTGATTGAGGAATACAAGAAGGTCGTCAAAAAGCGCGCCAAGCGCGAGTTCCCACAGGATCCGCACGACCAGCTGGTGATGGCACGGGACGCTGTGTTCCGCTCCTGGAATAACGAGCGCGCCAAGCACTACCGCCGCATCAACAATATTTCGGATGACCTGGGCACAGCCGTGAACGTGCAGGCCATGGTGTTCGGCAACCTGGGCGAGAGTAGCGGCACCGGAGTTGGGTTCACTCGCAATCCTGCCACCGGCGCGAAGGAATTCTACGGCGAGTTTTTGATGAACGCCCAGGGCGAGGATGTGGTGGCGGGCGTCCGCACCCCGGTGAACATATCTGAACTGAAGAAGATCATGCCCGAGGTATATGACCAGCTGCGCGATATCACCACGCGGCTAGAGAAGCACTACCGCGATTTGCAGGATTTTGAGTTCACCATCCAGGACGGGCGCCTTTACATGCTGCAGACGCGCAACGGCAAGCGCACGGGGCTGGCGGCGGTGCGGGTGGCCATCCAGATGGTAGAGGAAGGCCTGATCAAGAAGGAAGAAGCCATTTTTCGAGTTGAGCCCAACCAACTTTATGACTTCCTGGTGCCGCGACTGGACGAGAAAAAGCAAAAGGTAGAGGTGCTGGCTACCGGCTTGCCGGCGTCGCCGGGCGCGGCGGTGGGACAGATCGTGTTCACAGCCGATGACGCGGTGAAGAAGGCCGGTGACGGGCGCAAACGCAACCCGGTGATCCTGGTGCGCGCCGAAACCACACCAGAAGATATTCACGGCATGGAAGTGGCGGTCGGCATTCTGACCTCGCGTGGCGGCATGACCAGCCACGCGGCGGTGGTCACGCGCGGCATGGGCAAGTGCTGCGTGGCCGGCGCCGGCGACATCCAAGTGGACGAAAAGATCCGCGAAATGCGGGTGAAGGGCAAGGTGCTGAAGGAAGGTGACTGGATTTCGCTAGACGGCACCACGGGGCGGGTCATCAACGGCAAGCTGGCCACGCTGGACGCTTCGCCCAACGATCCCGAGTTGCAGAAATTCATGAGCTGGGCGGAACCGTTCCGCAAGCTGGGCGTACGTGCCAATGCCGACATTCCGCGCGACGCCATCCAGGCGCGTGCTTTCGGCGCGGAGGGCATCGGGCTGTGCCGCACCGAGCACATGTTCTTTGCCGAGGACCGCATTCCACACATGCGGGCCATGATCATGGCGGGCACGGAGAAGGACCGGCGCATGGCTCTGCGCAAGCTGCTGCCCATGCAGCGCTCGGACTTTGTCGGCATCTTCCGGGCGATGGACGGATATCCGGTGACAATCCGCACCTTGGATCCGCCGCTGCACGAGTTCCTGCCACGCCGCGAGGACCTGATGGTGGAAATAGCGGTGCTCGAAGCCACCAGGCCACGTTCGCCCAAGCTGCGCGAGTTGCGGACGCTGTTGCGGCGGGTGGAAGAGCTGCACGAGTTTAACCCCATGCTCGGCCATCGCGGCTGCCGCCTGGGCATTACCTATCCTGAGATTACGGAAATGCAGGCGCGCGCCATTTTCGAGGCGGCCTGCATCGTGGCCAAGGACGGGGTGAAGGTCCAACCCGAAGTCATGATTCCGCTGGTGGGCACGCTGAAGGAGACGGCCAACCAGAAGGAAATCATCGTGCGTGTGGCGGAAGAGGTGTTCGCGCAAAAGGAAATGCGCGTGGACTACCTGGTGGGCACCATGATCGAGTTGCCGCGGGCGGCGCTGGTGGCCGACGAGATCGCCAAGGAAGCGCAGTTCTTCTCCTTTGGCACCAACGACCTTACGCAGACCACCTTCGGCTTCTCGCGCGACGATATCAACAAATTCCTGCCAACTTACCTGGCGGAAGGTATCCTCAAGCAAGATCCGTTTGCCGTGCTGGACCGCGAGGGCGTGGGCCAGCTTGTGCGCATGGGCACGGAGAAGGGCCGCAAGACCCGCCGCGACCTGAAGGTAGGCATCTGCGGCGAGCACGGCGGGGATCCGTCGTCGGTGGAGTTCTGCCACCAGGTAGGCATGAACTACGTTTCCTGTTCCCCCTTTCGGGTGTTGACCGCACGCCTGGCCGCCGCGCAAGCCGCCGCCGGGGAACAACTTCAGGGGGAGGCCGGCAGAACGAAATGAGGTTTCAAAGTTTCGCAGGTTTCAAGGTTTCGCTCGATGATCATCGCGCCGAGCAGTGGTAGTTCGGGCTGAAACTTTGAAACCTTGAAACTTTTGAAACTTTTTCCTACTGCACCTTCTGCAACCTTGAAATCAACTTCTGGGCGAGGTTTTCCTCTGATTCCGACCACAACACGCGGCCGCTGATGCCGCAGTTCTTTTCCACCTTGTTGGTGAACTCCACCAGTTTCTGCACGTTGGCGCGTACCCGCTGTTCGATGAACGGTGTAAGCGCGACGTCTTCGCCTAAAAAAGGTGTGTCCAGGCCGAAGTCCACCTGGATGTGACCGTTTTCGCGGAAGGCTTCCTCGTCGAACTCCACGCCATGCACCAGGAATTTGACCTGCTGCGTCTGTTCCGACCAGGGCTGGGCGGTCGCGCCGGGCGCCCACAAATCCCAATGCGCTTCGAAGAGGTATGCGTAGTCTTCGTGCAGCAGATCGGAGGCGATCTCCACCGCCTCCTCTGGTGTGGCCCCAGGCTGAAAGCGGCGCTCTAGAATGGTGGCCTCGTCCCAGGAGATGGGATGCAATGCCAGGTAGCTGATGCCGGGCTGCTGCGCGGAGAAGGGAAACTGGCGCATCACCATAAGGGCGCGGGGCAGCATGTCCTGCACTTCGAAGCTAGGGAACCAGAGGTTTAAATAAAGCGGATCAGCCATGAGGCCCTCCTGCAGCCTTCATGGATTCAATTGTAGGCGTCGAGGATGCAGCACAGCGACGAGGCGGCGAATTTTGACAGTGCGCAAAGACGGCTGTTAGCATCAATGATTCAGTCACACGGGCCCAACCTTTCGACGCGTCCCCGTCGTCTAGCCCGGCCTAGGACATCGCCCTTTCACGGCGGTAACGGGGGTTCGAATCCCCCCGGGGACGCCATAACTTACAGCCAATCGACCGAAAGTGGTCACGATAGAACGGAAAGAAAAGGAAAAAATAAAAAGCCCTATGCCCGATACGACAATCGGACAGAAATTGCCCCAATTCAGCAAGCTGTTCAGACTAGCCTTGTTAATCGGACTGATAGTTGCGGCAATTCTTCCTGCACTGGCTGGGGCGCAGGTGCCATCAGAGGTACTTCTGCGCGTCTATTACATCGGAGTCCGAAAAGGACCAAATGCGGTTGAGAGCGGGACTGCATTCACTATAGATCGCAACGGCACACAATACCTGATCACAGCTCAGCATGTGGTAACGGGTTTTTCGAAGGACAATCCGTTACTCGTTTACAGAAACACGGATTGGCATAAGCTCAACGTGAAACAGTTAAGATGCTGTCAAGATTCGGATACTGACTTAGCAATTTTTCAGCCCAAAGTGCCGTTACCAGCGGCACCGGGGGAATTAGAGCCAGACGACAGGAGCCCAT
>DATFDP010000160.1:0-8466 GCA_035252015.1 Terriglobales bacterium
CTCCTTTTTGTACTGCATGGGATTGCTGCGGCCGGCCGCGGCTTCCTCGGTCATTTTTCCGATCTCGGCCATGCTCACGTCGGTGAGGAGTTCGTAGTAGCGCCACATCATCTGGTCGGAGATGGACATCACTTTCCCATACATCTGGAGCGGGGGCTCGGTCAGGCCGATGGCGTTGCCCAGCGACTTCGACATTTTCTGCACACCGTCCAGGCCTTCCAGGATGGGGGTGGTGAGCACCACCTGCGAGGGCTGGCCGTAGCCGCGCTGGATTTCGCGGCCTACCAGCAGGTTGAATTTCTGGTCGGTGCCGCCCAATTCCACGTCGGCCTCCAGCGCCACCGAGTCGTAGCCCTGGGCCAGGGGGTAAAGCAACTCGTGCATGGAGATGGGTCTTTCTTCCTGGAAGCGCTGGTGGAATTCGTCGCGCTCGAGCATTTGCGAAAGCGTGAACTTGGCGGCCAGGCGGATGAAATCGTCGGCGGTGAACTTGCCGAACCACTCGCGGTTATAGCGGACCTCGGTCTGCTCGCGGTCGAGAATTTTGTAGACCTGGTCGAGATAAGTCTTGGCGTTGGCGTCAATCTGCTCGCGCGAAAGAGGAGGCCGGGTGACCATGCGCCCGGTGGGATCGCCGATCATGCCGGTGAAGTCGCCGATGAGGAAGATCACGGTGTGTCCCAACAGCTGGAAGTGTCGCAGTTTGTGGATAAGCACGGTGTGGCCCAGGTGCAGGTCAGGGGCGGTGGGATCGAAGCCGGCCTTCACGCGCAGAGGCTTGCCCGTGGCGCGCGATTTCTCCAGGCGCTCGCGCAGTTCGCCTTCGCGGATGATTTCAACGGCGCCTTTTTTGATCAGCGCGAGCTGCTCGTCTATGGCAGGGAATGTAGCCACCAGCTCCTTGCTACTAGCTGCTAGCTAGTAGCTCTCCTGGTTCTCAGAATAACAAACGGTTACGCCGACATCTGACTTCCCCGGGCACGACCGCCGACTAACGACGCACGAGGGCTACTTCCCTAGAATGGGGAAATGGCTGGCCGCGCCCATAAAGAACAGCAGGGGAAGGGTCAGCCAGGCGCTGATTTGCGAAACCAGAAATGCCTGGCGGCTCATGCGCTGCGCTTTTTCGGGAATGGGCGTGCCCTGTTCGGCGAAGGCCCGCGTCCACAGGATGATCCGCTTCTGGATGCGCCACACGATACCCCACACGTTCAGCAGCAGCATCCAGCCGATGCCACCGCCAATGCCGATGGCCAGCAGCCGGTTGCTTTCCCAGCCGTGATTGTTGAAGCGCACGTACAGATAGCTGGCGGCAGCCACATCAATGGCCACCAGCAGACCTAACACCAAACCCTTGTTCAGCGGCCCTTTCAGGGGCATGACCAGACCGTTCTCAATGGCGAAAGCCAGGGTCCAGATGAGGAAGAAGCTCCAGATTGCCTGCCCGGCGGAAGCTTGGCCGTTGTGGGCATCGGCGGTAACAATCATCATCCAGTAGGCAATGCCGGCCAGCACCGTGACCAGCGCACTCCAGCGGAACCACCACAGCGCGCGGCTCATCAGGGCGGGCGCCACCCTTGCCCGTGTACCGGCATCCATCTGTTTCATAACCGGGTTGCTCACCAGGTTGAAGAAGTAGAGTAGCCCGATCCAGGTGATGCCGGCCAGAAAATGGATCCAGCGAAGAATGATCTGTGCGGTGGCCGGGGAACCCGGAACAACTTGTGCAAGCGCGGTGGGGAGCGGGCTCATTGGTGCCTCCGACAATGTGCGTCTGCTCGCGGCATTGCCGGAGCAGAGGATTGTATAAGTTTCACGGCTAAGGGAGCGAGGTTGAAAACTATGGGCTAAGGCCGTATCGTACATGTGTCCTGTGCGGAGGGGCATGCTAGTGCGCTTCTGCGGGGAAGGGCAGATTTGTCCGCGCTCAGGACTCCCCTGTTTTTCATCGGGCGCGGATTGGCGGGTTTCGAGCAAAGGAGATCGGCAGATGGACAGCAAGCCGGCGCAAAACATCCAGGATTCTTTTCTCAATACGGCGCGCAAGGATAAGAGTGCCATTACCCTGTATTTGCTCAGTGGGGTCAAGCTGACGGGCCGCATCCGTTCCTTCGACAAGTATTCGCTGGTGCTGGAAACGGGCAACCAGGAGCAGCTCATCTTCAAGCACGCCATCTCCACGGTTGTGATGCCCAAGAGCTCTCACGTGGAGCGATCGGCGCCGGAGGCCAAGCCGGCGCAGCATGTGGCGGATGTGGCCACGGCGAGCACGAGTTCGGGAACGGAAGGTTAGGAGCAGTACCGTCCTTGCGTTTGTCAGCCAAGCTGAAATCGGGCAAATCCCCGCTTGCGACTGCTTCCGAAGCCGGCCGCTGGGGCAGGGCGGAGCGCGCCTTTCTGGTGGGGATTGACTATCCTGCGCGGGCGCGCGCCGGAACGAGCGAGCCTGCCGTACCGCCCCAGGCCCGCATGGCACGGAGCACCGCCGCAAATGAGGGCAGTGGGCAACCGGAGAAGCCCCGCGCGGCGCGGTTCAGCGCCGAAGAATCACTGGCGGAGCTGCGCGAGCTGGCGGCCAGCGCGGGGGCAGAGCTTAGTGGCGAATTTCTGCAGCACCGCGACAAGCCCGATCCGGCAACCCTGATAGGACGGGGCAAGCTGCAGGAAATTTCCGGGGCCGCAGCTTCCGTTTCCGCCGACCTCATCATCTTCGACCACGAGCTCACGCCCTCGCAGCAGCGCAACGTGGAGAATGAAGTTTCGGCGCGCGTGATTGACCGCACCCAGCTCATCCTCGATATCTTTGCCCGTCACGCCCGCACGCGTGAGGGCCAGCTGCAGGTGGAACTGGCGCAACTGGAATACCTGCTGCCTCGCCTTACCGGACGCGGCATCGAAATGTCGCAGCTGGGCGGCGGCATCGGCACCCGCGGCCCCGGTGAAACCCAGCTGGAAACCGACCGGCGGCGAATTTATCGCCGTATTGGCCACATCCGGCAGCAGCTGGAGCAGGTGCGGCGCAGCCGGGCGCAGCAGCGGCAGCGCCGCGAATCCGTCCCCGTGGCTACGATCGCTTTGGTGGGCTATACCAACGCCGGCAAATCCACGCTGTTCAATGCGCTGACGCGCGCCGGCGTTCTGGAATCGCCGAAGATGTTCGCTACGCTTGACCCCACCATTCGACCCGTGACGCTGCCTTCGCGGCGCAAGGTGCTGCTGTCCGACACCGTCGGATTCATCCGCAACCTGCCGCACACCCTGGTTTCGGCATTTCGCGCCACACTGGAGGAGGTACAGCGGGCGGCGCTGGTGTTGCAGGTTTCCGACGCTATCAGTCCCATTGCAGAAGAGCAGGCGGCGCAGGTGGAAGCCGTGCTGCGCGAACTGGATGCCGCCGGGAAGCCCCGCCTGCAGGTCGTAAACAAAGTTGACCTGCTGGCCGGGGCTGAGCGCGACGCCTTGCGCGACGACGCCGCCACGGTGCACGTGTCCGCGCTTAAGGGCAGCGGACTCACCACGTTGCTTGATCGCATTGACCAGATGCTGGTGGACGACCCTATCAGCCGCGTGCGCCTGAAAGTGCCCCAGAGCGAAGGCAAGCTGCTCTCGGCGCTGGAGGCACGCTCCCGCATCTTTTCCCGCCAGTACCGCGATGGGCTTGTAGAGCTGGAAGCCGATGCACCGGAATCGTTGTTGCGGCGGCTGAGGGCGTTTGTGGTGGAGTAGGTGTTAATCAGCAGTCTTTTCCGGGTGCCGCCCCTAAAGGGGCTCCCAGTTTTTTGCACCTGTACCCAAGGCGGACTGTTTCGCCCTTCGGGCTTGCTCTGCTGTGGATCACGAACCGATTGTCGCGATCTTGCGTCATTGAGCGCTGAACTGTCACCGCTGAATGCTGCCGCGGGGTCCTTCGCTTCGCTCAGGATTTCGCCTGCGGGCTCACGCTTCGCTCACGCCCGCAAGCCGGCTCAACTCTTCGCGTGCTGGCGCGCCTTGGCGATCAGGTCCAACACCTGCTGCTTCTGCGAGTAGTTGGGATTGGTTTCGAGCAGGCGCTCCCAGGCCCGCACCGCCCCGGCTGGATCCATCTTTCCCTGCCACTTCACCACCCCCATGTTGAACAGCGTTCCGGGATGCGTGGGGTTGTACTTGAGGGCGCGGGTGAACTCGGCGATAGCGCGATCGGCGTTGCCGGTGTACCAGTAGGAAGTTCCCAGGTCAGTGCGGACATCGGAATTCTCCGGCCGCACCTTCACGGCCTGTTCGTAATACTTGATGGCGTCGGGGTAGAGCTTGGAGTCGTAATACAGGTTGCCGAGCTTTACCAGCACGTCGAAATCGCGCGAGTTCTGCTTCAGCGTGGCGAGCAGCGGCTGCGCCGCTTTCTGTACCATCTCCGACGTTTGCTCGGGAGTGACTTGGGACGCGCCGGGAGCGCTCAAGCTGGCAGGAATTCCAGGCATGCCTTCGGGCGCTGAGGGCTCGGAGGTGGTTGCGGCCGTGGCGGTCGAGGTCACAGGCGCCGAGCCGCGAAACAGGTACCCCAGCACCAGGCCGAAAGCCAGGCAGAAGACCGCGAGGACGTAAGCCTGTGTGGCCGTCCAGGTGGTTTGGGGCTGCGAGCGTGATGGTTCAGCTTGCTTGGCCATATTCAATTTCCTTTCCCAATGTTGGCGCCGGCAAGCGCCTTTTCAGGCGAACCCAGGTGAAACAGGCGCTGTACCGCAGCCGTCATCTGCTCCTGTTCCATTTTCTCTGGGAGCTCCTTGAGCTCGCGGGCCAACGACCCGGCGATGCGTTGGGTGATGCGCGACGTCACCGTGTGCAGGTCTCTGTCTTCGTCCTGGCTGAAGGGCCCGAACTCATGGCAAAAGGAGTCCAGTTCTTGCCGGCAAATCTCGTCGAGACGCTGGCGCAGGGCCACGATGGTGGGTACCACGCGCTCGGCCTGCAGCTTGCGGCGGAACTCGCGGGCTTCGGCAGCCACAAGTTTCTGGCCTTGCTCGGCGGCGGCAAGGCGCTCGCCCGCATTGTGCTTCACGACCTGCTCCAAATCGTCAATATCGTAGAGAAATACTCCCGAAACATGTTTGACCGCTGCATCAATGTCGCGTGGCACGGCGATATCTACCAGGCAGAGCGGACGCCCGCCGCGCTCGTGCACGATGCGCTCGGCTTCGTCTTTAGTCAGGATGACGTGCGGGCAGCCGGTGGAGCTGATCACGATGTCGGCCTCGATCAGGTGCGGCCAGCGGTCCTCGAAAGCTACCGGCACGCCGCCCAGCTTTTCCGCTACCTCTGTGGCGTGTTCGAAGGTGCGGTTGATTACGCGCACCTGGCGGGCTCCGTTATTGACCAGGTAGCGAGCGGAGAGCTCGCTCATCTTGCCCGCACCCAGCAGAAGCACAATGCGGTCTTCCAGGGAGCCAAAAATCTGCTTGGCCAATTCCACGGCGGCGTAAGGCACGGAAACGGCAGAGGAGCCGATGGCGGTCTCATTGCGCACCCGCTTGGAAACGGTCAGGGCCTTCTGCAACACGGCATCGAGGAAGCGCCCGGTGGTGCCCACTTGCTGCGCCTGGCTCCAGGCCGCCTTCACCTGGCTGATGATCTGGGGTTCGCCGATAATCATGGAATCCAGGCTGGAGGCAACGCGAAAGAGATGGAGCAGGGCAGCCTCGTCCAGCAACCGGTAAAAATGCTGCCATTCGCAAAGCTTCAGACCATACTCGCGGGCGAGCCAGGAAAGAATGGAGTTGGCCGCAACGCTGGGCTGGCTGGACCAGAGGATAAATTCGGTGCGGTTGCAGGTAGCCAGGACCACCACCTCGTCAATTCCTTCGGCATGGCTGAGTTCCACCAGCGCCTGGCAGCGGCGAGTCTCGTTGATGTAGAAGCGCTCGCGCACGGCCACCGGTGCAGTGCGGTGGTTCAGGCCGATCACCATCAGGTTGGGTTCCAAGGCAAGCCCCCGAGATCAACATGGTTAGGGCATTCGTACTGCCAATGGCCTCCTCGCGTAAGCGGCGGAGTGGACGGTGTTTTTTCAATCACTTACACTGAGCGGGGCCGCTGAGGATGGGAGAGCGAGGAGCGTTCATTGCGGGATAACGCGCTGTAGAGTGTATTTTCCCCCGGACCGCCCCTGGTGTGCTGCCGGGCAGGCAAGCTATCTTATTGTGGGCCAGATAGATAGATTTACAGGTGATTGGCAGGCTAAGTGCCTTCTCCCTTATTGGGAATATTTTGCGCCCACTGTCAAAGGAGACAAAAGAGAAATGAAAACCACTGCCTCATTGATCGTCCTGGCTCTAGCCCTGACGTTCTCCACTTCCGTGTTTGCCGCCGATTCTGGCGCTGACCTTTACAAAGCCAAGTGCGCCATGTGCCATGGTCCAGATGGCAAGGGTGAGACCGCCATGGGCAAGCGCCTGGGGATTAAGGACCTGGGTTCAGCCGATGTGCAGAAGCAGTCGGACGCCGACCTCAACACCGTTATCACTAAGGGCAAGGGCAAGATGCCGGGCTATGAGGGCAAGCTGACCGGCGACCAAATTCAGGAGCTGGTGAAGTTTATCCGCACCCTGAAGAAGTAACGTAGCTGGTAGTTGCAAGTGCTGTTCGTAAGGGACTCGTCCGGGTGCGGGCGCGATTTCGGCTCGCTCGGGACGACGGACGCAGTAACCGGGAAGTGTCATTTTGAGCGAGGACGCGCCATACAGACGCGCGCCCGAGTGGAAAGACCTTGCGGTTCAACAATGACGCAAGGTGCTTCGATTCGCCATGTCCTCTGGCGCGGCCCGGTCCGCTCAGCATGACAGTGCAAGAAATGATGCTGTGGAAACATGGCTGAACTTCAACCCGCAACCTGTTTCAGTTCCCGTACCACTCTCTCGACTTCTTCCGCCGTGTTGTAGTGCACCAGGCCGATGCGCAACCAGCCGCCGCTAGCTTCCACGTCCTGGCGGCGCGCCAGGTCGAGCGCGAAGTAATGACCATCCCAGGTGAAGATGCCGCGCTCGCCCAGCTTGCGCGCCAGTTGAATTGGGGTGTGACCTGCGATGCGTACGGCAACCGTAGGCGTGCGCTCATCAAATCGCGCCGTATCAGTGATGCCGTAAAGCTTCAACCCCGGAATCGTCAGCAAACCGGAGATGAGCGGCTCCATCAGCCCGCGCTCGTAATCGCGAATGGCTTGGTAGGCGGCGAGCAGGGCGGTTCGGCGGTTCGACAACGACGGGTTGCTGTGCCGGCCCAGGTCGGCCAGGTACTCGACCGCGGCCAGCACGCCGGCGATGTTCTCATGACAGAGAGTGCCGGTTTCCCACTGCTCGGGCAGGCGGTCATACTGGGCGCGGACCTTGTAAGGCCGCAACCTGCCAGACACCTCGCGCTTGCCGTACATCACCCCCGAATGCGGCGCAAAGAACTTGTAAGGCGAGCAGAGCAGGAAGTCGCAATCGAGATCGCGCACGTCAATAGAGCCGTGCGGAGCAAAGTGCACCGCGTCAACCACGGCCAGCGCCCCGGCGGCGTGTGCCAGGCGCACAATTTCGTTTACTGGATTGATAGTGCCCACCGCGTTGGAAGCGTAGCCCACGGCAACCACGCGCGTGCGCGAGCCAATTTTTGCAGCCAGGTCGTCCATGCGCAAAGTGCAGTCTTGCTGGTTGACATCGGCGCGCTTGATGATCACGCCCTTTTCCTCCAGCGCCAGCCAGGGGGAGACGTTGCCATCGTGGTCGAGCCAGGTGAGCAGGATTTCATCGCCTGCCACCAGTCCGCGACCGATAGCCCGGCTGAGCAGCAGGTTGAGCGTGGTCATGTTCTGCCCGAAGGACACCTCATCGGCTTCGCAGCCCAGCAGGTCGGCTAGGGCGCGATGCGCCTCCGCCAGCATGGCGTCATTGCGCTCGCTGGTCAGGTAGGCGCCGCCGACGTTGGCATTGGAGTGCACAAAGTAGTTTGTGACCGCGTCAATGACCCGCTGCGGCACCTGCGTGCCGCCAGGTCCGTCGAGAAATGCCGCCGGACGGGCGTTGACCTTGAGTTTGAGCGAAGGGAACTGCCCCCGCACCCAGGCGATGTCGAGCGCCGCTTTGCGATGAAGTGTGGATGTTTCCATGTGCTTTCCGTTAGCCAAACGATGTCATCCTGAGTGAGTGCGCCCCGAGCTTGCGACGGGAGCACGAGTCGAAGGACCTTGCGTCGTCGGTGCTGGTAAGGCCGCTTCCGGTCTGCGACACACTACACCTTTGATCTTTGGCGGAAATTCCTTTCAGCAGTGTCGGCGTGCCTTCAGTGCCGGGGTGTTTCGACTCGGGCATGCGCCCTCGCTCAACATGACAGCCGTTATTTATATGATTAGCCCACTGCACGCACGAAATCGGCTAGCAGCCCATAGGCTGTTTCCGTTACTCCTGGGTTCTGTTCCGTAATCGTCAACCCGGGAAAAATGTCGGTCTCGAA
>DATFDP010000161.1:0-6326 GCA_035252015.1 Terriglobales bacterium
CGCGATCGTCTGGGGGATTCTGCACACCCTGCGGCGTAGCGGCGTGCATCGCCTGGAGAACGTGCAAAGCTGGATCGATTCCGTCAAGTCGAACGGCATATGACAGAGTATGCAGCGACTTCCGCACCGGTCCAAGGCAGACACCGATCGGTCTATAGCATGTCTGCAAACGGCTCATCCTGTCATTGGCCTTAATTGTTTGTCGCCGGCGCCGTATATCAATTTCCGATGATGGAATGGAAAAGCCATCGCTATCCTTCTCCCGGCCGCTGTGGTTGGTCGCCTTCTTAGGGCCAGCCGTTCCAGATTTCAGTATACGAGCTGCTGCCTTCACCCACTAGGTCCAGATAGCTCCTATTCTGGTCGGTTGCGGCCGCTTCCAGTGCCATTCCGGTGCGCTGAGGCGCCGTTGCCGTTTTGCGGCAGCTTGGCGACAATGCGCCGCAGACTGGAGGCGGCCTTTCCGCCGTAAGAACGCAAGCGGGCACTCTCCTGCCGTACCAGCACCTGCAGCAAGCGCGCACCCTGGGGGGTGAGGGCCAGGCGGGTGTGACGGCCATCACGTTGGTCATGATAGCGGCGCAGCAACCCTCGCCGTTGCAGTCGGGTAGCCAGTTCCACTACACCGTGTTGCTGCATATGCAGCCAGTCGGCGAGTTCGCTGATGCCGTGGCGGGTGTGCGGCGGCAGCGCTTTTAGGGCCAGCAGCAACTCGTATTCCCTGGGCGCCAGGCCTTGCTCACGAGCCGTGCGGTAGCCCAATGAGCGCAGGCAAACCAGGTGATAGCTGAGTTCGGCCAGGTCCTGAGCTTTCATAAAGTGCTCCTCGCGGCGGCCCCAGGCGCCGTGGAATGAGACATCTGCTCAAGCGGCGGATTGGAATTGCTTTGAGACTCTTTAGCACCAGGTACAGTGGTTGCATGGTTTTCGGATAAAGCGCTCGCTATTGGGCGCGGCTCTCCGGGGTCACCCGGAAAACTTTCTCGCGGCAGGATTTCCCGCAAAGCCCATTCAATCCGATTCACCCCCTGCATGATGCGGCGAATGGCTTCCTCATCGTGCGTGATGTAGGCGGAGAGGCAGATGACTTCCAGAGCATTGCGCACGTGGTGGTTGAGTTCCGCAATAACCTGCAGGCGCGCCAGGGCGTACTGACGGGCTTTGTAGGCGTTGTGCAGGAGCTTGGCCGCCAGTATGCCCAGGATCAGAGCAGAACCCCCTTCAGCCATCAGCCTTACGCGGTAGGGCCCCAAATCGGGAGTCAACAGGGAATGCATCAACTCATTGAGCAGGAAGGCGGCGAGGGCGAAGCCTACCATGACCAGCAGCAATCTGCGACGCGAGTCGCGGTTGACCTGCGCCTCGTCTATTTCCGATGCAGGCTGACGCTGAGTAGAACTCTTTGGCATGGCGTCCTCCCTCAGTGCATTTCCGATCGTGTCGGCTGATCGAAGGTGAACTCGGTGGCACCCTCCGCCAGAGTGCGCAGGACTTCCTTCACCTGGTATTGGGGAATAACGACCGTGAACTCCAGCAGGGCCACATCAGAACTGCGCATCTGCTGCACGCGGGCATAAACGCTTTGCAATCCGTCAACTACAAACGAGGAACCGTCTTTTCCTGCTAAGGTCAACGTAAGATTGGCTTTATCGCTCATAACTCCGTCTCCTATGGTCGAGGCAATCTGAAGATGAAGAGCCTGGCGTTGAAGCTGTTAATCACGCCTAAAAGGAGCAGGGGTTAGCTCAGGGGAGGAGGCCGATTGTAAAGCTGGAATTCAGGGGAGGCAGGAGAGTATGTTGCCGGGCCGAAGCCAGGAGAGCGGCGCGCGGGACGAGGAGCCCGGAGGACCACGTAGACGCCGCTGTTGGGAACTGTCCAGTCGAAGCTTGGTGAATCCAGGCAGGGCTGCCGCGCATGACTGCCTGAAGAAGCCGCCGTATGCTGCCCGGCGAAGGCGACCACGCCCACTGGGGCGTGCAGGGCCACAAATACCATTAGAACAAGCGCAAAAGCCCCTACGGCAAACCGGAACCAGCGAAGGCGGCAGTAGCTCGATGGGTGCACGCAGGCGATGTCCTGTTCTGTTGGACGATTATATCGCCGATTTGGTAGCCAGGATTTTTCCTCACCTGCCTCGGCTTAAGTAGTTAGCGCCGAGGACGATGAACCACTTTAATCTCGAACAATTTCGGCCACAGCTTTCCGGTGACGAACAACCGATCGAATCTGGAATCGTAAGCGATGCCGTTGAGAACGGCGTCGGGATCGGAAAGCTGGCTCTTGTCCATCAAGCCGCTCAGATCAATCCAGCCCAACGCTTTGCCGGTGCGGGGAGAAATGCGAGCAATCCGGTCGGCGTGCCACACGTTGGCGTAAATTTCGCCGCGCACGTATTCCAGTTCGTTGAGGTTCAGCACCGGGCGGCCATTCTCATCCACCACCGCGAGCCGCCGAATTTCATGAAAGGTGCGGGGGTCGAGGAAGCGGAGGACGGGAGAACCGTCGCTCATAATCAAGCTCTTGCCGTCCTGAGTGAGGCCCCAGCCTTCGCCTGCATAGTGAAAGGTGCGCTGCAAGGCAAAACTGAAGCGGTCGTAAACAAAGGCCAGGCCCGCCTTCCAGGTCAGCTGCACCAGGCTGCCGCGCCAGTTGGTGAGCCCTTCGCCGAAGTACTCCGCCGGCAGCTCGTGATGCTGCAAGACCTGGCCCGTTTGCAGGTCCACCATGCGCAGCGAGGAGCGCCCGTTTAATCCGGTACTTTCGTAGAGATGGCCGTCCACGTAGACCAAGCCCTGCGTAAACGCGTTCGGGTCGTGGGGGTAAACGCGCACAATTTGGTAGCTGTCCGGGGCAGGTGAAACTCGCGCGTTAGCGACGAGTGATATTGCTCCAGCACCCAACCATGAAGCCAGAAGAATGTGCCCGAGGAACATGCGGAGCAATTTCAACAGATGGCGCGCGCTTATTGCAAACCAAAGAGGAAAGGGCTCAGCGCCAGAAATTGCCGAGCAGCCGATTCCACTGACCGGCAAAAGCGAGCAGGCGCTGCTGGGCGGCATCAGTGGTTTCGCCTGCGCGCAGTGGGGTATTGATGCGAATTAGCACGCTGTCGCTGCGGTTCAAGCGCAGAGAATCAAGGGTGAGGTAGAAGTCTGCCCGGTTCAGGTTGGCCACGCCGCGGCCGTGCGCCCAAAACCAGAAGAGGACGAGCTGGCGTTCCCCGTCTTTGGTAACGACATAACGGTTCGTAGTAAAGCCCGGCTGTCCGGGAATAGAAAAGGCGGCTGTCCCGGAATCCGTCACCGACCAGCCGGAGCCGAGCAGACAGTCAGTAGGAACGTGGCTCGCCAGCGCGTGCTGGTTGGGACGGTGGGCGAGATACACGTCTACGTGGCTGCCATCCTCTGGCAGCCAATACTGGCGCTGCAAAAATTCCCCCGGACCAAGCATGGCCAGGGTCTGCGGGGCGAAGGGCAGATCGCCGCCTTGCCAGCCGGCAAACTGCAGGGGAAGAGAAGAGAGGGCCGGTCCAGGCGGAAGAACATCCTGGCGGGTGCGCGTCTGCAGGAAGAGAGCGGCGCCGGCCAAGGCAATGGCAACCAGGGCAAAGCGTGCATTGGGGGACATCACGCGTACCCCTCCTGCTTCTGCTCGTCGACACTGACGCTCCACACAGCCCGCAACAGGCGATGGAAGGCGAAAAGCATGGCCAGCGAGCCTAGAAATACCAGCCAGCCGGAAAAGAGATGAAGGGTGCCTTCCGCGCGATCCACGCCCCAGTGCTGCACCACAAAACCAGTAGCGGCGATGCGCAGGGCGTTAGCCAGAACCGAAATCGGTGCCGCGGCCAGCGCCAGCGCCACCCGAAGAGAAGTTCTGGATTCAACCAGGTATCCATAAATGACACTGAGGGCGACGAGAGAAAACAGGAAGCGAATTCCGCTGCAGGCTTCGGTAACTCCCAGACGGGCGGCCTGCAGCAAAATGATATTCCCTTCGCGGACCGCCGGCACCCCCACGCCCATCAGCAGCAGAGTGGCCAGCTTGGAGGACAATATCTGCAGCGGGAAAGTGAGCTGGCTGGCGATGGTTTCCGAAGGCAGCATTAGAACCAGAAAGCCCAGGGGAAAGGCAACTGCGGCCAAGTGTCGCCAGCCGGCCAGGAAGACAATCATGCCCACAATCAGGAGCAACAGAGAGGCGCGGGGCAGGAAAAACTCGGAACTGGCCATCCCCAGCAGCAAGGCGAGCAGGGCCAGCACAATAATCCCGAGGCCCGTCCAGGCAGGCCGGAGAGGCAGTTCAGCCAGCCGCTGGCGGTCCTCCCAGAGTAACAGCAAGGAAAAGGCGGGCACGAACAATCCGTAGGTGTAATTGGGATCCTGCCAGCACTGCCGGACCAGGGGCCAGGCAATGGGAGCGTAGAGCCAACCCGTCAGCAGGCACAAAATTCCTGCCTGCCAGATAAAGCGGTAACGTCGCTGGCACAGGCTGGCCATAGTCGGTGTCAGGAGCTGCGCTTGCGTGTTAGTCCTTCCTGCGCAACTTGCGCGCCCGCCAGATAACGCCTCCAAGTCCAGAGATGAGCAACAGCGACATGCCGGGTTCCGGCGTTACCGCCAGCGGGGCAGTGGAGGAGGAGTCGGAATGGGGCAGTGCGGCAAAGGGTGCGCCAAAGAGGGGCAGCACCCACCATTTCCGGTTGTTTTTGGCGATGGTAGCGGGAATTGCCGGAATCAGCCCCGGATCAGCATTCACAGGATCGGTGGCAGGGGCGGCAATCATCGCGGCATAGGGTTGGTTGAAAGCCTCCTCCGGGGGTTCCACCGGCGAGCCCGTATTCAGCGGCACCGCCGATACGCGGTTGCCGCAACGGGTGCGGGCCGTGATTTTCCCGTCGGTTACGAGGGTTTCACCCGGATGCAGGGCGAGCTTCTTCCGCGTCCAGTAGACTTTCTGCCCGACGCGGTAAGCCACAAACATGGACTGCTTTTGTGCAACCTGCACCAGGTGGGCATGTTGGAAATCGAACCCCTGGTATGACCGCGCCACCACCGCGTCATCGGCTATGGCCAATTTGAGGTCAGCAAGCGTTTTAATCCCACCCGGAATGACCGAGTAGGGGTATACCAAACGATGTTCCCCGCGTATGAATGAACTAGGGCGAGTGGGAAAATCCAGCGACTCCCCGGTCTGATTGGCCGAGTTGGGAGTGGCGACTGCGTTGATAGCCGAGTAAGAAAGATCGGGACCGGACTGCCGGCGCGCCAATCGCCAAGTGATAACTGCAGTGGCTGCAAACAACAGCAAAACCACCCATTTCACCCGCGCTCGGCTGCGGCTAAGTCCACTCCCGCGACGGTTTATGACACGAGTCCTGGGATCCGTCACGTTAGTGCTCCTCATTATGATGGGGGGAGGTTAAGTAAAATAGCACACCGACCTCCAAACGCGCCTTTAGAGAAGATGTCTGGATTCATATATTGACGGGGCAACAGTCCTGCCAAGAGGGCGCTGGAGTGAAAAGGATTGCACAGGAAGCGCAATATACTACTACGGCAGATACACCAAAATAGCTGGGAAATCGCTTTAGATGGGGACGGGAACCCCGAATCTTGTTCCTTTTTGATACAAAAAGCCGATCCCTCCTGATTACCCAACGCCAAGCCACCGCAGAGCACGGTCCGGGTCGAGGCTCCCTAGCCTTCGATCTTCAAGTCGTGCAAGGCTCCAGGGCCCGGTTCAGGTACAAGGCGGTGTGCCCAGCCAGCACACGGCGCGGCGTCCGATGGAGTAGAATTCCGGGCAAAGGGGTAGAGGATGGCAAGCGTATCGGATGTAGTGAAGACCCGGCTCACCCATAGCGGCAATCCTGAGATGACTGTGCTGGAAGCGGCGCGCATCATGACCGAACGCAACATTGGTGCGCTTCCCGTGCTGCGCGAAGGCCACCTGCTGGGTATCTTCTCTGAGCGCGACGTCATGACGCGCGTAGTCGCCGCCGGGCGCAGTCCGGGAAGCACCAAGCTCTCCGAGGTGATGACGCCTTATCCGCGCACGGTCACGCCGGAGGAAAGTATCGAGAACTGCCTCTTCATGATGAAGGAATTCGGCTTTCGCCACCTGCCCATCTGTGCGGGCGATGAATTCGTGGGGCTGGTATCGGTGCGCGATCTGATGCTGTTCGACCACCGCCGGCGTTCAGCCTAAGCGTCGTTCTGCACCCGGCCAATAAGCCTACATTTCTGTTGGTTCTACTCTGCAGCTGGAATCCAGCGGGACGAGCGTCAGATACCGGGAGCACGGACGCTCTGCCAAGGATG
>DATFDP010000162.1:0-89737 GCA_035252015.1 Terriglobales bacterium
CCGCGACCGCGACCGCGACGGGCGTGAAGGGCGAGAGCCTGGCTGGTCTGGACTTGGGTGGGACCACGCACACCAATGCGAGCGACTACGCCGCTGACGCCTGGACCTTCACCGATTCCACCGGCAACTACAACAACGCGAGTGGAACAGTGCATGACCGCATCGACAAGGCGAACGCCGTCATCAATGTAACTCCCTACAGTCTTACCTACGACGGCAACCCGCACACCGCGACCGCGACCGCGACGGGCGTGAAGGGCGAGAGCCTGGCTGGTCTGGACTTGGGTGGGACCACGCACACCAATGCGAGCGACTACGCCGCTGACGCCTGGACCTTCACCGATTCCACCGGCAATTACAACAATGCCAGCGGAAGTGTGCACGATGAGATCAACCAGGCGGACGCGACCATCAAGGTTGACGGCTACACCGGCGTGTATGATGGCAACGCTCACGGCGCCACGGGTACAGCAACGGGGGTGAAGGCCGAGGACTTGAGCAGCCTCCTGAACTTGGGCGCGAGTTTCACCAATGTCCCGGGGGGAACTGCCAACTGGTCGTTTGCGGGGAACACGAACTACAAGGCAGCGACCGGCAGCGCTGCTGTCCTCATCTCACAAGCGGCAGCGAACATCTCTGTTCTCGGCTACAGCGGCGTGTACGACGGTAATCCGCACGGCGCCACCGGTACAGCAATGGGGGTGAAGGCCGAGGACTTGAGCAGCCTCCTGAACCTGGGCGCGAGTTTCACTGATGTGCCAGGGGGAACTGCCAACTGGTCGTTTGCGGGGAACACTAATTACAAGCCAGCCAGCGGTTCGGCCAACATAGTAATTGACCAGGCGAACGCCACCATTTCCGTACAGGGCTACAGCGGGACATATGACGGCAACCCTCACGGAGCGTCCGGCACAGCCAGCGGTGTAAAGGGTGAGAATCTCAGCGGCATGCTGAATCTGGGAGCTAGCTTTGCCAATGTGCCAGGCGGAACCGCATATTGGACGTTTGCCGGCGACGGCAACTATAAAGCTGTAAGCGGCTCGGTCCAGATTATGTTAGCAAAGGCGGGCAGCACGGTAATGATCACTGTGCCTGGAGGCGCGAGCTTCACTTATGACAGCAATCCTCATCCGGCTACGGTTTCCGTTACCGGCGCGGGCGGCCTAAATCTGACACCCGCCCCGCTGTACAGCTGCGGTCACGTGCCGACCTATGTGGCCGACTTGGGCTGCACGGCCAGCTATAGCTTTGCCGGGGACAACGACCACACGGCCAGCAATGCTACCGTGACCTACACCATTGCCCGAGCTCCGCTGGTCGTGAGCGCCAACAGCGCGTCTATGATCCTGGACGCTCCGCTGCCGCAGTTTTCCGGTACCCTGGTGGGAGTCTTGGGGTCAGACGGCATTAGCGCAAGCTATACCACGGGGGCAACGGGAACCGTGATTGGCGCCTTCGCGATCACTCCGGTTCTGTCGGATCCCAACAACCGGCTGCCCAACTATAATCTCACCTCCCACAATGGAACTCTTACCGTGCAGTACGCTGCCGCGGGCCTTTGCTACGGCGACTACGGACATCAAATTCTTGCCCCCATTGCGGCAAACGGCACCAGCACGTTCAAGCAAGGCAGCACCATCCCTGCGAAGTTCCGGGTGTGTGATGCGCTTGGCAATTCCATCAGCGCCGTGAGCGCCACGGGTGTGCCGGTTGTCGCCCAATTCAACCTTATTGGCATCATTAGCGGGACGGTGACCCAAACTGTCGATCAGACCGTAGCATCCACCACCCCAGACACTGCTTTCCGCTGGGATGCCACCGGGCAGCAGTGGATTTTCAACATCAGCACGAAAGGGCTGCCGGTTGCCAGCACGTACGTGTATCAAATTGTTTTGAATGACGGCAGCAAGATCCAGTTCCAGTACGGCCTGCCGCGCTGATGGTTTGTCGGGCAACGGAAGACCACGCGGATTTGTGCAGCGAAGTGGTGCAGCTAAAGGGAAGCGACCGAGGATGGTGTTCGTAAATCACGCGGACGGACGGGCTGGGGAAGAAGAACTTTGATAATTTGCGTGCCACCCTGCAAACCGGCTACTCCACCACATTGCCGTACATGGGAATATCCTGCTGCACCAGGAACAGCAGGTTCTGCGCGCGGTCGCTCCAGTCGCTTTGCGGATATTTGGAAATGATCTGCTGGGCCACTTCGATGGCGTGCGCTTTGGCCTGGTCGGATTCCTTGGGCTTCTCTTCCGTCTTATAGATCTGGATGAGCGCGGCCATTCTCCAGGCGGCGTTATAAAGCGCCTCCGCCGCATCGGGTGAGTCGGGGCGCTCGCGCGCATATTTCTCGTACATCTCCGCTTCTTTTTTGGGACAGCTGGAAGCGCCCTGCCAATCGCCGCACACCTTGTTCTCCAGGAGGTGAAAGGCGGCGCGGTCGGCCCACGGGGTGTGGGGATACTTCTTGATGACTTTTTTCATCAGGTCTTCGTTCATGCCCTCGCGCAGGTAGGCCTGGCGTGCGTGAGAGGAGGGGCGGCTCATGACGTCGACGCGGTCGAGCTGCCACTTGATGTCGGCGGCCCGGTACAGAGCCTCCCCGGCCAGGGGCGAGTTGGGGAAGTATTCTTCGGTTCGCAGATAGAGGAAATAAGCATCGCCGGCAGCGCCCTTGCGGCCGCCGCGGCGGCTGGCTTCGGATTCGGCATCGGCCGCCGCGCCAAAGAGAATTTTGTCGCCGTTAGGGGTGGAAGAGGTAACCACGCCCTTGCCCACAATCCAGCCGCTGACGTCGCGGACGTCGGCAATGTCGCTGTCTTCGTCCACCATGGGGTTTTCTGTGCGCTGGCCGGCAAGAGTGGCGAATACATGCAGCCACTGATTGCTGTGTTCGATGATGGCGACCTCGCGGCCGCGCTCGATTTGCGCCAGCTTAGCCGAAGCAGGATCGGGGGAAATATAGATGGTGGCCGGGCGGACCATGATCCCGCGCTGCGTCGCCTGTTCCGCGGCGTGGGCGCAAACAGCAAGCGAGAGGATGGTTACCAGAATGGCGATTCTGACTTTGAAACGCATAAAGAAGATCCGTGGTGCCGCCCCTAAAGGGGCTCATTAATTTCTAAGCTGGCTTTCCCAGGGCTTACGTCCTGGCTAAAAACTGCTTCGCCCCTTAGGGGCTGATTCTGGAGAAAATAGGAGCCAGCATCCCAACACAAGCGCAGCTAGCATATCCAACTGCAAGGTGCCAGCTACCAACTACCTGGTACAGGCTTCGGAACGAACCCGGCTCCTGAGTCCTGACTCTTGATTACCGACTCCCGACTGCTGACTACCGACTCCTGACTCCCGGTTTCAAACATCTCGGCAGCGTTCACCACCGTAATATTAGCCCGCGGAATGTTCAGCGGGTACGCTGCCCACTGCTTGTCCTGGTCCAGCATCTGCTCTTTGTCGGGCGGAACTGGCTCAGCGATGTGGTATTCCTGGGGGGTTTTGGACTGGACATTTGTATCGTTGGCGATGTCGTCTGCCAGTTTCTGGCCGTCGGCCTCGTTGGTGACGATCACGTAATCCAGGTTCTTCGTCTGCAGGTATTTTTTAATGGCGGCGTTTACCTGCTCGGGCGTAACCGTGTCAATGCGAGGGAGCATCTGCTCCAGATAACCCTGGTCGCGCATGCCATAAAACATGTCATCCAGGCGGTAGCCAAGCTGGCGCGAAACGCTCTCGGCATAATTCAAGTACAAAGCGCGGGCTTTGATCTTGGCGCCGGCGACCTCCCCCGGCGTCATCCCCTGGCGAGCGAAGCGGTCCAGCTCCGCGGTCATGACCTTCAAGATGAAATGAGTGTACTGGCGGCCCACGGGACGTATCCAGATGCTGAAGTACTGCTGTTCGCGCGGCGTGGTGGGCGGCGGGAACTGAAACTGCGGGAGCCCGTACTGGTACTCGATATAGGAGTAGTCGCCGTAGTTGTAGCCGCGAGCTTGGCGGATATCCTGGTAAAGGCGGCCAAATTCGTCGCGGTGCGTGCCCAGGAAAACATTGCTCACAAACAGCGGCCAGTAGTCGGGATCGGTGCGCTTCAGGGAAATGGGGTAGCCCAGGTGCAGACCGGCGGCTATGGCGTTGGGCTGGGTGATGATGAGCACGTGGCGCCCCGGTGCGACCACCGAGCGCCTGAGATTGGCGGTGCGATACACCGGCTGGCCCGCGGGCAGAGCAGCTATCACCCGGCTCAGGTCCTGCTGGCCATTGATGGTGGTCGCCAGGAACATGTTTCCCAGGGTGTAATACTTCTTATAGAAGGCGTTGAGATCGGCAGGAGTGATAGCCTGCAGGCCCTTTACCGTGCCCAGGGCCAGGTGGCCGAGCGCCGTTCCGGAAAAGACATAATTGTCGAGCGCCAGCAGGCCCAGGCTCTCCTCATCTTCAAAGCGCAGGCCGGATTGAATGCTGGTCAGTGTGTCGCGGCGCACGCGGTCCACTTCTTTCGGCAGCCAGAGCGGCTGGGTAAACATCGGCTTGAGCACGCGTTCGATGTAGGGCGCGAAGGAATCGCGCGGCACGGTCATAGAAAACGTGGTGGCCTGCTTATCTACCAGCACGGTGGGGAAGGCCGCGTCGCCCCACGGGCGCGTAATCTCAGCCAGCTTCTGCGTGGTGATCGGGCTTTTGGAACTGCCAAAGCCGCCTTCGATCAGCGCCTGGGCCGCGAGGTTGGCGAGGCCTTCCTTGCCGGCGGGGTCATCGGCTGAACCGGTTCGCACCATGACTTTGATCTGGTAGAGCGGCGAGTTTGAGGGCAGGGTAACCAGGGTGGCAGGGAAGACGTGCAGCTTTCGCGGCTTGACGTGCTTGCTGGACGGCTTGTACTGCGCCCAAAGGGCGGCCGCACACAGCAGGAATACGAGGACACTGAACCAGGCGCGGCGGCGCATCATTTGACCCCCGGTGCCGGAGGCGGACTGGAAGCGCCGGCCGCGGCGCCATGCCATAGCGTCGTCACAATGCGGTCCTGTGGGGTGAAGTATTTCTGTGCATAGGCATCAATGTCGCGCGGCGTGAGCGAATCAATGGCCTGCATCAACGAGTCAATCACATTGGAATCGCGGTTGAAGCGGTAGTACCAGGCGAAGGTTTGGGCGATATCGTAGGTCGAATCCAGCCCGGCCAGGAAATCATTGCGCACCTTGCTTTTCACCACCTTCAGAACATGAGCTGAACCAGGCTGCTGGGAAAAATGCTGCAGCGCGTCCACGCCCGAGACCACGTCGTTTTGCACGTCGTTGACATAGGGCTGACCTTCATTACGGAAGCGGTCGAGCATCAGCTCGGAGTCGAGCAGCAGCAGGTGCGGGTCGGTGGACTGCAGCAGCTCGGAGCCGTCCAGGATGGAGAAGCTGGTAACTGTCTGCTTCTGGTAGCGCAGCTTCTGGAACAGCGGGGCGGAGCGCGAGACCAGCAGTTCCGGAAGCACCATGGTGACCGCCGTCTCCTTATCGCCAGGATGCATGGCCGGGGTGTGGTAGCCAACGACGAGACGGGGCGACACATCCGCCTCCCAGTTCACGTGGACTTTTTTCGGCCCTTGCGGCGCCTGCTCGGCCGGAATCTGCGGCGGGTGCGACGGCTTCCAGTCGCTGTAATACTTATCTATCTGGGCGACAACTGTTTTGGCCTCGACATCGCCCACCACGATCAGCGCCACGTTATTGGGCTTGTAGTAGTTGCCATAAAATTCCCAGGCCGCATCCCAGGCGTGCGGCATGTTCTCCACATCTTTTTCGTAACCGATAACGGTGTGGCCATAAGGGTGACGGGGGAAAGCGACGGGCGACATCTCCTCAATCATCTTTTCGCCGGGATCGGAATAAATGCGACGATATTCGCCCAGCACCGCTCCCGCCTCCACCTGAAAAGTCTTGCGATCGAGCTTAAGATTTTTGAAACGGGAGGCTTCCAGTTGAATCAGCCCGGGACCAGGCCCCTCCGGACTCGGCACCGGCCCCACAAGGTTGGAAGTGAAGGTGGTGGGATGGTAGAAGGTCAGGTCGTAGTCGGTGAACGCATTGTTGAACGCGCCCATGCGGCGAATCGCCTGCTCGTAGCCATCGGGCTGCCCCTCATACTCATGCAGGAACATGATGTGCTCGAACAGGTGGGCCAGGCCGGTCTTGCCCGTCTGGGTTTCATTGCGCGAACCGGCAAACACGGCGGTGGCGTAGGTCACCATGCCGCGAAATTCGGGGGTGGGAATGACCACCACGTTCAGGCCGTTGGGCAGAGTTTTGCTCTCCACTGGGTAAGGGAAAAATTTGGGAGCGGGCTTGGGAGGCTGGGCGAAAGCTGCGGCCGCCGTCAGGACCAGTGCAAGGGCCGCGGCACAACGAAACCTGACTGGAACCATCCATTTACCTCAAGATCGTGTGCAACCCTGAATTATAGAACCTTCCTCCATCAACAACTTACACCAGGCTGAGTCATTATCAGGGCTTCGTAAACTTCAGCCCTTTACAAAAGCTCAGCGAAGACTACACTTGATCGCCGAAGGAGGAACTCTTATGGCAACTGCACGAATGCCACATCCACATGTTGACCCCGTCAAAGCCGATTCCAAACACTACACGGTAGAGTTTGAGAATGATAAAGTCCGTGTTGTGCGCATCAGGTATGGAGCCAGAGAGAAATCGGTGATGCATGGCCATCCCGAGTCGATTGCGGTGTTCCTGAACGACTGTAAAGCCAAATTCACCTATCCGGATGGAAAGAGCGAGAACATCGAGGCGAAGGCGGGGCAGGTCATGCACATGGAGGCCTTCGAGCACGACCCCGAAAATCTCGGGGGAGCCTTTGAGTTGATTCAAGTCGAATTGAAAAAATAGGGCTATTTCATAAGATAAAGGCAGGGGTGGCCAGGCAAGGGCCCCCTTGCCTAATTTCCCCCCCAGCCTGTGAAATGGCGGATCGAAGCGGAACATCGCGCAACCCATCCCCTGCCATTCCTACTCTGAATTAGGTGTGTATCGGCCAATCAAGGACTACGCGGTAATCGGCGACACCCACTCCGCCGCTCTCATCAGCTCGGAAGGCTCGCTGGACTGGGCCTGCCTGCCGCACTTCAACAGCGGCGCCGTTTTCCTGCGCCTCCTGGACGACGAGAAGGGCGGCTATTGCGTTATTACTCCGGAAAATGTAAAGGAGCGTTCGCGGCGTTATCTGCCCGGTACCAACATCCTGGAGACCACGTTCACCACGAGCTCGGGTGTACTGCAGCTGACGGACTTCATGCCTCTGCGCCGCCGGCGCGAGATTACCCACGCCGGCCAGGATGTGGACAGCGATCACGAAATTGTCCGCCTGCTGCGTTGCGTTTCTGGGAATGGGGACGCGCAGATCGAACTGCGTCCCACCTTCGATTTTGCGCGTGTGCAGACGAAAGCGCAGGCTCGCGATGGTGTGCTGGTTTTTCGCGCCCGGCATGATGAACTGCACGTGCTGGGCGCGGCTTTTCAGATTCGGGACGGTGGGCAGGCCGGCGCGCGTGTACATCTGCGGGCCGGTGAAGCCACATTTGTCTGTCTGCGTCACGCCCTGCCCGGCAGCGCGATAACGCCGATGGACCTGTCCCGTGCGGAGGCCCTGCTGGGACAGACCCGGGAATACTGGGAGGCATGGCTGCAGAGCTGCCATTACCGCGGCCCGTATCGCGATTCGGTGCTTCGCGGCGCACTCATTTCCAAGCTGCTTACTTTCGAGCCTTCAGGAGCGATCGTGGCTGCGCCCACCACCTCGCTGCCCGAGAAGATTGGGGGCGAACGCAACTGGGACTACCGTTTCACCTGGCTACGCGATGCCAGTTTCACCCTCACCGCCCTCATGGTGCTGGGCTACTACGGCGAAGCCAGCGATTTCCTTCACTTCTACCGCCGCACCTGTCCCAACCTGGAAAAATCGTTTCAGATTCTTTACGGAATTGATGGCGAGCACGAGCAGAAGGAAATTGAGCTTAAGCACCTGAAGGGTTACCGCAGCTCGCGCCCGGTGCGAATTGGCAACGCGGCCGCACGGCAGAAGCAACTCGACGTTTACGGCGAACTGATGCAGTGCATTTATCTTTATGTCACCCATGAAGCCTTTGCTCAGCATCGCGAACCGTTTATGCATGAGCTTTGGAACCTGGTCCGTCAAATTGCAGACCACGTGGCGCGCGTGTGGCGGGAACCGGACAGCGGACTGTGGGAAATGCGCGGAAAGCGGCGTCACTTTGTGGATTCCAAGGCGCTGTGCTGGGCCGCGCTTGACCGCGCTCTGAAGCTGGCCGATGTCCTGCACAGGAAAGCGAACATCGCAACCTGGAAGCGTGAGCGCGATGCCGCTTATCGCAGCATCATGGAGAATGGTTTCAATGCCGAGATCGGCGCTTTTGTCCAGTCGTATGGGGCGGAAGCGCTGGACGCCTCCGCGCTGCGCCTGCCCATCATAGGCCTGGTTGGCGCCGGCGACCCGCGCATGCTCTCCACCATCCACAAAATTGAGCAGCAACTGCTGCGCAAAGGACTGGTGTACCGCTACCGGCGGGTAGATGACGGCGTTTCCGGCGAGGAGAAGGGAACGTTCGCGATGTGTACCTTCTGGCTGATTGACGCCTACATTCTGCTGGGACGTCTGCGGGAGGCTGAGGATCTGTTCGAACACGTGTTGTCATTCCAGAACGATGTGGGCCTGTTTTCGGAGGAAATTGATCCTGATAACGGCGAGCAGCTGGGCAATTTCCCCCAGGGCTTCAGCCATATTTCGTTGATCAATTCCGCTGCCCGGCTGGAAGCGGCGCGCGAGGGCCGCAAGGCGACGCCCCACGCCATCATCGAAGGCGGATCCCAGCAGGCGGCCTGAGCCGAGGGTTAAGGCGTCTTCTCTGCGAGACACGCCCATCAACGCGGATTTCTGAAGTCAACTGGCGAATTCGTCAATCTGCATTCGTCACTCTTCAATTAGTTATACTGCCCGGTGATGAAAGAGCTGCAAGCCGCAATCGAGCGCTTTTTCGCCGCGCCCAGGGACGCGCATACCCAGGAGGCGCGCCAAGCGTTCCTGGAATTCCGCGAGGCGCTGAGCCAGGGCCGCGTCCGCGCCGCCGAAAAGAAGGGTGACCGCTGGGTGGTTAACACCTGGGTGAAACAGGGCATTCTGCTCGGCTTCCGGCTGGGCGAACTGGTGGAGATGGACAGCGGCACTTCACTCTCCTTCGTGGATAAGGACACCTTTCCCCTGCACCGTTTTCATCCCGGCGACAATGTGCGCGTAGTGCCGGGCGGATCTTCTGTACGCCAGGGCGCTTATGTGGCGCCATCGGTCATCTGCATGCCACCCATGTACATCAATGTGGGCGCTTACGTGGACGAAGGCACGCTGGTGGATTCGCACGCCCTGGTTGGGTCCTGTGCCCAGATCGGCAAGCGCGTTCACCTGAGCGCAGCGGCGCAAATCGGCGGCGTGCTCGAGCCGGTGAACGCAGCGCCCGTGATCGTTGAAGATGATGTGCTGGTGGGCGGCAATTGTGGTGTTTACGAAGGTACTTGGGTGCGGGCGCGCGCCGTGCTGGGCGCGGGCACCATCCTGACCCGCTCCACTCCGCTTTATGACATTGTGCGCGGCGAGGTTTGTCGCGCCACCGCGGATGCCCCGCTCACTGTGCCCGAAAACGCCGTGGTTGTGCCAGGTTCGCGCGCTATCGACAAAGGCAAGGCGGCAGAGTGGAACCTGTCTCTTTACACTCCGGTAATCGTGAAGTACCGCGATGAGCGAACCGACCGGGCCATCGAACTGGAGGATCTGCTGCGCTAGGAGCAGCCCTACCTCGCTGTAACCCGGTGACTTGCTACCAGTCAGTGCGCGCAGTGGCTGGGTGGTCGCTGACTCTTAACAGCTCGGGATTTCCGTCCATAGCCGGATTTTAGGTGTATATTGTGGGCACTCAGGATGGCTAGGGGTCCCGTTTGGAGAGTTTGGCATCTGACACGGATTCCCCACAAAAATCCAGAAGTTCGGCGCTATACGTGGGAGAGCCATGCAGGATGCCTGTACCACAAGCCGAGCGACGCCAGGCACCAATAACTGTTGATGCTTAGCGACTTCTCCGGCTTCACGGGGGGATACGCTAATGAGGCAGACCTTCGCTGTAGGTATTGGGGGCGCTGCCGGCCAGGGTGTGGCCACGCCCGGCGACATTTTTGCCAGGATCTTCAGCCGGCGGGGCCTGCACCTGAACGCCTACAACGCCTATCAGTCAATTATCCGGGGCGGCCATACATTTCTCACCATTCGAACCGGTCCTGAACGAGTGACCAACATGGGGGACCGCATTGATCTGCTAATTCCCCTGAATCAGGACAGCATGGACCGTCACCTCGGCCTGCTCACGGCCGGGGCCGCTTGCATTTACAACGCTGACACCATCAAGCCGGGCGCCGCGGCGGGCGGCGTGCAGATGTGCCCGCTTCCGGTTTCGAAACTGGCCGACATCAGCCGCAACAAGGTGGCCCAGAATACGCTAGCCATCGGCGCCGGGCTCAGCATGATGGGCATCAGCTTCCAGGCGCTGCAGGAGATACTCACCGAGCAGTTCAAGAAAAAGGGTGAGGCGGTGGTGGCAGAAAACGTCGCCGTGGCGCGAGCTGGATACGAGTTCGCCAACGCGAACTTCAAACCCTTCGACCATCCGGTTCCCATGACGGAAAATCGCTATGCCGTGCTGAGCGGCAACACTGCGATGGCGATGGGTGGGGCTGCAGCGGGCGTGAAGTTTTACTGCGCCTATCCCATGAGTCCCTCCACCGGCGTTCTGCACTGGATGGCGGGACACGCGCGCAAGGCCGGCATCATGGTGCGGCAGGTGGAAGATGAGATCGGTGTGATCAACATGGCCATTGGCGCAGCCCACGCCGGGGTGCGCTCCATGTGTGCCACCTCCGGCGGCGGATTTGCTCTGATGAGCGAAGGCCTGGGTCTCTCGGCCATGATGGAAACTCCGGTGGTTGTGATTGACTGCCAGCGCGCCGGTCCCTCCACGGGCGTTCCCACCAAGACAGAGCAGGGCGACCTGTGGCAGATGCTGGGTGCGGCCTTCGGCGATTACCCGCGGGCAATTGCTGCTCCGCTCGACATCGAGGACTGCTTCAAGGTTATTCCCGAGCTATTCAACGTTGTGGACCGCTTCCAGTGTCCCGGCATCGTGCTTTGCGACCTTTTGTTGTCGGAAGGCCGGCTCAGCGTGGATCCCAAGGACCTGGATTTCAACACCCTCATGGAGCGGGGCGAACTGATCACCACCGCCGATGGCAATGGATTTGATAGCGACGGAACTTACAAGCGATATCGAATAACCGAGAGCGGCATTTCCCCGCGCGCCGTTCCCGGGGTGCCGGGCCACACCCATACCGCCGCCAGCGACGAGCACGACGAAGATGGAGTGCTGATCAGCGACGAGTTTACGAACACCACCAAGCGTCGCGCCATGATGGAAAAGCGCATGCGCAAGGTTGCCGGCATCGAAGCCATGGTTCCGCCGCCAACGCTGCAGGGACCGCGGGATGCCGATGTCACCCTCATCGGCTGGGGTTCCACGAAAGGAGTGATCGAGGAGGCCTGCGAAACCTTGACCGAGCAGGGCATCTCCGCCAATCAGCTGCAGGTGCGCTGGCTGGTGCCGCTGCATGGCGACGCCATTCGCGACCTGCTGCAGGGGGCGCGGCACACCATCATCGTGGAGAACAACTACAGCGGGCAGTTTGCCCGTTATCTGCGCAGTGAAACCAGCTACGTGCCCGACGGCTACATCCGCAAATACGACGGCGAACCCTTCATGCCCCACCACATTGTGGAAGCAGTAAAGGAACAGCTGAAGGGCGAGACCAAACTTTCAGTTCCGGCCCACGAGATCATGGTTTGAGGAGAAGAGAAGATGGCGACGGTGGCAGCCTCCAAGCAGCTGGTGATGGCGGATTTGAAGGGCAAGGTAGATCCCGACTGGTGTCCGGGTTGTGGCGATTTCGGCGTGCTGGCTGCGGTCCAGAAAGCCCTGGTTGAACTGCAGATACCCAATCATGAAGTGGTGACCATAAGCGGCATCGGCTGCTCCTCCAACTTTCCCGGATTCATCAACACCTATGGCATGCACACCCTGCATGGCCGGGCGTTGGCGGTGGCCACCGGCGTCAAGCTTGCCAACCATGGGTTGACCGTATTAGTCACGGGCGGGGATGGCGACGGCTTCGGCATCGGCGGCAACCACTTCCTGCACACCATGCGCCGCAATGTTGACCTGCTTTACATTGTCATGGACAACCAGATTTACGGGCTCACCACCGGCCAGACCTCGCCCACCAGCCGCGTTGGCATGAAAACCAAGAGCATGCCGTTCGGCAATATCGAATCGCCGGTTAACCCGGTTTTACTGGCCCTGGCCGCTGGCGCCACCTTTGTGGCCCGCGGCTTCAGCGGCGAGCAGAAGCACCTGACTGAACTGATCAAGCAGGGCATCGAACACCAGGGTTTTTCCTTCCTGGATGTGTTCAGCCCGTGCGTTACCTACAATCACGACAACACTTACCAGTGGTTCCGTCCGCGGGTTAAAAAGCTCGAGGACGACCCAGCCTATGACGCCAGCGACTGGATGGCCGCAATGGAGAAGTCGCTGCTCTGGGGAGATGCCATCCCGATTGGAAAATTTTTTGAGCGCACCGACCTGCCCAGCCTGCACGCTGCCGAGCCGGTGCTGAACCAGGGTCCACTGGTGAACCAGACCCCGCGTGTGGCGCCTGACATCGCGCGTTCCTTCATTGAGGAGTTGATGTAAGCGAGCGATTTTCGTTGTGCCTTGGAGGCGACGCGCGAGAATCGCTTCCCGTCAACAGCCGACCATTAATCTGCATCTCACTTCCTCATGGACGCCCTTGCGCCCTTACTGGAGAAGACGCTTGTCCTGATCGCCCACCCCGACGATGAAGCCGTCGGCTGCGGCGCGCTGCTGCAGCGCATGAAAGAGTCGGTGGTCGTTTTCGCCACGGATGGAGCTCCACACGACCAATATTTCTGGGAAAAGGCAGGCTCGCGCGAAGCTTACGCCGATTTGCGTCGCCAAGAGGCTCGCGCGTCCCTGGGCTTGGCCGGCGTGCGCCATATCGAATTTCTGCAAGCCGGCGAAGGCTGGTTTACCGACCAGGAACTGTTTCGCTGCCTGGCGCCCGCACTGGAGAGTCTTTCCGCGCTGGTTCGGCGGTGTAGTCCGCGGGCTTTGCTGACCCTAGCCTATGAGGGCGGCCACCCCGACCACGACAGTTGCAGTTTTCTGACCTCGGTGCTGGCGCGCAGTTTGTCCCTGCCAGCCTGGGAAATGCCGCTTTACTTCCGCCGAACCGATGGCGCTGCTCTGTGCCAGCAGTTCCGGTTGCTGAACGGCACGGAAGTTGCCCTGCAGCCGACCGAACAAGAGCAGAAAACCAAGCGCGAAATGCTGGCCGCTTATGCCTCGCAGGGAGAAGTGCTGAAGCAGTTCAGCGCGGCTACGGAGTGGTTCCGGCCGCAGGCTGTGTACGACTACTCGCAGCCGCCACACACCGGCGTGCTCAACTACGAAGCCTGGGGCTGGCCTATCAAGGGCAGCGAAGTCAGTGCCGCGTTCGCCAGTTTTCTGCAATCGGCGGAGCTTGCTTCCGCCTCGCGCTCATGAACTCACTGCGCATTCTTTACATCGCTTACCCCCTGCTGCCGGTTACGGAGGCAAGCGCAGGCGGAGCCGAGCAGATGCTGCGCGTCACCGAGCGGCGGATGGTCCAGCGGGGCCACTGCACCATAGTGGCCGCCTGCGACGGATCGCAGCCGGCAGGCGAGCTGCTGCCCACCGGCGCTGCTGCCGAGCAGGCCGATGCCTTCGCCCAGCGGGATTCCGAGCATAACGCGTGCATCCTGCAGTTCCTCGCACGCCGGCAGAGAACGCGACGGCATTTTCATCTGACCCACGACATGAGCGGCACCTTCTGGCCGCAGGCCGCTGCCTTCAGCATGCCAGTGCTGGCCACGCTGCACCTGCCGCAGTCCTTCTACCCGCAGCACATGTTCGAAAATATTCCGGTGAACGTCTGTTTCAACTGCGTTTCAGAATCGCAAGCTCGTACCTTTGCCGGCCTGCCGCGGCTCATGGGCGTGGTGCACAATGGCATCGAACTGGACCGCTTCCCGCTGGCATCCGGCAAGAGAACGCATCTGCTGTGGCTGGGCCGATTTTGCCAGGAAAAGGGCGCCCACTTGGCGATTCAGGCGGCAGGGAAGGCCGGGCTGTCGCTTGTTCTAGCCGGGCAGGTGTATCCCTTCAGCTATCACCAGCACTATTTCCAGCGCCAAATTGCGCCTCATCTGGACAGTGGGCCGCGTGTGCGCCTGGCGGAAGCTCCCACTGCGGCGCAGAAAATCCGGCTGCTGGGGCATGCCCGCGCATTGCTGGTGCCCAGCCTGGCCGACGAGACCAGTTCCCTGGTGGCCATGGAGGCCGCCGCCTGCGGCACGCCCGTGATTGCCTTTCGCCGCGGCGCCTTGCCGGAGGTGGTACGGCATGGCATTACGGGATTTCTGGTGGATTCGGTGGAGGAGATGGCGCAGGCGGTTGCGCGTCTGGGTGAGATCAAGTCAGTTGCCTGCCGGAGTCACGCCGAGCAGAATTTTTCCGCAGCCCGGATGGCGGAGAACTACGAGGAACTATATTTGCGGGTATTGGCGATGAGCGCAGCACACAAAAGGGCCGCATAGAAGTCGTTGTCCTCTCCACAATCGTGTCACTGCACGAAAATCATCGGAGAAAACAACAACAGCCCGAAGGGCGGAACAGCTATTAGCCCAGGGCGTCAGCCCTGGGAAAAGCGCAGAAAAAGTTCTGCCGCGCGATCCGAAAGTAGAGAGGGAGCGCGGGACGAACGTCGTCCGATTAGAGTTTTGGTGCCGCCCCTCCGGGGCTTCGCTCGTTTTGGGTCCTACACCCAGGGCTGACGCCCTGGACTAAAACCTATTCCGCCCTTGCGGGCTGAGTTGTGTGTTATGCACAAACCTATGTAGGAAAAACAGGATGCAGCACCCCCCGGAGATTGAGGCCTGAATGCTGATGGCTGAATGCTGAATGCTTGTGCTTTCAGAAAGCGAATCTTAAAGGCTAAGTGCTAAATGCCAAGTGCTAATTGCCACACTTCGCCACGCACTTACATTCGCTACGAATGAGGATGTTGCTCATACCGCGGGACGCGTTCCGGGCTTCCTGCACGACCGAGTACGGTCCGTGCCAGCGCGAATGAGCTTCATCGCTGCCACTGGGGTGTCCGGTGCCGTTGCGGCAAGCGCCGCAAGTCGAGCGATGCAGCACCAGTTTGTGCGGTCCCGCCTGCCAGCTTTCATAAAGAAAAAATGTGAGAGGCGCCGGCGGCGCTTGCACTTCAGGAGTCGTCTGCACCGCCGATTCCGCCTGGGTGAGTGCCGACGACGTGGCTGGCGCTTCGTCGGCCACGGCGACGGAAGCGGCCGCGGTTTCGGCCAGAGCCTCGGCAATGCTGGAGCTGTTGTTTTCGGCAACTGCTGCCGGCGCGTCTATCACACTTTCCATCGCCATCTCTGCGGCTGCCGCCGCCGGCTCTGCCGTGTTCCCGTCAGTGCCGGACGCAACCGCAGCTTCCACTAGTGGTGCAGGCTCAATCGCAAGGGGCTGCGCAGGAGTTGCGGCTGTTGCTGCCGCAGGACGGGACCGCCGCGGCGGCGCGGGTTCCGCTGCCTTCACTTCCAATCCCGCGCCCGTCAGCGCCTTCTCCAGCTTGGCGCGCGTGTCCTCTTTCATGCGCACCAGAGGCAGGCGGTATACTTCGCGGATTTTGCCCATCATGGCCAGCGCCGCCTTCACCGGAATGGGATTCGATTCCAGGAAATTGGCCTGCATAAGCGGCAGGTACTTGCGGTGCAGGCGCCGCGCGGTCTCCCAGTCGTTATTCAGAGCCGCCCGGGTGATCTCGGCCATCTCGCGGGGAATTTCGTTGGAGACTACGGAGATGATTCCGGCCCCGCCCAGCGAGATGACTGGCAGTGTGACTGCGTCGTCGCCCGAGAACACCAGGAAGCTGGCGGGCACAGCATTGAATACTTCCACGATCTGCCCCAAATTGCCGCTGGCTTCTTTGACGCCGATGATATTTCGGATATGTGCAAGCCGCGCCAGCGTCACCGGTTCAATGTTGGCGCCGGTTCGCCCGGGCACGTTATAAAGAATCAGCGGCTTCTTCACCGCCTGCGCGATGGCGCGAAAGTGCTGAAACTGGCCTTCTTGCGTGGGTTTGTTGTAATAAGGCGAAGCGGTGAGGATGGCATCCACTCCCGCACGGTCGGAGAGCACACGCGCCTTTTCGATGGCCTCACGGGTACAGTTGGAAGTCGCACCGGCCACAATGGGGACGCGACCGGCCACCACCTCCACGGTCAGTTCCACTACACGCATCCACTCCTTGCGCGAAAGCGTAGGGGTTTCCCCGGTGGTGCCGCAGGGGACCAGAAAATCAATTCCCGATTCCACCTGCCAGGCCACCAGTTCGCGCAGTGCCGCTTCGTCCACTGCCCCATCGTGGCGAAAGGGCGTGACCAGGGCTGTGCCGCAGCCGCGTAAATTCATAGCCTTATAGGATAAACCAAGCGGGAAGCACTTAGCATTTGGCACTTCGCATTTGGCTTGAAGCGATATTGCCGAGCCCAGCCATGACCGCAGCGAACAAGTGCTAAGTGCTAATCGCTAAGTGCTGCTTTACCGCAGTTCCCGCCATACCTCGCGGAAGTCATAAAAGCCGCTGCGGCCGACCAGCCACTCGGCGGCGCGCACCGCGCCTTCGGCAAAGCCGCGGCGGGATTTGGCATCGTGAGCCAGGCGGATGGTGTCGTTATGCGAGTCCAGCACGATTTCATGCAGCCCAACGGTTTCGCCTTCGCGCAGAGAAACGATTTCCAGTTCCTGGCCGCCGGTTTCGTGCAGAATTTTCTGCAGCACGACCGCCGTGCCGGAAGGCGCATCTTTCTTCTGCGCGTGGTGGCGCTCCATGATTTCGCCGTTGTAGCCATGCTTGAGGGCGGCGGCAGCGACGCGGGCAACTTCGAAAAAAACGTTCACCCCGATCGAGAAATTGGAAGCATAGAGCAGGCCAATGTCGCTTTGCGTGACCAGGTCCCGGATCTTCGGCAATCTGTCATACCAGCCGGTAGTGCCAACCACAAGGTTCTTGCGGGCACGCGCGCATGCAGCGATATTCTCGAGCACGGCTTGTGGCGTGGTGAAATCAATTACCACCGCCACGTCGCGCAGTGCTTCAGTGGTGAGGCCAGCGGCGTCGCGGTTATCGGCACTACCGAGCACGCGGACATCGTGCCCGCGCTGGCGCGCCACTTCCGCCACCAGAGAGCCGGTCTTGCCGTGGCCAAGGATGAGGAGAATCATTGTCCAAAGCTGAATGCTGAGTAGCTGTCTAGCTTACTAGCGAATCGCAGTAATCCGCTCAGGCGTTAGCAAATCAGCCAGCGAATCAGCCAGCTATCACGCAAAAATCTCCGGGTCCGGCGTCGCGAAAAACGTTTCATGCAGGCGCCGCACCACCTCCGGGACATCGTCTTCTTCGACCACGAAGGTCAGGTTAATCTCGGAAGCGCCCTGGGAAATCATGCGCACATTGATGTCGCCGATGGTGGCAAACACCTTGGCGGCCACGCCGGGCGTGCCACGAATATTGTCGCCCACCAGGCACACAATCGCCTTCCGCCCCTCATATTTCACGTCCGCCAGTTTGCCCAAGTCGGCGGCAAGGGCGGGAATCGCTTCATTGGAATCAACGGTCACCGAAACACTGACCTCGGAGGTCGAGACCACATCTACGGCGCAGCGGTGACGGTCGAATACCTCGAAGATGGCGCGCATGAAGCCGTGTGCCATCAGCATGCGCGTGGCTACAATGTCCACAATGGTGATGCGCTTTTTAGCCGCGATTGCCTTGAAGGTACTTCGGCACACCGGCGCCTGCGCCGTAATGCGCGTGCCTTGGCACGTGGGATTGCGCGAGTTCAGCACGTATACCGGGATATTCTTCTGGATAGCGGGCAGCACTGTGGCCGGGTGCAGCACCTTGGCACCGAAGTAGGCGAGCTCGGCGGCCTCTTCAAACGAGATCACCTTGATGCGCCGCGCCTCGGGACAGATGCCGGGATCGGTGGTCATCATGCCGTCCACGTCAGTCCAGATCTCGATGCGTTCGGCCCCCAGCCCGGCGCCCACGATCGCAGCAGAAAAATCGGAGCCTCCCCGGCCGATGGTGGTGGTGATTCCCTCCGCTGTGGCCCCGATGAAGCCGCCCATTATTGGCACTCGCCCTGCCTCCAACACTGGCTTCAGCCGTGTGCGCAGGCGCTGGTTGGTCTCATCCATCAGCGGCACGGCGCGAGTGTGTGTGGCGTCAGTCAGGATGCACTGGCGCGCGTCCACCAGTTGCGCGGCTATGCCGTGCGCCGAAAACGAGGCATGCACCAGTTTGCTGGAGAGGCGTTCGCCGAAAGAAACTACCTGGTCGGAGGTGCGGGGCGTGAGTTCACCCACGGCGGCGATGCCGCGCAGCAGCTCATCGAGCGCATCACATTCCGCTTCCAGTTCGGAGTGGAACTGGGTAAACAGTCCGGTGCCCAGCAGCTCGCCGGCGGTAGTGTAGTGGCGCTCACGCAGGCAGCGCGAAAGCTCCAGGGCGCGCTCGCGGTCGCCGGCGCCGGCGGCACGCCCCATGGCCAGCAGGTTGTCGGTGACCTTGGCCATGGCGCTGACCACCACCACCGGTCGGTGCGCCAGCCGTCCGTGCACGATTTCGCCGGCACGCTTGATGGCCGCGGCATTCTCCACCGAGGTGCCGCCGAATTTCATGACCAGCATCGGCGCGCCCTCGGTTGTAACCTCATTAGCCCCGGATTATCACGGATTGACACCATAGATTCTGAAACCAGGGGGCCGGTTTGTTTTCGTTTGTGGAGGTTTTCCATCGAGCCGCTGGTGCGAACTAAAAAACAGGAAATGAACCAATCCGTGCTGATCCGTGTAACTCCGTGCCCGATGAAGTTAGTCCAGATAGCCTTGCGCTTTAAGCAATTCGGCATTGAGCAGCGCGGCGCCGGCGGCTCCGCGAATGGTGTTATGCGAGAGCACGGTGAACTTCCAGTCCAGCACGCCGCAGGGACGCAGCCGTCCCACGCAGGCGGTCATGCCCGCTCCCCGGTCGACGTCAAAGCGCGGCTGCGGCCGGTCAGAAGCCGCAACGTACTCCACCGGTTGCTCCGGCGCGCTGGGCAGCCGCAATTGCTGCGGAAGCGATCGGAACTGCTTCCAGGCCGTAATGATCTCCTCGGGTCCTGCCTTTTTCTTCAGTTTCACCGCGACCGATTCCGTGTGCCCGTCCTCCACCGCCACCCGGTTGCATTGCCCGCTCACCGCGAACTCAGCCAGTTCGATGTGCCCGTCTCGCACCTGGCCAAGCAGCTTGCGGGTCTCCTCCTCCATTTTTTGTTCTTCCTTGGCGATATAGGGGATGACGTTTCCCAAAATGTCCAGCGATGCCACTCCGGGATAACCGGCGCCACTGACCGCCTGCATGGTGACGGCCATCACCTTTTCCAGGCCGAATTGCTGCTCTAATGGAGCCAGGGCCAGCACCAAGCCAATGGCGGAGCAGTTGGGATTGGTAACCACAAACCCGCCGCTCTGGCGCCGCCATGATTGGCACTCCAATACCTTGAGGTGTCCGGCGTTGACCTCGGGAATTACCAGAGGCACGTCTCTCTGCATGCGCAGGGCGCTGGAGTTGGTAATGACTGCATGCCCGGAGGCGGCAAAGCGCGGCTCCAGTTCGGCGGCGATGGAGGCGTCCAGGGCGGCGAAAACGATCCTGGGCGCGCCCTCCGGCTTGGCCGGAGAGACCGCCAATTCGGCAACGCTCGGCGGAATCGGCGTCTTCAGCCGCCAGCGCACAGCTTCGGCATACGGCCTGCCTTCAGAACGTTCGGAGGCCGCCAGCCATGCCACCTCGAACCAGGGATGCCGTTCCAGCATTTGCAGGAAGCGCTGGCCGACGATTCCAGTGGCGCCCAGCACACCGACGGGAACTTTGTTAGGCTGCATGGATGTTTGCATCGGATTTTACACCACGCCGAACGCCGACCCTTTATCCGAAAGGGCAACACCGGGCAGGGAGGTGACACATGCCCGAACTTCGCCAGAACCGCTTCACTAAGGAATGGGTAATTATCGCGACCGAGCGGGCCAAGCGCCCCCAGGACATGGTGGTGCCGCGCGCGCCGCGCCATCTGCCCAGCTTTGATCCCAAGTGCCCTTTTTGCCCGGGGAATGAAAAGTCCACGCCTCCGGAAGTACTGCGCGTCCCCGCAGCCGGTGGCGGCCAATGGCTGGTGCGGGTAGTGCCCAACAAGTTCGCGGCGCTGCAACCTGATTTGACCCCGCAACGCGTAGTGGAGCGCTCGCACCGTACCGTGGGGGGATTTGGATTTCACGAAGTAATTATCGAAACCCCTGACCATGCCCAGGTTACGGCCCTGATGGCGGACCAGCAGGTGGCCAGTGTGCTGCGCGTGCTGAAGGCGCGTTGCACCGATCTCAGCCTGGACTCGCGGGTGGCCAACGTCACTATCTTCAAGAATCACGGCGCCGATGCCGGCACCAGCCTGGAACACCCCCACTGCCAGCTGATTGCCACTCCGGTAATTTCATCGCAGGTGCGCAGCCGCCTTTACGAGGCGCTTCGTCACTACGACGAATTCGGCGAATGCATCTTCTGTTCCGCGGTGCAGGAGGAATTGCAGGACCAGAGCCGGCTGGTCGAGACCACGGACCATTTTGTCGCCCTGGAGCCGTTTGCTTCCTACACTCCTTTTTGCACCCACATCTACCCGCGGCGGCACATGGCCAATTTTGCCGACATCAGCGCAGAGGAGATTTCTGATCTTGCCCATGTGCTGCGGCGGGTGCTGGCCAAGCTCTATTACGGCCTGCATGACCCTGACTTCAATTTCACCATTCGCTCCGCTCCGGCGGAGTGCTCAGGCGTAAAGTACTACCACTGGTACGTGAGCATCATTCCCCGGCTCACCCGGGTGGCCGGTTTTGAGCTAGGTTCGGGAATGTACATCAACACTGTGCTGCCAGAGGCGGCGGCGGAATTTTTGTGTGAAGTGAATGTAGAATCAGCGGCGGCTTCCGAAGAGCCCAGACTTATCATGCCGCATGTGAAGTGAGCTGCCGTCCGCTATTTGGAGCCGGAAAGGAAGGATGTTCGCGCGGCAATGGGCAGTGCCGCCACCGCAAACGCCAGGCAGCCGGCAAACACCTTCGAGGTGCGGCCCAGCAGGCCGGCGCGTTTGCGCGACTGCGCCAGATCAACGGGCAACGTGCCGCACAGCCGCATCTTCTGCCGCATTGTGCGGAACACATCGAGGGATATGCCTTCGCTCCGCTGCTGCGACTGGACTTGGGTGACCGGAATTAGTGTACTCTCCGGCTCCGCCCAGCGCGGCATGGGTTCATCGAGAGCATAAACATCAAGATGGAAGGGATGGTGCTGGCCTACGCGCCGGTCAAATAGCCAGCGCATTTGCTCTTCCTCGGTGGCTGATCCGAAGTACACAACGTACTCCTGCCGGCACTGTCCCTGCGGACACGTCAACTTGATTCCCGTTCGGCCCTCTTCGGTGAGGATCTGAATGAGGCCGGCGTAGAGGGTGTTAGCAATCTCTTTCTTGACAGCAATTGCCATAAAACAGGAGCTTAAGCGCGCTGCGAAATGGCTCAAAGTAACCGGAGTGCAATGTACTAACCCGCGGAAGCATGTACTCGTGGTCCGAGGCGGCCTGCCAAGGTAGGATGAAGGTATGCGTCGCCCGCAATTTCAGGGTTGAATCATCTGCTACCTGGTGGAGGGGTTCCTCTACTTGGCTGGCAGCGCTCTTGCCGGCATTACCTCTCTGGGGAAACCGCGCGCTTGAGCCTGGGGCCGGTCCTCGGTACGAGAAGCGTATCTGCGGGGTGGGCTCACATGCTATCCTTCCCGCAACTTCCCAAGACAGGCTGAACCCCGTGCTGCGCGAGCTGCGACTGGAGAACTACGCAGTCATTGACAATGTGGTGGTGGAGTTTGCCCCCGGCCTGAACCTGCTGACCGGCGAGACGGGGGCAGGCAAATCCATTCTGATTGACGCGCTGGCGTTGCTGCTGGGCGAGAAGGCTTCTAGCGAAGTGATCCGCCACGGAGCCGAGCGCGCCGTGGTAGCCGCGGTTTTTGAAGCCGAAGGGAAGACCGCCAGAACGCTTAGTCACCTGCTGGAGGCCAACGGCCTGGACGAAGCAGCCGGCGAACTCATCGTACGGCGGGAGATAGCGGCGGCGGGCAAGGGCAGGGTCTTCGTCAACAACCAGCCTGCGACGTTGGCAGTACTGCGGCAATTAGCGCCACACCTGGCGGCCATCCACGCGCAAAGCGAATCCCTGGTTTCCTTCGACGCGGCGGCGCGCCTGGAACTGCTGGATGCGTTTGCCGGAGCGCAGTTGGAGCCGGTGGAAACGGCGTTTCACAAATGGAAAGCAGTGCGCGAGCGCATTGCCGAGCTGGAGCGCGACGAACAGGACCGCCTGCGCCTGCTGGATTTGTGGAGCTTCCAGCAGAAGGAAATAGACTCGGCGCATCCGCAACCCGGCGAGGATGAGCATCTCGAAAGCGAGAAGCGGGTGCTGGCCAATGCGGAGAAGATTTATGCCGCGGCCATGGGCGCCTACGACGTGCTTTATGAGAGCAATGCCTCAGCGTCGGCGTCGCTGCGCGCAGCCCAGCGCCAAATCGAGGAACTGGCGCGCTTCGAACCCAAGTTCAAGGAACTGGCCGCTGCTCTCGATTCCGCCCGCATCACGGTGGAGGATGCCGGCGCCACCCTGCGCGATTATGCCGGGGTGGTGCAGGCCTCGCCCGACCGCTTGGCCGATGTTGAGGACCGCCTGGCCATCCTCGACCGGCTAAAGCGCAAGTACGGTCCCACCCTGGCCGATGCCATCGCCTTCCACCAGGAGGTAAGCCGCAAAATCTCGGAGATGCAGAACAAGGACGAGGTCCTCGGGGAATTGCGTAAAGAGCTGGCGGCAGCGGGCCAGGAATACCTGGCGGCAGCCAAAGCTCTCTCCCGCAAGCGCCAGGAGGCCGCCCGCAAGCTGGAAAAGCTGGTGGAGCACGAAGTCAACGAATTGGCCATGAAGGCTCGCTTTCGCATCGAGCTGAATGCTTCGGACGAGGAAGGGAATTGGACCTCCACAGGTTTGGATCGGGCCGCTTACCTGATTGCCACTAATCCCGGCGAACCAGAGAAGCCCCTGGAGGAGATCGCCTCGGGAGGAGAGCTGTCCAGGGTCATGCTGGCCCTGAAGGCCTGTGTAGAAGCCGGCCAGGGCGCATCCCGGCGCCGTAACCTGGGGATGGACCAGCGTACACTGGTTTTTGATGAAATTGACACCGGAATAGGGGGGCGGGCAGCGGAGGCGGTGGGGCGTAAGTTGAAGGAACTGGCGGGCAGCAGCCAGGTTCTATGCGTTACTCACCTGCCGCAAATTGCCTGTTTCGCGGACCATCATTATCTCATCCAAAAAAGCATAGCAGGAGGGCGTACCCGGACCACGGTTCGGCGTATCCAGGGAAGTGAGAGGACAGAGGAGGTGGCCCGCATGCTGAGCGGGGCCCGGCTGACCGAGGCTTCGCGGCGCAATGCGGAGCAAATGCTTCGCGCCCATGCTTGATGCCGTTCGCTGCAGGAATCAAGCCGAACAATGCTAATCCTCGGCTTTTCTGTGGCTTACGTTGACCCGGCACGGGCGATTAAGGTAGCTTTGAAGGATAAATGTGGGTAACCAGGCCCTAAATAGGGGTTAGATGAACATTTCGGAAAGCGACAAGACCCTGCTGTTGCTCAAACCGCGCGGCTTCTGTGCGGGAGTGGTGCGGGCCATAGATATCGTACGTATTGCCCTGGAGACCTTTGGGCCGCCGATCTATGTACGTAAAGAGATTGTGCATAACCGCTTTGTGGTAGAGGAGCTTTCAGCCAAGGGCGCCATTTTTGTGGATAGCGTCGAGGAGGTGCCCGCAGGTGAGCGGGTCATCTACAGTGCCCATGGCGTTTCCCCCGAAGTGAGGGAAGCCAGTCATCTGCGCAAGTTACGGGTAATTGATGCCACTTGTCCCCTGGTCACAAAGGTCCACGTTGAGGCCGTGCGCTTCGCCAGCCAAGGCTATTCGCTCATTCTGATTGGCCATCGCGATCACGACGAGGTCATCGGCACACTGGGCGAAGCCCCTATGGTTACCCAGGTAGTGGGTACGCCGGACGAGGTAGATGACCTGATTGTTCCTGATCCCAACCGGGTTGCTTATCTCACGCAAACCACGCTAAGCCTGGACGAAACCAAGGACATTATTGAGGCCCTGCGCAAGCGCTTTCCCAACATCAAGGGACCTGCGGCGCAGGATATCTGTTACGCCACTCAGAACCGCCAGCAGGCGGTCAAGCACGTAGCGGCCGACGCCGACCTGTTGCTGGTGGTGGGCTCCGACAACAGCTCCAATTCCAATCGCCTGGTAGAAGTGGCTCGCAATCAGGGCGCGGCCTCTCATCTCATTGAAAACTACAAGGCAATTCGGTCGGAGTGGCTGCACGGGGTAAAGACCATTGCCTTAACCGCCGGGGCTTCCGCTCCCGAGTGCCTGGTCGAAGAAGTAATCAAGTACCTGGCCGGGCAGGGGTTTACCAACATGCGCGAGGTGGAAGTCATGCCCGAAGACGTGCGCTTCGGCCTGCCGCCCGAGATCGTCGAAGCTATTGGCAGCGCGCCCGCCGTGGCATCGGAGTAATTCATGGAAGATGTCTCTGGTAGTAGTTCCACCGTCCCACAGATGAGATTTGGCAAAATTGATGACCTGAAAAGCCGGGTCATGGTGGCGGTGGATGCCGCCCGCAAGTACCTTTTTTCCCAGCAGAGCGAGGAAGGGTACTGGTGCGGAGAGTTGGAAGCCGACACCACACTGGAATCCGACTACATCCTGCTGCATACGCTGTTGGGTACCGGCGACCCGGAGCGTATGGCCAAGGCCGCCCGTTACATTTTGCAGCACCAGAACCAGGACGGCGGCTGGAGCATTTATGCCGGCGGGCCCTCAAACATTAGCGCCAGCGTGAAAGCCTACTTTGGGCTCAAGTTGGCAGGCTATAGCCCGGAGCATCCAGCGCTGGTGCGGGCGCGGAAGCGCATAGACGAACTGGGCGGCGTCACCGCGATCAACACCTTTACCAAGATTTACCTGTGTTTCTTCGGGCAGTACGACTACAACGCGGTACCGGCCATTCCACCGGAGATCGTGCTGTTTCCTAATTGGTTCTGGTTCAATATTTACGAGATTTCCTCCTGGTCGCGGGCCATCCTGATCCCGCTTTCCATTGCTTACGCCAAGAAGCCGTTCAAGAAGATTCCGGCGGAAATGGGTATTCAGGAACTGTTTCCCAACGGCACTATGCGGGGGGTAAACCTGCACCTGCGCTGGTCGCAGAAGCTGGTGAGCTGGCGCAACTTCTTCCTGGCGCTGGACAAGCTGACGCACTGGCTGGAGGCGATTCATATTCGCCCCCTGCGCTCCATCGCCCTGCGCGCAGCCAAGGAGTGGATGCTGGAGCGCTTCGAGATGAGCGATGGGCTGGGCGCCATCTACCCCGGCATCATGAACTCCATCATCGCGCTGCGCTGCCTGGGTTATTCGGTGGACGACCCGCAATTCATCCGCGCCATGGATGAATTCGAGAAGCTGGGGATCGAAGAAGAAGAGACCTTTCGCATGGTGCCCTGCATGTCGCCGGTGTGGGACACGGCTTATGCGCTGTTTGCCCTGGGTGAAAGCGGCGTGCCGCGCAGCGAGCCGCGCATGGTCAAGGCGGCCGACTGGATCCTGCAGAAACAGGTAACGCACAAGGGCGACTGGGCCTTTAAGAACAAAAAAGGCCAGCCCGGAGGCTGGTATTTTGAGTTCAACAACGAGTTCTATCCCGACGTGGACGACACGGCCATGGTCAACCTGGGCCTGAGCCAGGTGGAGCACCCCAATGGGCGCTACCAGTACGAGACAGTGCAGCGGGCTCTGGCGTGGGTGCTCTCCATGCAGTGCAAGAACGGCGGTTTTGCGTCGTTCGACAAAGACAACGACCGGATGGTGTTCCAGCACATTCCCTTTGCCGACCACAACGCCATGCTCGATCCGCCAACCGTGGACATCACCGGACGCGTGCTGGAAATGCTGGCCGCATACGGGTACACAAGGGACGATAAGCGGGTAAGCAAAGCCATCCAATTCATTAAGAACGAGCAGGAAGCCGACGGTTCCTGGTTCGGGCGCTGGGGCGTGAATTACATTTACGGCACTATGCAGGTTTTGCGTGGCCTGGAAGCGATGGAAGTGGACAACCACGAGCCCATGGTGCAGCACGCGGCCGAGTGGTTGCGCTCCATTCAGAACCCGGATGGAGGCTGGGGCGAGACTTGTGGCTCTTACGATGATCCCCACATTAAGGGAATCGGACCCAGCACGCCTTCGCAGACCGCCTGGGCGGTATTGGGGTTACTGGCCGTGGATGACACGCGCAGCGATTCCGTGGCTCGCGGCATCGCTTACCTGTGGAGGACGCAGAAGAAGGACGGTTCCTGGGACGAGCCGTACTACACCGGAACAGGGTTCCCGCGGGTGTTCTACCTGATGTACCACCTCTACCGGCAGTATTTCCCCCTGCTGGCGCTGACCACATATTCCAAGGTGCTGGCGGGAACGCAAGACGCGGGATTGGGAATGCAGGCGGTGCCCAGAACGTGAAGGGGAGATAGCTAGTAGTTGGTAGCTGGCAGCTAGTAGTTCGGTACCTCAGTTTGCAGCGTTACCCACCAACTACTAACTACCAATTACCAGTTACTGAAAGGAGACGAATGGCGGTACCGATTTCGCAGATGTGGACGGTAGCAACCTACGTCCTGGGGCAGAAGCTGAAGGGACGCAAGCGCTACCCGCTCGTCCTCATGCTGGAACCGCTGTTCCGCTGCAATCTGGCCTGCGCCGGCTGCGGCAAGATCCAGTACCCGGGCCACGTGCTCAAGATGGAACTCACCCCGGAGGAATGCTTTCGGGCGGTAGAGGAATGCGGCGCGCCCATGGTGTCCATCCCCGGGGGCGAGCCGCTACTGCATCCCCGAATCGGCGAGATTGTCGCCGGCCTGGTAGAGCGCAAGAAATACATCTACTTGTGCACAAATGCGCTGCTGCTTAAGCAAAAAATTGATCTATTCCAGCCGAGCAAGTACCTGACCTTTTCGGTACACCTGGATGGGCAGCGCGAGCACCACGATTTCTCCGTGTGCATGGAAGGCGGCTACGACAAAGCGGTGCAAGGCATCAAGGAAGCATTGCGACGCGGCTTCCGTGTGACCACGAATACTACGCTGTTCGATGGCGCCGATCCCAAGAGTGTCCGAGCCTTTTTTGACGAAATGATGGAGGTGGGAGTGGAGGGAATGATGCTTTCGCCCGGCTACTCCTATGACAAGGCGCCTGATCAGAACCATTTCCTGGGGCGGGCCCGCACCCGCCGGCTGTTCCGTGCCATTCTGGCCAATCGTAAGCCGAATTGGGTTTTCAACCAATCGCCGCTGTTTCTGGAATTTTTGATGGGCAAGCGCGATTACCCCTGCACTGCCTGGGGCATGCCCACCTTCAACATTTTCGGCTGGCAGAAACCCTGCTATCTACTCCAGGACGGCTACGCCGATACATTCCAGGAGCTGCTGGAAGCTACCGAATGGGAGCGCTACGGCACCGAGTCCGGCAACCCGCGCTGCGCCAACTGCATGGTGCACAGCGGCTATGAAGCTTCCGCGGTGAATCATACTTTCAGCTCCCTGGGCGGCCTGTGGGACACGGTAAAGGCCACGTTCTTCCATACGTATCCGGATGCGGGCGCCCTTAAGCTGCTGGAAGAGCCGGTACGCCCGGTGCACAGCTACAATCCGCTGGTACAAATCGAGAACAACTCGCAGCAGGAGATACGGGCGTGAGCGGTAGAGAAGCCGGACACCAGCCCGCCAGCAACCCGGACGTACTGGAGGTCGCTCCGGGGAAGCACCGCGAAAACCTGCAGGGCTGGGTGCCGGAACTGGCTGACGCGGAAGAAGTGCGAACAGCGCTAGAGCAGGCTTTCGACTACCGCGGTGACGTGCTGATTACGCGCAAGGACGGAACTACGTTGGAAGGCTACGTTTTCGATCGGCGCACGGGGCGCACGCTGGAAGATTCCTTCGTGCGCATCCTGCTCAAGACCGGAGGCGGGAAGATTTCCGTCAGCTACGCCGAGATCGCCGCCCTGGCCTTCACCGGGCGCGATATGGCGGCGGGCAAGAGCTGGGAAACCTGGGTGCGCCAGTACTGGGAGAAGCGCACGGCGGGCGAGCACATTTCGCTGCACCCGGAAGAAATCGAATAGCGCCCTCACACCCTCATGAAGGCGTTGGTCACAGGAGCTACGGGGTTCGTCGGCAGTCACGTGGCGCGTTTGTTGGCCGACCAGGGAGCCGAGCTTCGCCTTCTAGTCCGCCCCACGAGTCTCACGGCCAATCTGGAAGGCATAGCGGGAGAGCGGGTTGCGGGCGACCTGCGCGACCCCGAGTCGTTGCGTAAAGCGATGGCCGGCTGCGAGGCAGTGTTCCACGTGGCTGCCGACTACCGGCTGTGGACGCGCGAGCCCCAGGAGATGTACCGGTCGAATGTGGAGGGAACTCGGAACGTCATTCAGATGGCGCAACAAACTGGCGTGCGGCGCGTAGTTTATACCAGCAGTGTGGCCACGATGGGTTTCACATCAAACGGGCATTTGGCGGATGAGAATTCGCCGGTGAGCCTGGGGGACATGATCGGCCACTATAAGAGGTCGAAGTTTCAGGCCGAGCAGGTCGCGCTGGAAGCCGGACGCAGCGAGGTGGATGTGGTGGTGGTGAATCCGACCACGCCGGTGGGTGAGCGGGACATCAAGCCGACGCCCACGGGCCGTATCGTCGTTGACTTTTTGAAAGGCAAGTTTCCGGCCTACGTAGATACCGGCCTGAACCTGGTGGATGTGACGGAGGTAGCGCGCGGACACATGGCCGCCCTGGAAAAAGGAAAGCGTGGAGAGCGATACATTTTGGGTGGGGAGAACCTGACACTGAAACAGATTCTGGACAAGCTGGCCGCCATCACTGGGCTGCCTTCGCCCCGAGTGAAGCTGCCCTATGCGGTCGCGATGGCGTCGGGAATGGTGGATACGGCCGTCACCGGGCTGCTGTTGCGGCGTGAGCCGCGCGTAACCGTGGACGCGGTGCGCATGGGGCGCAAGAAGATGTTCGTATCGTCGGCCAAGGCCGAGCGGGAGTTGAGTTGGAAGATTGTACCGGTGGATAACGCTTTACGCCGGGCAGTGGAGTGGTTTCGGAGTCACGGATACGCATAGCTGACTAAGTCATCGAGCGGGCCGCCGGGCAGAAGCAAATCCTGGTAGCTAGTCAGTTGGAGTTATGCCGAAGGTTGCCATTATTGCCGCGTTGGAGCGAGAGGTTGCTGGGGCCATCAAGAACTGGCGCGCCTGCAAGGGGGAATACGAAGGCAGGCGCTACAAATTTTATGAGAATGCGCGCGCAGTGCTGGTTTGCTGCGGAATCGGGGCGGAACCGGCGCGGCGAGCTTGCGAAGCCATGGTGCGGCTGTATCAGCCAGACTTGGTTATCTCGGTAGGACTGGCGGGCGGCCTGGTTCCCAGCGCGCGAGTGGGGAGCCTGTTCATCCCCAACCGCCTGGTAGATGCAAGCGACGGCAGCGTTCTGGAAATGGCAGAGGGACAGGGCACGCTGGTGAGCTGGAATTCAGTGGCCAGTGTGGAGCAGAAGAAGAAGCTGGCAAACGCTTATGGCGCCGCTGCCGTGGATATGGAAGCCGCGGCAGTGGCGCGCGGGGCGGTGACGCGGAAGGTGGATTTCATGGCAGTGAAGGCCATTTCCGACGCGTACGATTTCGAGTTTCCCCAGTTGGAGCGATTCATCGGCCCTGATGGGCGTTTCCGCAGCGGCGCGCTGGTGGGATTTGCGGCCATCCGTCCCTGGTTGTGGAAGAAGCTGCTTTATCTGAAGCGCAACAGTGAGCGGGCCGCTACCACGCTGTGCGATTGGCTGGAGTGGTACAACCAGCCTGCGAGCAATGTGGGCATAGGCGAGGCGGATCTCCACCCCATGGGATCGGGACGGCATTGATGGCTGTGGCGGGCCAATTTACGGTGAAGCAGAGGCGGGAAGCGATTCCGGCCACGATGCGGGCAGCCGTGTATTACGGCAAGGAAGACGTGCGCCTCGAGACCGTTCCGGTGCCTGATATCGGTCCAGGAGAGCTGCTGATCCGGGTACACACTTGCGGCATTTGCGGTACTGACTTGAAGAAGATCGCCACCGGTTCCCATTCTGCGCCCCGCATCTTCGGCCACGAAACCTCGGGAGTGGTGGCAGCGGTGGGGCAGAATGTGACCCGGTTCCGAGTGGGCGACCGTGTGATGGCCTTCCACCACATTCCTTGCGGGAAGTGCTACTACTGCCGTCACAAGGTATTTGCGCAATGTCCGGTGTACAAGAAGGTGGGCTGCACTGCGGGATATGAGCCCAGCGGCGGCGGCTTTTCCGAGTACGTGCGGGTCATGGATTGGATTGTGGACGGAGGCGTAGTGCGAGTTCCGGACGAGGTGTCGTTCGAGCAGGCGTGCTTTGTTGAGCCGGTGAACACGTGCCAGAAAGGAATAGAGACGCTGCGCCTGCAAGCGGATGAAACCGTGGTAGTTATCGGGCAAGGGCCTATCGGTATCATCCTCGGGTCACTTGCAAAGAGGGCAGGGGTGCGGGTAATAACTTCCGATTTGTTTCCTGAGAGGCTTAAAATATCTAAAGCATTCGGCCTAGAGGAAACGGTAGATGTCTCGCAAACCGATCTGGTTTCGCGAATACAGGAACTCACCGAGGGGCGTGGGGCCGACGCAGTCATCCTGGCAGTTGGAGGCAACAAGCTGATTCGTCCCGCTATGGACGCCTGCCGTCCCGGGGGGCGGGTGCTTTTGTTTGCGCAGACGGTGCACGGGGAGGCGTTGATTGACCCGGCAGCAGTCTGCGTGGACGAAAAAACGTTGCTTGGTTCATATAGCGCTTCTGTGGACCTGCAGGAGGACTCGGTGCGTTTTGTTTTCAGCCGGGAGATGAACCTGGAAGGGCTGATCAGCCATCGTTTCTCCTTAGAGGACAGCCTGGAGGCGCTTAATTTGGCTGCTCATCCGCACGCGGACTCGCTGAAGATCGTTATTCAGCCGGGCAGCGCATGGGAAGGACACTCAGAGTGAACGGTAAGATGACAGCGGCGGTCCTCTACGGTAAAGAGGACGTCAAAATTGAACAGGTCCCCATTCCCCGGGTAGGGGAAGGCGAGGTGCTTATCAAAGTGCAGGTAGCGCTCACCTGCGGCACCGACCTGAAGGTGTACCAGCGCGGCTACCACGCTCGTATGATTGTGCCGCCGGCGTTGTTTGGCCATGAATTGGCCGGCGTGATCGAGGAAGTTGGGCCCGGGGTCAAAGGGTTTCGCAAGGGCATGCGGGTGGTCTCGCTGAACTCCGCGCCCTGCCAGGCGTGCTTTTACTGCTCCAAGCACCAGGAAAATTTGTGCGAAGACCTGCTGTTCAATAATGGCGCTTACGCTGAGTACATCCGCATTCCGCGCCGCATTGTCGAATCCAACATGCTGGCCATGCCGCCGGGCGTGAGCTTTGAAGAAGCGGCCATGACCGAGCCGCTGGCTTGCGTGCTGCGCGGGCTGCATGAAACCAAGCCAGAAATCGGCGATACGGTGGCCGTAATCGGCGGCGGGCCTATCGGCATGATGTTTGTGCAGGTGGCGCGGCTGACCGGGTGCCACGTGATCGCCGTGGTCAAGCGTGATACACAGGTGCAGGCGGCCAAACGCATGGGTGCCCATGACGTGGTGCAGATCACCAAGGTTTCGGACGCGGTGGAAGCAGTGCGCGTGCTCACCCGGGAGAAGCGCGGGTCCGACATTGTGATCGAGGCGGTGGGCCGCCCGCAGGCCTGGGAATGGGCGGTGGAGATGGTGCGCAAAGGCGGCACGGTGAACTTTTTCGGCGGTTGCGCCAGCGGCACCAAGGTGCAGCTCGATACCAACCGGCTGCACTACTCCGAGATCACGCTGAAGGCTACCTTCCATCACACCCCGGAGACGGTGCGGCGCGCCTTTGCTCTGATAGCTGAACGCAAGATCCGGGGCACCGACTACATTACTGGGGAAGCGCCGCTTTCGCGCTTGCAGCAGGTGCTACACCACATGCTGAACCGCAACGGCGACATCAAAACCGCCATCATCCCCGGACACTAGGGCGAGTGACGACTGGGAACCGCAGCTTTATGCCATCCATCGCCAGCAACGGATCCCAGCCTATGGCGACAAGCGATGCGCCCGGCTGGCGGGCGCTGCCGCCTGAGTACGCCATCCCCGCTGTGACGCCCTCGCTGGAGGAGGCGCGGGCCTATTGCGAACGCCTGGCGCGCACGCACTACGAGAATTTTTCCGTCGCTACCTGGTTTTTGCCGCGCCGTCTGCGACCGCACTTCCACAGCATTTACGCCTATTGCCGCATCTCTGATGACCTGGGCGACGAGGTAGGCAATCCGCAGCATGCGCTGCAGTTGCTCGACATTTGGGAAGGTGAACTAGACGCCTGCTATGCGGGACGGCCGCGCCATCCTGTGTTCGTGGCCTTGGCGGAGACAGTGCGCGACTGCGATATTCCGCGGCAACCATTTGCCGATCTGCTGACCGCGTTTCGACAGGACCAGCGCGTCAGCCGGTATGAAACCTTCGAGGATGTTCTGGGGTATTGCCATTACTCGGCTAATCCGGTAGGGCGGCTGGTTCTTTATGCCTGCGGCTATCGCGATGGCGAGCGGCAGCAGCTTTCCGACTACACCTGCACCGCGCTCCAACTCGCTAACTTCTGGCAGGATGTGACCGTGGATTACGGCAAAGGGCGCATCTACCTCCCGCTCGAAGATCTTAGCCGTTTGGGTGTAACGGAGAATGACATCGCCGAACGACGTGGCACGCCGCAGTTCCTGGAGCTGATGCGTTTTGAAGTGCAGCGCGCCCGTGAGTGGTTCCACAAAGGCTTGCCGCTGGCTGAAAAGGTGGATAGCGAACTCGCAATTGACATCGAGCTGTTCAGCCGCGGCGGTTTAGCGATTCTGCAGGCAATCGAAGACCAGGGCTACGATGTGCTGCGCCGCCGGCCGGTCATCTCCAAACCACGCAAACTGGCGCTGGTAGCCCGTGCCGGGCTGAAGAAGCTGCTATGAGCGCCAGCGACCAGGCCGTTCCCGCAGTAGTAACGGAATCGCAGCTGAGTACCGCCTACAGCGTCTGTCGCCGCATTGCCCGCTCTGCCGCCAAAAACTTCTATTACGCCTTCATGGCCCTGCCCCGGCCTAAGCGGGACGCCCTCAGCGCGGTGTACGCTTTCATGCGCCACAGCGATGACCTGAGCGACGATCCCGGCCGGCTCCCGGCAGAGCGTCTGGCCCGGCTGGAAGACTGGCGCAACCAGATGCATTCCGTGCTCGCCGGCGGCATGAGTGACGAGCCGGTGCTGCTGGCGCTGGCGGATACGGTGCGGGTTTTCAGAATCAAGCCGGAACTTCTGGACGCGCTGGTGGAAGGCACGGCCATGGATGTGCGCGAAATGCTCGATGGTCCCGGGTTGAAGCTCTCCTTCGAGACATTCGACGAACTTTACCGCTACTGCTACCACGTGGCTTCGGTGGTGGGGCTCATCTGCATCCGTATTTTCGGGTACGAGGATCCCGCCGCGGAGAAGCTGGCGGAACAGTGCGGCGTCGCCTTCCAGCTCACGAACATAATTCGCGACGTCAAGGAAGATGCGGCCATGAGCCGCATTTATCTGCCCAAGGAAGACCTGGCAATGTTTGGCCTTTCGGCCTCAGCGCTGCGAAGCCCCGAGATTGAGCGCCTGCGTCCGGTGCTGGAGTTGGAAGCGGAGCGGGCACGCGGCTATTACCGCGCTGCCGAGGAGCTGATTCCGCTGGTCGAGCCCGATAGCCAGCCCGCTTTGTGGGTACTGGTGACCATTTATCGGCGGTTGCTGGAGAAAATCTCCGAGCGCGGCTACGACGTCTTGAGCCACCGAGTGCGGTTGACTAAGGCGGAGAAGGTGTCCATTCTGACGCGCGGCCTGGCGCGCCGCTTCACCGCATGAGCGGCGGCTCCAGCCAACCCCGCCACACTGTGGCGGTGGTCGGCGGTGGGTTGGCGGGGCTGGCCGCAGCTTGCGCCCTGGCAGAGGCCGGTTTTCGAGTGACTCTCTTCGAGCGCCGCCCCTACCTTGGCGGGCGCGCTTCTTCCTACCAGCATCCCGGCACCGGTGAGGTGGTGGATAACTGCCAGCACGTCCTTCTGGGCTGCTGCACCAACCTGGTGGATTTCTATCGTCGCACAGGGGTGGAGGAGAAGATCCGCTGGTTCGACCGTCTGGTGTTTGTGGAGCCGGGCGGGCGGCAGTCGGCGATTTCGCCCACCTGGCTGCCCGCGCCCCTGCATACCGCGCCATCGTTCCTGCTGGCGCCATCCTTGGGACTTCGCGATAAGCTGGCGATTGGGCGCGCCATGGTGGCCATTGCGCGAGGAGCCCAGGACGATGACAGTGAAAATTTTCGGCAATGGCTGGAGCGCCATGGACAGACGCAGGGCGCCATCGAGCGCTTCTGGAAGGTGGTGCTGGTCAGCGCGCTGAACGAGGAACTGGAGCTCAGCTCGGTGCATTATGGGGCCCAGGTATTTCGTGAATCGTTCCTGAAATCCGCTGCCGCCGGGCGCATGGGTGTGCCCACTGTGCCGCTCACTGAGTTGTACAACGCCGCCGGAGATTACATTCGCCAGCGGGGCGGGGAAGTGCAGTTGCGGGTTCCGGTGGAGGTCTTTGCCGCCGATCCAGCAAAGGTCAAGTTGTGCGTCGCGGGGAAAGAAGTCGAATTTGATTTCGCCGTGCTGGCTTTACCCTTCAACGCAACGGATGCGGTGTTGCCGCAGGGCGAAGTGGCGGAACCGCTGCGGCACGCGGTGGAGCAACTGAAGAGCTCGCCCATCACCGGAATTCATCTGTGGTTTGATCGTTCGATCACGGACTTGGACCATGCAGTACTGCTCGACCGCACTATTCAATGGATGTTTCACAAATCGAAACTCCTGGAGCGAAAGCCGGAAGGTGGTGGGAGCTATATCGAACTGGTGGTGAGCTCTTCCAAAAGCCTGGTGGACAAGCCGAAGAATGAAATCGTGGATCTGGCGCTACGGGAGATGGGAGAGTTCTTTCCCGCCGCTGGCCGGTCCCGGCTGGTGAAAAGCACTGTGATTAAGGAAGTTCACGCCACCTGGTCTCCTGCCCCGGGCGTGGACCGGCACCGTCCGCCGGCTGTGACCGCCTGGCCGCGCGTGTTTCTGGCTGGCGACTGGGCGGCTACTGGCTGGCCGGCAACGATGGAGGGAGCCGTGCGCAGCGGCTACATGGCGGCCGAAGCGCTGGCACGCGCCGCCGGGGTGCGGGGATCGCGCTTTCTGGTTCCCGATCTGCCGGCGCGCGGATTGATGCGGCTCGTTTCTTAACGGCTCCTGAGTTGGCGTTTTACTCGGTCGCGATCTTCCAGCCTTTGTCCGTGCGCATAAGATTGACCGAAGCGCGCGTCGGAGCAGCGTGGTAGAAATCGGCGCCATACTTATCAATCAAAGTAGAACGGTCCCAGGTGTTGAAAGCCTTCACGCGGTCGCCGGCAGCGTCGAAATCGTCACCCAGTTGGTTAGGCACCCACTTCCAGGTGTATTCCACTACCGCGTCATTCACCCCGTTCATGGTGACCTTGGAAACATCTACCAGCTGTCGCTGCGCCAAAGGTATGGCGTAGGAAGTTGTGCCGTCGGCGTTCTTCCATTTCTTGAAACCTGGAATAGAGGACAGACGATCGCCCGTAGGCAGCACAGTGACCATGGTGCCACCGCCCGCGGCCTTAGCTGTCTTCACAATTCCCGCTTTCTCCAGCAGACGATAGTGCGGATCCCGGGGCTTCTCGTCCACGCTGGGCATGACCAAGCCGGCATGGAAGTGGAGAATCGCAGGGCCCTGAGCCTTAATGATGTTCTCCACCACGCTGGCTGCTTCCTTGGTTGAGAGCGGCTGCCGCGCGCGGACCTCTAACACCACATACGCCACCACCCCTAGAACCGCTGCCATCAGGGAAAGAAGCAGAAGGAGCGGCACAATCGTGGACTGCTTTTCCATTTTCACTTCGGCTTCGAAAAGTTCTGACATAAGGCTTCTCCTCACCGCAGGCCGCATCCGCGGTCATTTTCCAGCACCAGTGTCGCTTTTACTGCCCGCCAAGGCAGTGATGTAGGTCACATACCAATTACAAGGCGGGCGCTGTAGGATAAGAGCAAGGATGTGTTCGCCGATTGCAACCGTCTGCAACCGCGACACTTGGCCTCTGGCCCTGTACAATGACCCGGTGCTACAGGGCGGCCGCAGCGCGTGGGATTAACTTTTGTTGTAGCCCTCCGGGGTACCACTCGGCTTTTGCAGGGGCGAACAACCCAAAACATAGTTATCTGCTCCAATTTGACACGAACCGCGGTTCAGGAGTGTTGCAGACCCGGAGAATTCCGGACAAGGCTCAAGGATGATCACACAAGAAACGTTGCTGCTCCGGCAGCGCTCCCGAGCGGTTTCCCGTCACGCTTTTCTCTTTGCCAGAAACTTCTTCCGTTATCCCAAGCTGCTGGGTTCCGTGGTGCCCAGTTCACCCTTCCTGGTCAGGCACCTGCTCTCGCTGATTGACTGGCGGCGGGCGCGGATTGTTGTGGAGTACGGGCCAGGCGTGGGCACTCTCACCAGAGAGATCCTGAAGCGCATTGGCCCGGAGGCCACCCTGGTAGCCATCGAGCTCAATCCCGAGTTCGTTGAATTTCTGCAGAATGAAATACACGATCCGCGTTTGCGGCTGGTGTATGGGTCGGCGGCCGACGTGCGCACTATCCTGCAGCAGCTGAATTTGCCGCACGCCGATTACATTATTTCCGGCATCCCTTACACCCTGCTGCCCGACCGCATCCGCCGGGTTGTTACGCGCGAATCGCGCTACGTCCTTCATCCCCAGGGAGCCTTTCTGGTTTATCAGTTCACGCGCACGGTGCTGCCCTATGTGAAGGCCATCTTTGGCGACGTGCAGCAGGACTTCAAGCTGCTCAATATCCTGCCGGCGCACATTTATTTGTGCACACCGTGAGCCACGCCCTCGCCGAAACGCGGGGGTTTGATACCATTTGCCAGGCCATGTCTTTAGCTGTCCACTGGCCACTGCCTCGCATGATTCACGAAATCATCCCCGTGGGACCGCTACAGTGCAATTGCTCCGTGGTGGGTGACGAGCGCATACGCGAGGCCATGGTGATTGATCCCGGAGATGAGATCGACCAGATCATGGCGCTGGTTCAGAAGCACGGATTGACGGTGAAGCAGATTGTGATTACGCATGCCCACATCGACCACGTCGGCGGCGCCATGAAACTGCGCCAGCGCACGGGCGCGCCCATTCTGCTCAACCAGAACGATTACGCTCTGCTCAAGATGCTGGACGTGCAGGCGGCGTGGGTGGGCATGGCCACGCCCGGCAGAGTGGAAATTGACCAGCCTCTGGCGGAGGGTGACAAGCTGCGCGTAGGCAGCCTGGAGGCCGCCGTCCTGCATACGCCCGGACACACGGAGGGCAGCGTGTGCCTGTATTTTGCCGCCCAGCAGAAGCTGATCGCAGGCGACACGCTTTTTGCCGGCAGCATTGGGCGCACCGACCTGCCCGGCGGCTCCTTTCAGAAAATCATGAGCTCGCTGCATCAGCGGGTGCTGGCGCTGCCGGACGAAACGGTCGTGGTGCCGGGCCACGGCCCGCAGACCACGATTGGCGACGAGCGCGAAAGCAATCCCTTCCTGACCCGCTAGGTTTTCTCACCACAGAGGACGCAGAGTTCACAGAGGAAGACAATTAGTATTTCATGACTTTCAGTGTTGATCTTGCTGCCGTCGCAGCCCGCGGCTTTTAATTCTTCAATCTTCAATCGAAAAGTCACAATTTTCCGTGCGCTCTCTGTGTCCTCTGTGGTTAAGAACTGAGATTGCCCAAGGAGATGTGGGGCAGCAGCCGCCCTACTCCCTTCCGGAATTGTTCTGTGGGCGTGATCAGGCTGAGCACCAGATAGCCATCTCCGGGAAAGTCGTAGAAGTGTCCCGGATGAACCAGAATCGATTCCCGCTCCAGCAACTCCACGGCCAGTTCCTCGTCAGACCGCGTAACTGGTACGCGCAGCACCGCATACCAGCCGCCTTCAATTTGCAGGCGATCGCAAGCCTTCTGACGCGCCAGTTGTGAGTCCAGTTCCGCCAGGTTGGCAGCAATACGGTGGAGTAGCTGGCGGCTTATGGCATGCCGCCGCTCGAGCAGGCGTGGCGTTACCAACTGCACCGGAGTGCTGAGTGAGAGGTAGGTATCGGCAATCATTTCCAGACGCTCGCGGGCGCTGACAGCCAGTTCCTTCGGGCCGCTGGTCACGATCCATGCCACCTTCATTTGCGGCAAGGCGGATATTTTTGACAGCCCGCTGAGAGTGAAGGTGAGCGCGCCGGTGCTCCCGGCGAGACTCGGACGCGGAGATCCGGCGTGGACGTAGTCGAGGAAGACTTCATCGGAGACCAGAGCCAGTTCGTGTTGACGGCATAATTGACTGAGCGCTTCCGCCTCGCCTGGCTTCACATAAGACCCGGTAGGATTGTTGGGGTGCACAACCAGCAGAGCGCGAGTACGCGCGCTGATAGCGGCTTGCAACGAATGCAGGTCGAGGTGCCAGCCGTGATCGTAGAAGAGCAGATAGGGGACCAGCTTGACGTCCTGCACATCGGCGAGGAGTTCGAACAGGGGGTAGCTGGGAGAGGGAACCAGCACCTCGTCGCCGGGATCACAGAGCAAGCGGAAGACGAAGGAGTAGCCTTCGCTGGTGCTGGTGGTGAGGATTAGGTGATCAGGGTCAATGACAGCGGCCACCGTTCCGCGCTCTGCATAGTAGGCGGCGACAGCGTCGCGGGCGCTGCGCAGCCCTTTGGGATCGGGCTGATAGTGCAGCGACCCTGGCTGCGCCAGCCCCGAGAGGATCTGCAACTCGTCATAGCGCAGGCCGCAGCGCGTGGGATTGGATTCGGTGAGGTCGAGAATTTCCGCGCCCATGGCGCGGCGCCGCTGCAGCGCCTGCGCCAGCCGATTGGGCGCCAGCTTCCAGTTGGTGCGTCGGGCAAACACGTGGCCATTGTACAGAGGCAGTGGCCAATGGCCAGGTTCAGTATGCAGTAGTCGGGAGTCGGGAGTCAGTAGTCAGGAAGAGCGCGGGCGTAGCGGTTCCGATGTCAGGCACAATTCGGCAGGACTGACAAACTGGCTTCTGGGCACTGAACACTGCCCGCTGCCCACTGGAGTTTGACCGCCGCCGCTCCAGCCCATAAAATCAAGTCAGTTCGCGCAGGCTTTATCAGCCGCAGCGAGCTGCCAGCCTGCTGCCCCCTCGTTCAACGGCAGGACAGCTGACTCTGGATCAGCATATCGGGGTTCGAATCCCTGGGGGGCAGCCAAGTATCATGAAGGACATACCTCTCTGATTTCCTGAAACGGCTTGAATTGGATCCTGAGCCACCGCCCCATCGGTTAGAAGCCGGCAAACGACAGAAGCCATGTCGACCTTTCTTTCTAATCCGTAACCCTTTGCTAGCCAGCTCCAAGGCCGGGCGCGGACGATGTGCGATTTCGAACAGAAAAACGCAAATCTGAACACCATGACGCGCTGCCTGCGAGCAGAACGCGCGTGTAGGGCAGATTTTTCAGCAACTTGCAATTTGCGGAGTGGCCGTTAGGGTGCACCACCCCGGGGTTCTCCACTTTGATTGCCAGCGTTCCAAGGAGGAACAGTGCTCCAGGACTTCCGCTATGCGGCCCGACAGTTAGGCAGGTCGCCAGGTTTTGCCGTTATCGTAGTCCTCACCTTGGCGCTGGGAATCGGCGCGAACGCAGCTATCTTCAGCATCGTAGACTGGCTGCTGTTACGTCCACTGCCAGTCCGGGACCCAGGACAACTGACCACGATTTGGCAGCAACAGGGGAACCAGGAAGTTCTGTTTCCCGGTTCTTCCGTGCCCGATTATCGGGAACTTGCAAGTCAGAGCACGGCCGCATTCGATGATGTGTTCGGCTACGCGCCCGACCTGGTAGGGCTCCGTGTCCGGGAAAACAAGGCGGAGCGGGTCATCACCAATTACGTTACGGGCAACTTCTTCTCCGCCCTGGGTCTGAAGCCGGCATTGGGCCGTTTGATTTTGCCGTCGGAAGGAAGCGCGCCAGGCTCAGATCCGGTGATCGTCCTCAGCTACTCCTATTGGAAGCAGCGCCTCAGCGGCGATCCGGGCATTCTCGGCACAAGAGTATCGGTAAACGGCCACCCGCTTACCGTGGTGGGAATCGCTCCCCAGGGTTTTCACGGAATCGCGCCATTTCTTTCCGTAGATGGGTATGTGCCGCTGGGCATGGGGACACTGATTGACCAACCGCCGGATTTCATGAGTAATCGCGGCCAGCGTGGGCTGATTCTGCTGGGACGGCTGCGCCGGGGCGTGAGCCCGCAGCAGGCACAGGCCGCCATCGGCCTGGTAGCGCAGCGCCTGGCACAGCAATATCCGGATGTTGATAAGAACCTGATGATGATGGTGTTTCCGGAATCGCGGAGCCGGTTGGGCGACCCGCGGACCAACAGCCTCAACCTGATATGCGGGCTTTTTCTCGGCCTGGCAGGGCTGGTGCTGCTGCTGGCCTGCGTAAATGTGGCTAACATTCTGCTGGTGCGGGCCAGTACGCGTGCCCGGGAAATGGCGATCCGCGCCGCACTCGGCGCCCGCCGCGGCCGGCTGGTGCGGCAACTGCTAATCGAGAGCATCCTGGTGGCCGTGCTCGGCGGCGCCGCCGGCTTGCTTATCGGCTGGCTGGGCACCACCGCACTAACCTCGATAAATCTCCAGACCGATCTGCCGGTTCTTCTGGAGTTGAATTTCGATTGGCGCGTCTTTGCCTATGCGTTCATTGTGGCGCTGCTAACCGGAGTGGTCGTGGGCGTGTTCCCCGCGTTGCGTGCCGCGCGCCGCGACTTGAGCAGCGCGTTGCATGAAGGAGGCCGCGGGGTAATTGGGACCCGGCAGCGGGTTCGCACGGCGCTGGTCGTCAGCCAGGTGGCGGGCTCGCTCATGTTGCTCATCATGGCCGGATTGTTTACGCGCAGCCTCGGGCACGTGCAACAGACGAATCTCGGCTTCGATGCCGCGCAGGTGGTGAACCTCACCATGGATCCGGCCGAAATTGGTTATCATCCCGAGCAGACTCGCGAGTTCTACCGGGAATTACTGGCGCGCATTCGAACTACGCCCGGCGTGGTCTCGGCAACCAGCGCTTCTTCGGTCCCTTTCGGCTATTACGGTAGTTCTGACAGCCCTCTGGTGGAGGGATATCAGCCGCCGCCAGGACAGGGAGCGCCGGTTGCACTGACGAATTTCATCAGCACGCAGTATTTCGATACCCTGCGTATCCCCCTGCTGCACGGCCGAGCCTTCACCGACGCAGATAATGAAAGTGCTCCCTACGTCGCGATTGTTAATGAGACTTTCGCCAAGCGCTTCTGGCCCAATCAGGACGCGGTGGGCCACGAATTCAAACTGGCTGGAGATACGAAACACAATCTCAAGGTGGTGGGGGTTGCCCGTGATGCGCGCTATCAGTTCTTCACCATTGCCGGCGCCGGCCAGCCTTACGTCTATCTGCCTCTTGCGCAACACGCAGAAGCTGCCACTTTACAGACGGTGCAGGTGCGGACAACCGGGGACCCAGGGAGCATGATTCCAGCATTAGAGCAAGCCGTCTCAGCCCTTGCTCCCAACCTCCCGGTGTTTGAAATGAAGACCATGAGCCAGGCCCTCTACAGCTTGAATGGATTTCTGATTTTTCAGGTGGGGGCAGGGTTGACGGCGGCGCTGGGAGGCCTCGGCCTCGTGCTGTCGGTGGTGGGAGTGTATGGCGTAATTTCTTATGCCGCCAGCCAACGCACTCACGAAATTGGGGTGCGCATGGCGCTGGGCGCGCAGCCTGGGGAGATCCTGCGCATGATCTTCCGTCAGGGAATCTTGATCGTCTCCTTGGGTCTGCTCCTAGGAGCGGCATGTGCTCTTGCACTCGCTCGTCTTGTGGGCACCTTTCTGACGGTAAGCGCAACCGATCCGGTGACGTACGTATCAGTGTCCATTGTGCTGGCAATTGTGGCGCTCACAGCATGTGCCATTCCTGCACGGCGGGCCATGCGCGTGGACCCCATGGTAGCGTTGAGGTACGAGTAGATAGGTGCTTGACGTCTGCGAGTTGCGTTCCGATCACCCGCCCGCGCACGAACCTATTGCGATGCTGGCCGCCAATCTCACCACAAGCCTAATGCAGCGAAACTCCTTTAATGGCAATGCATTGCCGCCGCGCAGCATCGCTGGCAGGCGGGCCGGTTTTGACCCCTTTCCAGCGTGACCCGTGCTTGTGACGGCCGTCACACTAGCCCGTGATAAAAGTCATATCCCCCCTGTGACGAGTTTCTTATCCTGAACGCGCATTGAAAAACCCCAAGCTTCAGCTCAGGAAAGGGCTGAAATTCAGGAAAGGTAGAAATCATGAAAAAGAATTTTCTTATTGCGATAGCAAGCTTCCTGGCTCTGAGCCTTGTAGCCGGCGCCGGCACGCTTAGCGGCAGTGTGAAGGGTGCGCAGGGACAATCCGTGGTTTATCTGCAGTCGGTGCAGGCCACCGCGCCCGCGCCCGCGGCTACGCAGGTCTACAAAATGAACCAGCAAGGCATGAAGTTCATCCCCAACGTGCTGGTGGTTCCGGTAGGGGCGACGGTGGAATTCGACAATGGCGATGCCGGCGCGCACAACGTTTACTGGTCGTCCATCGGCGGGGACAAAAAGCTGCACCACAATCTGGGTACGTTTCCCAGCGGCCAGAAGGCCACTTACAAGTTCGACCATGCCGGGGTGGTGCCAATCCTGTGCAATATTCATCCCGAGATGTCGGCTTACATCATCGTGACTCCCACTCCTTACTATGCGCAGACGGACCAGATCCTGGGGGATTACTTCATCCAGAACGTGCCCGACGGCGAGTACAAAGCGACGATTTGGCATAACGGCAAGACCACTTCGCAGGTGGTGAAGATCGCGGGCAACACCAAGGTTGATTTCAGCCTGGGCAAGTAAGACCAGTTTTCCTCCTGGTAGACGGAAAGGCGCGGAGCCCCAGGTTCCGCGCTTTCTTTTTTGTTCACAAAGAGACACAGAGGTACAGAGAGAATCCCCAAATGATTCGTTGCCTCTGTGTCTTCGTGTCTCTTGTGGTCAGATTTGGTTCTGCTCAACACCTCAAATTTTTTTTGTGACGGCAGTCACAACCGGCTGTGACAAAAGTTACAGCCTTATGTACGTCGTAAAGCGACAATTCCTCCACATTCGTAAACACGAGACACGGGGTCTCGCTGCAGTCAACAGCTTGGGGAGACTTAAGCCTTCATACCTCAGAGGTAAGGAGCGCAGAATGCGCCGTTACATCATCAGCAGTCTCGCCATTTATGTTCGTGATTCGCAAAAGAAGGAGAGGTCAATGAGAAAGAGCCCCATAGTGTGCCTGTTTGCGCTGTTCCTGTCTCTTTTCCTGGCGCCCAGGGCAATGGCCGTTCCCAGTTATGCTCGACAAACAGGGTTGTCGTGCAGCGGCTGCCACTACACGCCGCCGGAACTAAATCCTGCCGGGCGGCTGTTCAAGCTGTACGGCTACATAGACAAGATGAAGACCGGCGGCATTACCGCCGAACAGGACAAGCGGCACTCCGGCCTGGACCTGCTGGCAACCCTGCCGCTTTCCGCCTGGTTCGAAGCCTCGTTTACCAATATCAAGGCGCCGCAGCCCGGCACGCAAAACGGCAACGCGGAGTTTCCTCAGGACATCTCGTTATTTCTGGCCGGAGCCTGGTCCACTCACATTGGCAGCTTCCTGCAGGTGACCTACGACACGCAAGGCGACCACTTCAGCATGGACAATACTGACATCCGCTATGCGCGGGTGAAAAAACTGAAGGGAAAGGAATGGGTTCTGGGCTTGACCCTGAACAACAATCCCACGGTCGAAGACCTGTGGAATTCGACTCCAGCCTGGGGTTATCCATTCGTTGCCAGTGACGTGGCGCCTTCGCCCACGGCCGCGCCCATTATTCAAGGCGCCCTGGGGCAGGATGTGGCCGGCCTGGGCGGGTATACCATGTGGGACCAGCATCTGTATGCCGCGGGCACGCTCTACCGCTCCGCCCACATCGGAACTTCCCAGCCCACGACCGGAACTGATTTCGGTTTTAACATTCGCGGGGTGGCGCCCTACTGGCGCGTCGCGTGGCAGCAAAACGGGCTGAAGAATAATTTTGAAATCGGCACCTACGGCATCCACGTGACTTCTACTCCCAACGCAATTACCGGTCTGGAAGATACCTACACGGATGCGGGCGTGGATTTTCAGTACGACCGGACCATCGGCAAGGACGTATTCTCCTGGCGCGGCACTTACGTGCGGGAGAATTCAGACCTGGTCGCGACCCTGGCGGGCGGCGCAGCCGCGCTGGCCAACCACCATCTGAACGCCTTCAACACCAACGCGGAATATCACTTCGGCAATCGCTATTCCGCGGCAGTGGGATGGTTCACCACTACCGGTACACGGGACCCGTTGCTGTTTCCCCAGGCGGCGGTGACAGGCAGCGCCACCGGTAGCCCGCAGAGCACCGGTTACAGCCTGAATTTCTCAGTGTGGCCGATCCAGAACCTTGACCTGGGAGTGCAGTACACCGGCTATACACGCTTCAACGGCGCCGCCAATAATTACGACGCCGTGGGTCGCAATGCCGGCGGGAATAATACGGTCTATCTGCTCGCTCGGTTTGTGTTTTAGAACACGGCGTAGCCGTGGAGATTTGTCTCCGCGGCTACGCATTTTGTCTGAACACAAGGTGTTTCACCTCGCGCTTGCCTCGCAAACTTGGCGCGTGCTCGCTCAGCATGATATTCCAAACTGTGATTTTCTCTGTGTCTCTGTGATAGGTTTCGTTTTCAGACTTTCTCGGCCTTCTCGTAGATCACCAGATCACCCTGGCCGCTCAAGTCTTGAGGGTGGTAGCGGGGAATGGGGAATTCCGCCTGCTTAAACTGGACCGGAGCGGCCTTCTTGGGCAGCAATCCCAAAGCGACCGCCACGCCGTAAATGATGGCCTCCGGACGCGGCGGGCAGCCGAGAATGTAGTAGCTCACCGGTATCACCTTCTCCACCGGTCCCAGCACGGAATAGCTATCGAACCACATGCCGCCGCCGCAGGCGCAGGAGCCGATGGCAAACACCAGCTTGGGTGCAGGCATGGCATCGTAGGCGGCGCGCAGGGCGCGTGCTGTGGCCCGCATGGCCGGACCCTGGCACAACATAACATCGGCATGACGAGGCGAGCCTACCAGCTTAATGCCGAAGCGCTCCGCGTCATAGTAAGGCGTAAGCGCGTTCAGCACTTCGATGTCGCAGCCGTTGCAGCCCCCGCTGTTGGCATGGTAGACCCACAACGACCGGCCGAACATTCTCTGGCACAGGTTCTTCAGCATGGCCGCCTACCAATCCATCTCGATGGCGATGTCTTTCACCGCCGGTTCGCTCTCCTGATACGCCCGCGCACCAAATATCCAGCGCTGGTTGGGCAGATCGTCGAAGCGATAGCCCGTCACCTTTAGTTTTTCCAGCGCGGTTTCATCCTTGAAGCAACGCCCGCAGCGCTGGCAGGTGCTCATGAACAGCTCCAGGCGCTGCTGCGCGTCGCTGATGTTGTTGGTGCTGGTTTCGAACTCCTGGCTCATGGTGATGGCTTTCTCGGGGCAAACTTCGGCGCAACGGCCACAGTAAGTGCAGCGCCGGCCAACGTACTGCAAGATGCGCAGCTCCTGGCAGACGTCGAACACCAGAATACAGCGCGCCGAGCAGTTGTTGGCGCATCCGCCGCAGCCCACGCACTTCTCGGCATCGAACACCGGGCGTCCACGGAAGCCTTCGGGCACCGCCTGCCCCTGCGGCGGATAAGGCAAAGTGACCTTCCCTGCGCTCAGGCAGAGCAGAGTTTCTTCGAGTTTGCTCAGCAGCGAAATGGTCTCATCTCCTCAATACCCAAACACAGCCAGTACCAGCGCCACCGTGGAAGCCGCGAGCAGGCCGGCGAAATAGCGCAGAGCCTGATCAATGCGGTAGCGCGCGTGCGTGGCCGCAATCACCGTTACCAGCAGCACCATGGCAGTTACTTTTACCCAGAAGAGCAGCCATCCCAGGGGGAAGGGCAACTGCGCGCCCCAGGGAAGGAATAAAGCGGCGAAAAGTGCGCTGTAAATAATCAGCCGCGCCATTTGCGCATAGTGAAACAGCGCCAGCTTAGGGCCGGAGTACTCCAGCAGCGGCCCTTCCATCAGCTCGGTCTCTGCTTCACAAATGTCGAAGGGCACGCGCTGCACGAACGCCTGAAAAGAGAGCAGCATTACCGCCGCCATGATCAGCCCGGACCAGGGAATGCCGCTGCTCATGTACAGGGAGCCGTTCAGAACCGCGTTCAGCCGCAGCGACCCGGAGTGCAGCGCACCTACGATAATGGCTACTGCCAACAGCGGCTCCAGGGTGATCATGGTCATCATTTCCCGGCTGACCCCAATCAGCGAGTACGTGGAACCCGCCGCCATGCCCGCCAGCAGCGTGCTAATTCCGCATAGCGTCAGCAGGTAGATGAGCAGGATGACGTCTCCCGCCAGATTCATGGGAGCGCCGAAGCCCATGGGCAGCAGACAGGCAACCGCCAGCACCGTAGCCAGCGAGAGGAGAGCGACAAAGCGCTGCATGCCTGGTGTTTCTCCGGATTCAATGTCTTCTTTGCCGAGCAGCTTCAGCAGGTCGAAGTAGGGCTGCAGCAGAGGCGGACCCTGGCGGGATTGAATGCGGGCGGTCAGTTTGCGCACCACGCCCTGCAGCAGCGGCGCCAGCGCCAAGACCACCGCCACATTCAGCGTGCCGCCGAGAATCGCCCACGCCGCCTGCATTGCGCTATTTCCTTCCCTGGCTCAAGGCCAGCAGTTCCTTTTGCGACCAGGTCTTTCTCTCGCCCGAGCGCAGTTCGATAGTTTCCATGCGGTCGGTGCAGGAAAAACATGGGTCAATGCTGCCCAGCGAAATGGTCATATCGGCGATCTGCTGATCGCGGATCATGGCCGGCACCGCCTGCAGGTTCTGGTAGGTGGGCGCCCGCACGCGCCAGCGCCGTGGCCGGTTGTTCTCCCCGGTGATGACAAAGTGATGGCTCTCGCCCCGCGGCGCCTCTATTGATGACAGGCCGATGCGTCCTACTGGCAGCTCGTCTCTGATTTCCAGCTGCAGCGGCCCGGGCTCCATCTTCTCCAGGCACTGGCGGATGATGGCGATGGATTCGAACACTTCTTTCATGCGCACGACTACGCGCGACCAGACGTCGCCGCCTTCAGCCGTGATGACCTGGAAATTCACACGGTCGTAAGCGGCGTAGGGATGGTCGCGCCGGCAATCAATGTCCACACCTGCCGCCCGCGCCACCGGGCCCACCGCGCCTGCGTTCTTCACCACGTTCTTGTCGGCTACACCGACTCCACGCGTGCGTTTCTGGATGTTTTTGTCGCGGCTGACCGCGCCCACTACCGAGGTCCATTCCGCCTCCAGTTTGTCTAGCACCTTGCCCACTTCGGCCTTCAGCTCCGGCGTGATGTCCCAGCGCACTCCACCCACCACGCATAGCCCGTAAGTCTTGCGGTTGCCGGTAATCTTCTCCGCCACCCACATGACCGGTTCGCGGATGCGGAAGGCCTGCATGAAGAGCGTGTCGAATCCCACGATGTGGCAGGCCAAACCAACCCAGAGCAGGTGGCTGTGCAGGCGCTCCAGCTCGAGCATGATGGTGCGGATGTACTCGGCGCGCGCGGGCGGGCACAGAGCTGCTGCCGCTTCCACTGCCTGGACGTAGGCCACACTGTGCACGCAGCCGCAGATACCGCAGATGCGCTCGGCCAGCACGGGAATGTCGTTGTAATTCATGACCGATTCCGCCAGCTTCTCAATGCCGCGGTGGGCCATGAAGCCGCGGTATTCGCAGCCGCGCACCATCTCCCCTTCCACGTAAAGCCGGAAATGCGCCGGCTCATCGAGCGTGGGGTGGAAGGGTCCGAAAGGCACGACCGTGCAGCCCTCGGGCGGCTCCTCGAATTCGAAGATGGCGTTCTCTTTGAACTCTTCCGGCACATGGTTCCAGGGAACGTCCTTGCGCAGGGGATGCACATTATCGGGCCAGCCATCGGGCAGGACCAGCCGCTTGGGATAGGGGTGGCCAACGCACTCAATGCCCACCAGGTCACGCATCTCGCGCTCCGCCCAGTTGGCGGCAGGGATCACGTAGGAGATGCTCTCGATCCTTGGTGCATCGGCGGGCAATTGCGTCAGTAAGCTGCACAGCACATGGTCTTTATCGAAGGCGAAGTCGTGAGCCACGACGAAACTACCGGAGAATGGCCGGTCGTCGGCGCCGATGCTGATTACATACCGGGCATCCAGGTCACGGAAAATGTAACCACACAGGTCCTTTACCGCCTCCGGCTTGACCCACACAAACAGCTGGCGGTCGCTGGGCAGATCAGCGCGCAAGATGGCGCTGTCGAATTTTTCTTTCAGCTGGTTGAGCCGTTCACGCGCAATCACGATGTCCGTCCCTTTACCACTGCCGGCTTGCCATCATTGGCGCCGCCCAGCCACTGGAAGTGGCGCTTGATTTCTCCATAAAAATTGTGAGCGATGTAACGTTCCTGCCCCGTTTCCGGCGCATAGCCGCATAGCCAGGGTACGGCAGCCCGGCGAGGCGCTAAGCCCAGTCTCGACATCGCGTAAGCAATAAGAAAGGTCACGCCCAGAACAGCCAATAAGGCTAACGGTAAAAAGAGAGCCGCGCCTTGCGGCCCGGTGAGGCCGGCGAATGCTCCGACCGGCATTGTTTGCGCAATGGCAGGTCCAGCGCTCGGCGTAGCAGCGATTGCCTGTTGCAGGAACGTGAATGCCAAGCCCGGCGCTACACCCAGCACCACACACAAAGCCGCCAGCAGAATTTGTGGCAGCTGCATGCTCCAGCCCACTTCCAAATTCCCTGTGTGGGCTCGAGCAGTTGTCCCGCGGCGAGCTGGTTGCAGGCCCGCCTTCTCCGCCACCAGTTCACTTGTCCGCGAAAGGAAGCTGGTCCCGAAAAATTTGATGAAGGAGGCCAGCGTCAGCGCGCTGGTCAGAATGGCGATCACAGCGCAAATGGCCAGATATTTCGCCGAGCTGGCTCCCTGAATGGCAGCGACCAATATGGTCCACTTGCTGGCGAAGCCATTGAACAGAGGCACGCCGGAGATAGAAAGCGATGCCACCAGAGCGGTGATCGCCGTCAGCGGCATGTACTTCATCAGGCCGCCCATCTGGTTCAAGTTCTGCGTACCGGTGGCATGCAGCATGGAGCCGGCATTCAGAAACAGAAGTCCTTTGAACAATCCATGGTTCAGCACATGAAATAGCGCACCAATCAAGCCAAGCACCGCGAATGCGCCCGCCGTGGGCCCCGCGGGCAACAGAGCCATGCAAATGCCCAGACCCAGCAGGATGTAGCCGATCTGGCCGATGCTGTGGAAGGCGAGCAGGCGCTTCGACTGCTCCTGCTTCAGTGCCTGCATGGTTCCGGTGAAGAGGGTTACCGTGCCCAGCAAAGCAACCACCATGCCCCAGCGCGACAGGGGAAACTGGTTCTGCGCCGCCGCTGGGACCAGCCAGAGAAAGTAGCGCATCACGCCATAAACGCCCGTCTTGATCATCACCCCCGAAAGCATGGCGCTTACGGGTGAAGGCGCGGCCGGATGCGCGTCGGGCAGCCACATCTGCCCGAACGGCCACATCCCCATCTTGATCCCAAACCCGACCAGGAACAGAGTGAAACCCAGCGCTACCGTGCCTGGTTGGTTGCTCAGCAGGCCGGGCAGGTTGGCGCCGACGCTCTCAAATTCAAATCTTAGCTCCCCGTGTACAGGCGCCAGCAAAGCCGCACCTACCATAATTGCTGCGCCGGCAAGCTGCATCATGATCAGAAACTTGCGGCTGGCTCGCCGGTTCTGCTCCTGCCTGTATTCAAACCGAATGAGCACGTAACCCGGCAACGTCATGAGCTGCCAGAAAACGAAGAAGGACCACATCATGTCCGTCGTGGTCAGCAATCCATACATGGCGGCCAGAAAGAGCAGGAAGCAGGGGTAATAGCGCGCGACTCCGTACTCGGCATAGTGCTGCATGTAGCGGATGGAATAGAGTGCCGCCGGCAACGCAATAGCTGCCGCCAGCACCAGAAAGACAGTCGCGAGTCCGTCTACCTGCAAGCGAAAGGAGATGGCAGACCCTGCCGAGGCCCAGACCCTGAGGGGTTGGGAAGAGACCCCATGCAGCAGGACTGTGCGCGCGGCGTCAAATATCAGAAGGGATGACGCTGCGGTCGCCACCAATGCCAACCATCCGGTCAAAACCCGGCTCCGCGCCGTCAGCAAAGTGATTGCCGCTCCGGCAATGCACACCAGGATGGCGGCAAACACCGCTTGTTCTGGAGGCATCATGTCAGCACCTTCTCAGCCCAACGCTGCGACAAGACTTGCCCTTCCCGCTGCGCTCTGAGGTCCCGCAGCAGCCCGTGAACGATTTCCATGGATGCCTCCATGGTGGCGCTCAGTTCCTGCCCGGGCTGCAGCGATTCCGGTTGCACCCCCAGCAGCCATACCCGCGTTCCTGCCTGTTCCAGCACCTGGGCCAGCACTCCCAGGGAAATTTTGTGGGTGGAGATCTGCGGGAAAGCGGTGGCAATCTCCGCCGCGTTGAGGAAAACAACCGTTCCAGGCTCATCTTTAAAATTAGTGGCGTCAATCACCAGCAGGTGGTCGAAGCCCTGCTCGGCGATCCTTCCCAGGTAGTGTTCCGGCGTGATGCCGGCGATGATGACGTCAGAGATGCCGGCCGCGACCAGTTCCTCGGCCAGGTAAACGCCAAAGCCGTCGTCGCCGTAATCCACGTTGCCCACGCCCATGACGCAAATGCGCCCCTTCAGCGTGCGCTGCAGTTTCTGGCCTAGGCCTTCCATCAGATCTCCTCCCCCAGCTTCTTGATCTGTTCATAAGTGAACACAGGGCCGTCCACGCAGACGTAAGCCATTCCGATGCAGCAGTGGCCGCATTTCCCCACCCCGCATTTCATGTAGCGTTCCAGGGTAGAAACAATGTTTTTCTCCTCGCATCCCATAGCCAGCAAATCGCGGATTACGAAGCGGAACATAATCGGCGGACCGCACACGAACACCGTGCTGTTGTCCACGGCCACGCTTACGCCCGGTTCGGTGAACAGGCTGCCCACTACGCCCACGTGTCCCTTCCAGTTCGCGTCGGCGCGGTCCACGGTCAAGTAGCATTCCACTCCCGCGGATTTTTCCCATTCCCGCAGGTTGGGCATGTACATCAATTCCTGGGGAGTCTTGGCGCCATAAAAAATCTGAATGCGGTCGTAATACTTGCGGTGCTGCAACGCGTAAACGATGCACGAGCGCAGTGGAATCATGCCGATGCCGCCGGCCACGAACACCAGGTCCCGGCCGTAGTAATCTTCCATGGGGAAGCCGTTGCCATAGGGACCGCGCACCGCGAACTTTTGTCCCGGCTGCAATTCGTCCAGCGCACTGGTGCAGCTGCCGACCTTGCGGATGGTGAAGAACGTTTCTTTCTCCTCCGGGCTGGAGGGCAGGGAAGCGGGAAATTCGCCCACCCCGAATATTGAAATCTGCGCGAACTGCCCTGGGCGAAACTTGTGAAATGCCTGCTGTTCCTCGGTATCTTCAAAGTGCCAGTAGAAGGTCTTTACCTCGGGGATCTCCGGCGACACCCGCTCCAGCACCGCCGGCTTGGGTAAAAAGACGTTCTGGGTGGCCGCGCTCATTTCGCCTCCGCCTGTGCCGTGTCCCGCCGGATCATCTCCACCACCGTGGGCATGCCGATATCGCCATGGCATACCGCCGCGCAACGCCCGCAACCTACGCAGGCCATGGAAAGCTCTCGCTGGATGAAGTAATGCGACAACTTGCGAAAGAATCGCCGGTTGCGACGGTCATGCACAGACCGCCGCGGGTTGAAGCCTCCGGCCATGCGGGTAAAGCCGCCCAGAGCACAGGAGTCCCACACCCGCACCCGCTCCACCTCGCTACTGCTGACCTGCCGGTCCGCGACTGTGAAGCAGGTACACGCCGGGCACACATAGGTGCAGCCGCCGCATTCCAGGCAGCGCTGCCCGATTTCCTCCCAGGTCTTATCCGTGACCTTGTTCTGGGAGACGTAGCGTACAGCGGCCGAAAACCAGCTGGTCATCGTGCTCTCAAAGTGGGTGCGCAGATGCTCCAGAAGTTGGCGGCGCCGGGCTACATGCTTTTCCGTCCCTTTGCGGAAGATAGGATTGGCCAGCAAAGCCTCGCCGGCGGGTGTTCCCGCAACGGCCATGACCTCGTCGCCGAGGTCCATCAACTGGAGGTCAAAATGGTCGCGCGCGGCCGGGCCGGTATCGGCACACATGCAGAAGCACTCCTTGCCGATGTCGCGCTCCGGATCGCTGCAAACCAGGTTGATGAGCAGCAGGTTGTGTCGCCGCTTCTCGTAGTAAATGTCGGTGAACTCTCGGCCGAGGAAGAAGCGGTCGAGGTGATAAATGCCGGCCACGTCGCAGGAGCGAATGCCGAAAATCGCCCGCTTGGGCGCTTCGTAGCTGGGCTCGATGCGCAGATCGCCGTTGCTGCGCTCCACCTTCATCAGGCGTTCTATGTGGGGGAACACAAAGCGTTTGGGCGGATAATAGGGATTGGCGAGATGGAGCTGGATGCGGTCGCGGTTGCCGTCAGTGACCGTGTCGAAGTAGGTGTCGCGCCCGCGTCCGCAAAATGGCGCCAGCACTTCATATCCCTGCTGGCGTAGCAGGTCCACGATGGCCAGCACATCGGTTTTTGCGAGAACGCGCGCTTTCATGCCGCCACCTTCTCCACCCGTACCGGGACCAGCTGGCTGCGGTCACCGATACCGGTCAAAATCTTTTTCTCCACTTCACGAAGGAAGTAGGGAACAAAAACGGTGCCGCTCCTTACCTCGGGAGTGACACGCGCTGTCGCTTGGGCAGAGCCCGCCGTGGTCCGCAGCGTGACCTTCTGGCCATCGCGCACGCCCAGCCCTTTGGCATCTTCACTGTTGATCTCCACGAAGCCATCGGGATAGTCCAGCCACAGAATGCGGTACTCGCGCTTGAGCGTCTCGCTGTGGCGTACCAGCACATCCTGGGTCCAGTAGTAAAGGGAACTCCCGAAAAACAGCTGGAAGGGAAACTCGGCTGCGGTGGGAACCTTCGGCGGCATTGCAACCGGGACGAAGTTGAACTTAGCCCCGTTGGTTTCGGCAAAAAGATAGCGAGTGCCAAGGGGCTGATCCGTGGTGCAGGGCCACTGCCGCCCATAATCCCGGGCCAGATTTTCATAATTGGCTCCGCTATAAAAGGGAACCGCCTGGCCAATCTCCTCCATCACCGCGGCTGCGGACAGATAATTCCAGTTCGTGCCCAGCAGGTGCGCAACCCGAGTCAACTGCTGCCACACTGGCATTAGCCCAGGAGCAGGCTCCACCACTTTTTGCGCCAGTTGAATGCGGCGCTCCGTGCTGGTGAACGATACCTGCTCTTCTCCGTACGCGGTTGTAGGCAGCACTACATCGGCATACCGCGCGGCATCGGTGATGAATAATTGCTGGGACACCACCAATTTGAAATCTTCGAAGAGGCCTCTGGCCTCCTCCACGCCGGCGGCGCTGGCCGGGTCGTAGTGACACATCCACAAGGCCTTTACCGTGCGGTTGTGGCCATCGGCCACTAGTGAAGCGGCGCGCAGGCCCGGGGTAGACGGCAGCTTCGTGTTCCACAGAGTTTCCAAGCGCGCTCGCGCCGCCGCATCGCCTACGGGTTTGTATCCCGGAAAGCGGTCGGGCAGCATGCCCATGTCGCAAACGCCCTGCAGATTGTTCTGCTCGTTTAAGGCGAGAATTCCGGCCCCGGGCTTGCCGAGGCTGCCGGTGAGCAGCACCAGGTCCACCACGGCGCGAATGGTTTCGCGGCTGCGGGCTTCCATGCTGGTGGAATAGAGCACGCACGCGGCACGCGCGGCGGCGAAGGTGACCGCCGCCCGTTCAATCATCTCTGCAGGCACGCCGCAGACTTCCGCCGCTTGCAGCAGGTCGTAATCGCGCACTTGGCGCAGGAAATCTTCGTAATTTCGGCAGCGCGTCTTGATGAAAGCCAGATTCGCCAGCCCACGATCCAGGATAACCTTGGCCATGGCGCCGTATAGAGTCACTTCAGTGCCCGGCCGAATCTGCAGGAAAAGGTTTGCGCTCTCGGCCACGCGATGGCGGCGGGTTCCGATTACAATCAGCCGCGCTCCGCCTAATTTGGCCCGAATCACCGCCCCTCCGATGGTGGGCAGCCTTCGCCCCAGGTCCACGCCGTCTACTACGATCACGTCGCTTTCGCCCAGATCGGCAACGGAGGTGGTGGCCGCCGGCACGCCGGTCATCTCCAGCAGCACATCAATGGAGTTGTTGCAAAACACGCTGCTGCCCTGGTCCACGTTGTTGGTGCCGATCACGGCGCGGGCAAACTTCTGCAGCAGGTAGGCGTCTTCGTTGGAGCAGCGGGGCGAGTTGAGGAAGGCGATGGAGTCCGGGCCATAGTGTTCGCGAATCTGCTTCAGCCGGGTGGCCACAAAGTCAAAAGCCTCGTCCCAGCCGACTTCCTGCAGTTGGCCTTGCTTCCGCAGCAGCGGCTTTCTCAGGCGCTCGGGCGAACTGGCAATTTCGTGCACATGCCACCCCCGCGCGCAGATTCTGCCCTGGTTGGTGGGATGGGAGATGCTGGGATAGGCGCCAATTACCCGGTTATCAGCAGTTTCCAGGTAAAGGCCACAGCCGACTCCGCAGTAGGTGCAGGTAGTCAACTGATGCGCCATGCTAGCCTCCCCACTCTATGCGCCGGCGGCAGACGTCAACATTCTTATGTTATGGAGGAGTTAACAGCCGCAGCCGTGACTGGGGTCACGCCCGACCGTGACCGCGCGCACTCAAGTCCAAAAAGCAATGGGTGTCGGTTACAATCAAGTCGGAGTACACATTTCGGCGCGGGACCGCTCATGACCGATTCGGGCAATTCACAATGTGAATTTGAAGGCAAGAAGCTGAAGGTGCAGCTCGACATTACGATCAGTGCCCATACTGATTCCATTTCTCCGGTAGTGGAGGCGGTGCTTGCCTTGGCCCGGGAAATGAAATGCGCCGTGGGCAAGGAGTTTGAGATCGAAACGGCAGTTCGCGAAGCCTTGGCGAATGCCATTCGTCACGGCTGCGGTGATGATTCATCCAAGCGGGTGGAGTGTTGCGTGGCTTGCGACGAAGCGCATGGCATGCTGATTGTGGTGCGCGATCCCGGGCCGGGCTTCGACCCTGCCGGAATCCCCAGTCCTATCGTCGGCGAAAATATCTATTCCCATCATGGGCGAGGCATTTACCTCATCAATCAGCTGATGGATGAAGTGCGCTTCGAGCGCGGCGGCAGCGAAATCCACATGCGGAAGACGTAAGGCAACAACTCCCCCGGACTGCTGCCCTGACGCGCCGGAAGTCAGTTCGACCGCCGATAATCGACCCGCCGGAGGTTAGAGATGAAACCAACGCTTGCATGGGCTCTTGCCATGTTGTTGTCCGCTAGCGCCTGGGGGCGCGATCCCTGGAAGGACAAAAACTACAAAAACTGGGACGCCAACGATGTCCGCAAGCTCCTCTACGACTCTCCCTGGTCGAAACGGGTTAGCCGCACTGCATTGCAAGCCCCCGAAGGCCCCGCCGCGGACGTGAGTGGGGTGGATATGATGGACACGCACTCCAAGGAAGCTGAGGCTGGTAGCGATACCCAGCAGACGGTCTTTGTCGTTCGTTGGGTTTCTTCGCGCACGCTGCGCGAGGCGTGGGCGCGATCATTGGTCCTGCAGAAGCAGATTTCCCCTGAGTCCATTGATCAGCATTTGCCACCCGTTCCCGGCGAGTACCTGCTCGCCGTGGTTGGGCCGAGCATGGGGGCTTTTGCGCGGACTGACGACGCTACCCTGAGGGACAAAAGCTATTTGGCTGTGGGTAAGCAGAAAATCCGCCCGATTCGCGTGGAGATCGATCAGACCAGGGATGGCAAGATAAGCGGAGTGGTATTTCACTTTGCCAAGATCGATGCCACGGGCAAGCCGCTTCTTGCCGGGAACGAAAAGGATGTGAGGTTCGTCGAGCGCGGCGCAGCGGCCGGCTTCGACGTCAACTTCAACCCACGGCAGATGGTGGATTCACAGGGACCGGACTTATGAATCTTAGTTGGGCTGCGGTACCTCTGCAACGGGTTCCTGTGGAATGTTGACTTCCACGCCCGGAAGCGTTAGCTGAACCTGTCCTGCATCGTTCACCACCGAGATTCGGCCATCCTGCCATTCCACTTGCGCCCTCTGCAACTCGCGCTGCGCCAGCACCTGCTGCAGCCGCGCTATCCGGGCCTGAACCCGGGCGGCCTGCGTTTCTCCCAGGCGCTCCTGCAACTCCGCCAGCCGTGCTTGTGTTTGCCGCGGAATCATCGCGGTCACGGCCCCAGAGGGCGCCTGACGCTCGCAGCGCGGGCGCTCGGCGAAGACCTCGGCCAGAGTCGCGGCTTTACTGAAATGAACTCTGCTTTCCGCAATTGTGCTCTTGGCGCTGTCGGTGAGATGATGAATCTGCTGCAACCCTCCATCTTGGTAGTAACCGTTCAGTCCCAGGGCCAGCACGCCAGCCGCCAGCCAGTACCACGCTTGAGTCGCTGCTTTCATCGCCCTCTCCTTGCCTGATACCCGTTGGACGGGTTACCCCCGGTTCCGTTAGCACACAACAGCCAATACGTGGACAGTAATGCGGTAGTTCCACACGCGGGGCTGCAAGCCGCCGAGGGCCAGCGGGAGCCTGGTGCTACACTGCCGGATCACTTCGCCGGCAGGACCTCTACTTCCACTCCCGAGGACTCACCGGCGGAGCGGTAGATCCGTTCGGTGGCCTTCTGGAAATCGCTGAGCTTCGCGTTGGGAATGTCTACGAACGTCTGCGGGTTGCGGTCCACCAGCGGGAACCAGGAACTCTGCACCTGAATCATGATGCGGTGGCCGCGGCGGAAGGTGTGGTTTACGTCGGGCATGGTGAAATCCACTTCTTCCACCCTGCCCGGAGTGAACGGCACCGGCTTGTCGAAGCTGTGACGGAATTTCCCGCGCATGGGTTCGCCTCTCACCAGTTGCTGGTAGCCGCTCATCGAGTCCACTGGCGGAGGCACATCGGCTGGCCGCTTCTTCTCTTCCTCCGGCTCCGGATAGTCTGGCGTGTACACGTCAATCAGCTTGACCACCCAGTCGGAGTCCGTGCCTGAGGTGGAAACGTGCAGTTTGGGTGATACCGGCCCGGCGAGAGTGACGTCCTCCTCCAGAGGGTCGGTCTGGTACACAAGCACATCAGGCCGGCGCGAAGCAAAGCGCTGGTCGGAAACCATGTATTCCTGGGGCGCGCCCAGGGCCGTGTAATCAATGAAGGGCACCGGGCGGTTGGGATCGCTGATGTATTCGTCATAGCCATTCCCGGACGGAGGAGTGAACGAAAGTTTGCCGTCGGCCTGGAAGTAAAGCATGCGCTTCTGCGCCTGCGGCGGTGGCCAGGCGCTGTACTGGCGCCACACATTGGTTCCCGTCTCAAACATATAGGCTTTGGGTGGATCGGATTGACCTTCTTCCTTCAAGTACTTCTCGAAAAATGGGAGCTCGATATTGGAGTGGAAGTAGGCAGAGGTGCCGGAGTCAAAATTCACCCGCCCCAGGCTGCGGCCGGCGTGAAAAATCCAGCCACCGTGCACCCAGGGACCCATCACGATACCGTTGTAAATGCCGGGATTGTTGTGCCCAACCGCCCGAAAAACGTTGAAGGGGCCTTGCAGGTCCTCGGCATCGAACCAGCCGCCGACCGTCAGCACCGCGCAATGGATGTTATGCAGGTGAGAAGGAATGCTGCGCGACTTCCAGTAATTATCGTAGGTTGTGTGGTAAACCTGATCATTCCACAGGGGATTACGGCCTTTGAAGTAAAGGCGGTCGGCGTTGGCCAGCGGACCCATGTTGAGGAAGAACTGGTAGCCATCTTCGGTCCCGAAGTCGACCTGTTTAGGATACCGTGGGGGAGGCGCCGGCTTGGGTTGCGGCTGGAAGTAGGCGTAGAAGTCGAAGTTGGCGGCCAGCATGAATGCGCCGTTGTGGTAGGCGTCGTCGTTCATGTAAAGGTCGGTGACCGGCGCCTGCGGCGAGGCCGCCTTAATGGCCGGGTGCGAGTCAATGATGCTGGCGGCCGTGTAGAAGCCCAGGTAGGAGAGTCCCCAGATGCCGACGCGGCCGTTGTTGTAGGGGACGTGCTTGAGCAGCCATTCAATGGCGTCGTAGGCGTCGGTGCTCTCGTCCACATCGGTTTTCGATTGCGGATGGTCAATGTGCGGCGTCATCTCCCGCCAGGTTCCTTCCGACATGTAGCGCCCGCGCACATCCTGCAACACAAAAATGTACCCCGCTTTTTCGTACTCCTCTGAGGGGCCTAATCGCCTGGGATATTGGTCTTCTCCGTAAGGCTCAATGCTGTAAGGCGTGCGCTCCATAAGGAAGGGATACAGGCGCGCGGAGGAGGCATCTTTGGGCACATACACCGCGGTGAACAGGCGTGCGCCGTCGCGCATGGGAATGCGGTATTCATACTTGGTGTAGTGGGCACGCACATCGAATTTGGGAGCCTCAGACTTGTTTTGCGCGAAAACGGGGCCAACAGTAAGCATGAACACTATCAGCACCACAGCGAGGCGATGAACCATGGGGTCTCCGGTTTCTTTCTGCGAATGCGGAAGGTAAATGCCGGAGGCGCGTCAAGTCAACTCGCGGGCAGCGAAATCGAACCTGCTCATGTACACTTTTCGCCGTGAGCGCCAAAGCGAAGAGAATCGCAGTCATTCCGGGTGACGGCATTGGCAGGGAAGTGCTGGCCGAGGCGGTGAAGGTGCTCGATGCCTCCGGCGCTCCCGTGGAGATGCAGCACTTTGACTGGAGCGCTGACCGCTACCTCAAGGACGGCACCACCGTCCCTGCCGACGGCTTCGTTATGCTGGGCCGCGACTTTGATGCCATTTTGGTGGGCGCCTTCGGCGATCCCCGAGTGCCCTCCAACATTCATGCCAAAGAAATCCTGCTGGGGATGCGCTTCAAGATGGATCTCTATGCTAACGTGCGCCCTATCAAGTTACTCGACGCCTCGCTCTGTCCCCTGAAGCGCGTGGAGCCTAAGGACGTGGACTTTACCGTCATCCGCGAGAACACCGAAGGTCTCTATGTGGATATGGGCGGCGTCTTCAAGCAGGGCACGCCAGAAGAAGTGGCGGTGCAGGAGGACGTCAACACGCGCAAAGGTGTGGAGCGGATAATCCGCTACGCTTTTGAATATGCCCGCCAACATGCCCGCCCGGGGCGCCAACCCAAGCTCCTGATGACCGACAAAGCCAATGTGATGACTTACGCTCACGGTCTGTGGCAACGAGTGTTTAAAGAAGTGGCCAAGGCTTACTCGGACGTGAAATCTGAACACATGTACGTGGACGCTCTGTGCATGCAGATGGTGCGCGATCCGCGGCCGTTCGACGTCATCGTCACTAACAACATGTTTGGCGACATCATCACCGACCTGGGCGCGGGCTTGCAGGGCGGGCTGGGCATGGCGGCCAGCGGAAACATCCATCCCGCGTCCACATCCATGTTTGAGCCGGTGCACGGCTCGGCGCCGCCGATTGCAGGCAAAAACATCGCCAACCCCATGGGCGCAATCCTGACCGCCTCCATGATGCTGGCGCACATCGGACTGGCTCGTCCGGCAGAAAAAATTGATGCTGCCGTGCTCGAGGCCGTACGCCAGAAGAAGACCACGCAGGATGTAGGTGGCAGCCTGGGCACGCGCGAAGTAGGGGAGTGGATCGCGTCCCGCGTCGCCGCCTAACTTCTGCGCCGCGGATTAACACGGATACACGGATGTTCTTTGTGTCATCCTGAGCGAGGACGCGGCGAACCAACCCGCGTCCGAGTCGAAGGACCTTGTGTCTTATGTTAGTCACGCCACGCAAATGTGCCGCAGAATCCCAAACAAAACGAAAATTCCAAATCAAACGCAAGGTCCCTTGACTTGCCCTCATCTCGCAAGCTCGATTCGCGCTCGCTCGGAATGACATTAGGAAAAAGTCCGTGCAAATCGGCGTTAATCCGTGGCGATGAATTTACGCGGCGGGCTGCTGCTGGGTCATGCAGTGAATCGCCCCAAATCCCCAGATGAAATCGCCACAATAAATCCCCACCACGTCGCGGTCGGAAAACACCTCAGCAAGAATGTTCAATGCCACGCGGTCGTTCTTGTCGTTGAACACGGGCACCAGCACCAGCCCATTGGCGATATAGAAATTGGCGTAGCTGGCGGGCAACCGCCGTCCCTGAAAAGTGACTGGTCCGGGCATGGGCAGTTCGATCACGCGCAGCGGGCGCCCATCCTGGTCGCTCATCGAGCGCAGCCGGACCAGGTTTTCCTGCAAAGGGGCGAAATTCGGATCAGTGGGATCGCGTTCCACTACAGCCACGACCGTATCGGGCCCGGCAAAGCGAGCCAGGTCGTCCACATGGCCGTGTGTGTCGTCGCCCACGATGCCGCTGCCCAGCCACAGCACCTTGCTGATGCCCAGGTAATCGGCAAAGAGCTGTTCCAGTTGCTCGCGGTGGACTCGCAGGTTCCGTGCCTGCACCGGGCTGAGGAGGCATTCTTCCGTGGTCAGCAGCGTGCCCCAGCCATTCACGTCAATGCTGCCGCCTTCCAGCACAACGCGGTGTTTGCGGCCGCCCAGTTCCAGAATGGGCTGCGCCGCGGGGACCCGTTGTGAGGTGGCTATTTTCGCCGCAATAGCGGCATCATTTTTCCAGTTCGGATACTTGGCCCAGGCATTGAATCGCCAGGTGGTGGCCAGCAGCGGACGTTCTCCGGGCGGGTTCTGCGGCGCCCAAGTTCGCGGCGAGGAATCCTTGCGCAAAAAAATAGGGCCATAATCACGGGTCCAGACGCGGTCAGTCAGCCAGTGGTGAAAGCGCACCACCGTACCCAGTTCCACCCCGGCTGTCTTCAGCAGCTTGCGCGCGCTGCGCTCGGCTTCGGCGTTGTTGACGATGATCTCGACAATCTCATGCCGCGCTAGATGGCGAACGATTTCCGCATACACCCAGAGAATGGGCTGAAATTTGCCCGGCCAGTCTTCGCGGTTGTGCGGCCAGGCGATCCAGGTGGCGGCGTGCGGCTCCCACTCCGCCGGCATGCGGTAGCCGAGTTCCGCCGGGGTAGTGCCGGGAGGCAGGCTCTGGGGACGGGCGGTCACGTTTGCGGCGTGTCCAGGAAACGGTGAGTGATGGGCGCGTAGCTGTCAATGCGACGGTCGCGCAGGAAGGGCCAGTTGCGGCGCACGTCCTCGAGCTTGCGCAAATCCACTTCGCCGATCAGGATTTCTTCCTCTTTATTGGAGGCTTCGGCCACCACCGTGCCGAACGGATCGCACAGGAAAGATCCGCCCCAGAATTCCAGACCCTGCCCGGGCGCCTCTTTGCCGCGCACGTTTCCGGTTTCAAAGCCGACCCGGTTTACCGCGGCCACATACACGCCGTTTGAAATGGCGTGCGCCCGCTGGATGGTGCGCCAGGCGTCGTGCTGGGCGGCGCCGAATTCTTGCTTTTCCGCCGGATGCCAGCCGATGGCCGTGGGATAGAAAAGCACCTCCGCCCCCTGCAACGCGGTCAGGCGCGCGCCCTCCGGATACCACTGGTCCCAGCACACCAACGTGCCCAGCCGTCCAGCCTGCGTGTCGAAAGCGCGATAGCCCAGGTCGCCGGGCGTGAAGTAGAACTTCTCATAGTAGAGCGGGTCGTCTGGAATGTGCATTTTGCGGTAGAGACCGCGCAAGGCGCCATCGGCGTCAAACACCACCGCCGTATTGTGGTAGATGCCGGGGGCTCGTTTTTCGAACAGGGATGCAATGAGCACCACGCCCTGCTGCCGCGCCACCTGTGAAAGACGCGTGCTGCTGGGGCCGGGAATGGGCTCCGCCAAGTCGAACAGGCTGGCGTCTTCGCGCTGGCAGAAGTACTGGGTACGGAACAACTCCGGCAGGCAAACGACTTGCGCGCCACGCCCCGCGGCCTCGCGCACATGGTCCAAGGCGCGTTCCAGATTTTGCTCCGGATCGGGCGTGCACGACATCTGCACCAGCCCGACGCGAAACTTTTGCGGCTTGCTTTCTGCCATGGCCAATAGCATAGCAAAGGTTATTGTCCGGCCGGCTGAACGCCAGTAGAGAAGTAACTCGTTACGTCTCCCAGCCGAGCGCGATAGGACCTTCGGTTGACGGGGAACAAGCCAACGATATAGCTTGCTCTTTCCCTTGTAGCACGGGGAGGTGAACGTGAAGCACGGCAATCACATGGGTGGAGAAGGCATTGAACGCAAGCTGCACGATCCGGTAGAAGACCGGCTCACGCCCCTGGAGCCGCTCGATATTGCGAGCGCCCGCTCGGTGGACGCGCTGGTGCGCGCGATGAGCAAGACTGCCTTCACCGGCCGGCAGCTGGGCGAGGCCGCCGATGTGCTCGAAGCAATGGCCCGCGACAAGGATTGCTTCGTGGTGATGACCCTGGCCGGCGCCATGACCGTTGCCAAGCAAGGCCTGATCATCACCGAGTTGATTGACCGCGGCATCGTAAAAGCCATCGTCTCCACCGGCGCGTTGATGGCGCATGGTCTGGTCGAGGCCACCGGGCGCGCCCATTTTCGCGTCAATCCCGATTTCAAAGATGAAGAACTGTACGAGGCGGGCTACAACCGCGTCTACGACACCATCGAACCGGAGCAGAACCTCGACGATGTGGAGCGCGTGGTCTTCCGGGTTCTGCGGGGCTGGAATCCGGAGGAAGTCGTCTGCTCCTGGAAGCTGAATCGGGCCATCGGCAAGCATCTGCATGACAGCGTCGAGGAGCGCGGGATCCTGAAATCGGCTTACGAAAAGGACGTGCCGGTGTTTGTGCCCGCTTTTACAGATTCTGAACTGGGCCTGGATTTTGCCCTCGACAACCGCATGCGAGCGCGAGAGAACAAGCCCAAGCTGCGCTATGATCCCTTCGAAGACCTGGAGCACTTTGCCGCCACCCTGCTGAAGCAGAAGCGGCTGGGCATCTTCACTATTGGCGGCGGCGTGCCGCGCAATTGGGCGCAGCAGTTTGGTCCGTTTATCGAGCTGCGCCGGCGCCGGGGCGGGGAAGATGTGCCGCTGAAGCGCTACCACTACGGCCTGCGCATCTGCCCCGAGCCGGTCTATTGGGGCGGCCTCTCCGGGAGTCCCTACACGGAAGCCGTATCCTGGGGCAAATTCGTCCCCCCGGCTGATGGGGGCAAGTTCGGCGAGGTGTTTGTGGATGCCACGGTGGGCCTGCCGCTCATTGTGGGCGCGGTACTGGAGCGCCTGGACAAGCAAGCGGCAAAGTCGCAGCCGGAAAAAGCCGCAGCCAGCCGCAAGGCGCTCAGTCGAAAATAATGAAAATCGCCGCCGCGATCACGGTGGTCCACAGGCCGCGCTTATCGCCTACTGCCGATTGGGTAACGTTGGCGGTGCGCACAATCTTGTTGGAGATGCGGTAAATCTCCTTCTTCTCGTCCCAGGAACGGTCGGGATCAAACTCCACGTTCAAGGTGGTGGCCAGCATCTCCGCCGCCAGTTCCTCGGCGTAGTCGCCCGCTGCTTCCTCTTTTTCCCCGAAGGAATGGTGCTCGCTGAGGTAGCCGTAGGTGTTGCGGTCGGCGGGAATAGCCACGCCAATGCTCGCCGCCAGCAGCCGATGCGGCTCCCGGGTGGAATTCTCGGCTACCACAGCAAAAACCACTTCGCCATGGTGCAGATATTTCAGTCCCTGAGTGCGGGAAAGCAGCTTGCACTGGGGTGGGAAAATGGATGAAACCCGAACCAGGTTCTGTGAAGCGATGCCGGCGTCGCGCAGCGCCAGCTCAAAGGAGGTGAGACGTTCCCGGTGTTTCCCTACGCCCTTGGTAAAGAAAACCCGCTTGGGAACCATGCTTAAGGCCAATTCCTCAATCCTCCGCCGTGTGGAATGGTAAATTTTCCACAATCTAACACAGCACTAATTTTCGTGCGTGAAATTTTCGAGAAAAAAAAGGCGAGAGCTGCCGCTCTCGCCCTGGTTGAACTCGGCTGTTGTTCAGCTGCCCTTGACCGAGGCCACCTGGATGGTAGTGCCTTCGGCCGTGCCCGTAACTGTCGCCTTCTGTCCGGCCAGCTTGTCCACCTCGGATTCGTGACCTTTAAGCGTGTAAACCGTGTCGCCCACCAGCAGGGCGTAGCTGGAGCCCTGCTTAACGCAGGCGCGAGTACAGTCGGCGGCGTTGGCCATCATGTGCTTGGCGCCGCACATGGAATCGGTGACTACGCCCGTCCAGCTCTGGCTTTTCCCTTTCGGCGGCTGGGCCGCAGCCAGGCCAGCGAGCAAAACTGCCGTGACCACAAAACCCATCAGCTTATGCAGTCTCATGCCTTCTCCCCCGTATCGGTAAGTGAAATTGCCGCCCAGCTAGCATACAGGATTACCTGGCTGCCGCCGGGGCTGCCATTACAGAGTGCACAGCGGACGAATGGTTGCAGCGGCTTACGCCCTTTCAATCTTTACATTGTTCAGCTTGATGTCTTGCACCGGCCGGTCCTGGGAGTTCCGTTTGGCGCGGGTAATCTTGTCCACCACGTCCTGGCCTTCGACCACTTCGCCAAAAATCGTGTGCTTGCCGGTCAGCCAGGTGGTGGGCGCCACGGTGATGAAGAACTGTGAACCGTTGGTGTTGGGGCCGGCGTTGGCCATCGCCAGCTTCCCGGAGCGGTCGAATTTGTGCGGCGAGCCCTTGGTCTCGTCCTCGAACTTGTACCCCGGGCCGCCCATGCCGGTGCCGCTGGGGTCCCCGCCCTGGATCATGAAATCGGGAATCACGCGGTGAAAAATGGTGCCGCTGTAGAGCGGTCCGGGGCCCTTCTTGCCGCTGACGTGGTCCTTCCAGTCGCGCTTGCCCTCAGCCAGGTCAACGAAGTTCTGCACCGTTTTTGGTGCATCCTTCTCGAATAGCCGGCAGGTGATGTTGCCTTCGCTGGTCTCAAAAATGGCGTATGTTCCGGGTTGACGAGTCATATGGCTAGTGTAAACCACAGGTGTGGCCAAGGCGGGAACACTGACGGGCGAAGGGTAGATCCCTTAAGAGTTGTTTAACGGCAGCAAGTTAAATCGCTTTCCATTGATAAAGAGCATCATCGGCCTCGATCTTCCATTCGCCTCCGACCAGCTTCACGTTGTGCTTTACCCAGTCGTGCTTAGTCAGATGCAATTCCTCTTTGATCAAAACCCCGTGAACCTCCGTACCACGACCCCCACCAAACGCCTGGAGGGAATAGCTCCGCACTCCACTGTAGGTCAGTTCTATGCGCCCACTGCGGTCGGATGCAAGCAAGCGGATACGGATTGTGAGAGGCTGTTGTCCTTTCTCGGAACAGGGCTCTGATATCTCGATGCTTTCGAGCAACGACCCGAGCGGAGATCGCGGGTCTTCGTAGTTGTTGTACCAATCCGCCTGTGCGCATTCTCGCAGAGAACGGCTTGTAAGCGAGTTTACCATCGCCTTATTTTTGCTGGCCATTTCGGGTCGCTCAGCTACTGTTTGGGCGCCGTCTTGTCCGTGTGTTGTACATGTGGCCGCCGGGGAGCAACGTGGTGCGGCGCCGCGTGGCCGTCCACAATGTCAATGTGCTTAATCTGCACCGGGTGGAAGGGCCGGTCATTGCTGTCGCGCGGCATGGCGGCAATCTTCTTGACCAGCGCCACCGTGGCCGGATCGCACTGCCCGAAGATGGTGTAGTTGCCGTTGAGCATGGCCGCCTGCTGCCCGCTGAATGCCAGTTCCGTGATGAAGAACTGTGAGCCGTTGGTACCGGGGCCGGCGTTGGCGTAGGCCAAGCGTCCGGGCACACTGAACTTCAGGTCGGGGTGCACTTCGTTCTTAAACGCGTAGCCGGGATCGCCGGCGCCGGTGCCCGCCGGGTCGCCGCCCTGGATCATGAACCCGGGAATTACGCGGTGGAAGATAGTGCCGTCATAAAGCGGCACGCCGTGCTTCTTGGCATGGCTGACAGGGTTAGTCCAATCCTTGGTGCCCTTAGCCAAGCCGATGAAGTTGGCCACGCCGATGGGCGCCTTATCGGGAAACAAAGTGCAATGCATGTCACCAGCCGAGGTATGAATAATGGCTTGCGGCTGCGGCTTAGCCGGGACGGCATGGTGAGGTGTGACGTGATGAGGCGTGGTTTTTGGCGCCGTTGTCGTCTGGGCCAGCATCAGCGACGGGGCGAGCACAAGGGTGAGGCAGACGGTTTTCATGAATGCTCCTGTTCGGGGAAGGGCAATCTTTTCACAAACTCCGTGCCAAGCGCAATGCGAGTATTCACCGCCGAGACGCCGAGCACGCGGCACTTGTGGCATTTGTAGCGCCGGCGTCTCGCCGGCTGTCGCGAGGGCGTCTCGCCCTCGCACTGCAGCCTGGCGTCACCCTGAGGGGCTTTCAGCCCCGAACGGTCTCGCGTGCAACCGCCGGGAAGGTAGTGGAACACGCAAGATGCTTCGGCGCTCAAGCGCCTTTGCATGATGCAGTATTACGTGCCGGGTACTGCCTTCTGCATCTCCCTGCTCACCTGCTCCACTTGCCGGAAAACGCGCAGCACATTTCCGCCCAGAATTTTCTTAATGTCGTCGGGCTTGTAGCCACGGTCGAGCAGCGCCTGCGTGATCTTGGGCAGGTCGGCCACCGAATCCATGCCTTGCGGCAGCGCTCCGGAGACGCCGTCGAAGTCCGAGCCCAGGCCGACGTGGTCAATGCCCGCCACCTTGGCAATGTGGTCAATCTGGTCAATCAGCGACTTGAGCGGGGGCCGCGGAATTTTCGCCGAGAACTGACGCTGGATGTGGTCCACATCCATGTAGCTGACAGGCTTGCCCGCAGCCTTTTGTTTTGCAATGTACTGCTGGGTGGCGGCCTCCACCTCTTTGTGCTGGGCGGCCTCCTCCTTGCGGAAGGTCTCGTCGTCAAAGGCGGAGTAGAAGTTCACGTCTACCACGCCGCCATTTTTGGCTACGGCCCTGAGCATGTCGTCGGTCATGTCGCGAGGCGCGTTGACCAGGGCGCGGGCGGAGGAGTGCGAAGCAATTACCGGCGCCTTAGTCACCGCAATCGCGTCCCAGAAGGTTTTGTCGGCCACGTGCGAAATGTCCACCATCATGCCCAGGCGGTTCATCTCCAGCACCACTTCTTTGCCGAAGGGAGTAAGCCCGTTGTGGTGCTGCACCTTGGGATCGTTGATGTCGCCGGAGGAGTCGCCCAGTTCGTTGGTGTTGGACCAGGTCAGGGTCATGTAGCGCGCTCCCAGGCGATAGAAATCACGCAGCGCGCGAATATCGCCTTCGATCGAGTGCCCGCCCTCCACTCCCATCAGCGCCGCCAGTCGCTTGTGCGGCCCAGTACGGGCGCGCGCGATATCTTCTGCGCTGAAGGCCATCATCATCTGGTCGGGGTGGCGAACAGCCTGCTGGTAAACCGAATCTATCAGGTCCAGCGCGCGCTGCGTGTAGTGGCCGGCGCTGGTCTGTGGGTCCACCCAGATGGAGAAAAACTCCGCCCCCAGGTTGCCCTGCCGCGCCTTCTGCAGGTCCACATTGCCTTCGCTGACCGGCGTAATCGTGCCGATATCGAATTTTTCGTCTATGAAACGCTGCGGGGTATCGGCGTGGGTGTCAATGACGATGGCGGAATCATGGATCCGCCGCGCCTCAGCAGAGATTTTGGTGATGTCCGTCTGGGCAAAGACGCAAATACAGCTAAGAAGCAAAACAAGAACAGTGCAAGATTTGCGGAACATGGGGCCTCATTGTACCGCAGGCCCTGTACTCTCCCGTTCCGCCGCGCTCTGCGCCGGCGTCTCAACGTCCTTGTGCTCAATGTGGACCAGGTGCCAATCCTCATAGCGCTTGGCCACCATGATGTGAAACACCGGCTCGCGGCGCTCCTCAGCAGTTTCGATCAAGCCCTGCGTTTTCAGATCAAGCAGGTACTTCTCCATCCACTTGCGCTCAGCGCGGCCCATGCCCCGCCGAGATACGTCCACAGTGAGCCCGGCCACGTGCGACGACTCGGTATCACCCGATGCCGGGGCCGCATTGTGGTTATAGCGGAGCAGGTGCTCCTGCTGGGCGACCGTGCGCACCGCAGAATTGACCTGAATGGAAGTGTGGAACTTCTGGTAATGAGCTTGCGCCAGATCGCGGAGGAAGTCGCGCGTCCACGATTTGCAAAAGCGGTCCTGGGGGGCCAGTTGGGGGTGGATGGCTAGTGCCCGGCTCTCGCGAATGGGAACCAGTTCGTGCTGCTGCTCCATGGCCTCCAGTTGCTCGTCGTCAGCTATACGGGGCAAGCCTAAGCGGTTGATTTCTTCATTCTGCCGTATCAGCGAATCGTGTGAGCCGTGGAGCACCGGCGTCCACACGATGTGGCGGCGATGGCGAATGCTTCGGTAGCGCCGCGTCGTATGCCGGAAATGCTGGCTGTGCCGGACGCGGTAATGCAGGGCCTGCGCGGGCAGGGAAATCAGGGCAAACAACAGTATGGCGACCAGGTTCGTCCGAGCGGCGTGGTTCACTTAAGATCTGCTCCCGCGGCGTGGTTCAACTGCAGCAGAAAAATTCTAAGTCACAGTGGCGGGATTGTGGCGACAGATTTTTGTGAGTGAACCAACAAGAGCAAACTTTCCTAACTCATCGGTGGCGCAAATAAAGAATGGTCCCAAAGATGAGGCCGAGTGGAACACTGATAAACAGCCACAGGCGGGTCTCAGGAACTTCGGCAAGGAAGCCGATCATCAGCCCCATGGCGATTATGGCACCGATGCCGCCGCGTATCGGGATCTTCTCAATCCGAGGTCCCCAGTGCGGTTCCATATGCGAGCAATCTTGCCTGGGAAATTTAGGATATACAAGTAGAGCTTTCGTATCAGGGCACGCCTTCAGGCGTGCCGAAGAGAAGCACAAAATTGGCGGCTTTAGCCGCTGGCCTGAACGGTTTTGCAGCCGCTAAAGCCGCCTGTTGAAAACTGGGTCAACGCGGCACGTCTGAGAGCCGTGCCCTGATACAAAGTTTCCGCCAAGGGAGGATGTCAGCGGCTTATCTTTGCTGCCCCTATTGGGGTTGAGCAAGGGCTTACTTCCTGAACAAATCCCCAATGGCCTGCTTCATCACCTCGCGCCCCACCTCGGAGATGGACTTGGTGAGGGGAATGTCCTTGGGGCACACCTCGACACAATTCTGCGCGTAGCCGCACTCGTGAATTCCGCCATCGCCCATGAGTGCTGTCAGGCGCTCGCGTTTCAGGGCTTTCCCGGTCGGATGAGTGTTGAAGAGGCGCACCTGTGAAATGGCGGCGGCGCCCACGAATCCGGTCTGCTCGTTGAACTGCGGGCAGGCCTCCATGCAGCAGCAGCAGGAAATGCAGCGTGAAAGCGGGTAAGCGGCTTCCTGCTCTTCCGGCAGCATGCGCGGGCCAGAGCCCAGATCGTATGTGCCGTCAATGGGCACCCAGGCCTTCACCCGCTTCAAGTTCTCGAACAGCACGGACCGATCCACGGTCAGATCGCGCACCACAGGGAACTTGATCAGCGGCTCCAAACGTATGGGCTTTTCCAGGTTATCAATCAGTGCCGAGCAGGCCATGCGCACGCGCCCGTTGATGCGCATGGCACAGGAGCCACACACCTCCTCCAGGCAGTTCGACTCGTAGGTGATCGGCGTCGTGGCCTTGCCCTGGCGGGTGGTCGGGTTCAGCGCAATGTCCATCAGGGCGGAGATCACGTTCATCCCCGGCCGGTAAGAAACCTCGAATTCTTCCCAGTAGGATTCGGAATCAGGCCCGTTCTGGCGTTTGATTTTTATAAGGACAGTGTTGTTAGTCATCGCTTAGTTCTTCTTATTGGTGTTAACCCGTAACACCTGACAGCCTGTTCAATGCCCGTACCACGCGCTCCAGACGAACAGAATACCAACAATGAGGAGCAGCACCGTTCCTAGGCGCGCGATAAGCCCCATGGTGACGGCTGCATACGCGATCAGCGCTACCCCGATCACGAGGTAGATGATCCTGTGGGTCCGCCCGAGATTGCGGATCAGCGGCATCGAGCGAAAATTCTTTCAAGCACACTCAGTATTTCCGCGCCCGCGGTGGGATCAGCGAAATATCCACCGGTTCGAACTCGAACCGCGGCTCGTCGGCATCGGGCGCGAAATTCGCCTTGGTCGTTTTCAGCCAGTTCTTGTCGTCCCGCTCCGGAAACGCCGGCTTGTAATGCGCGCCGCGCGACTCATCCCGCATGCGCGCCCCCTGGGCGATCACCCGCGCCAGCTGCAGCATGTTGTAAAGCTGCCGGGCGAAGGCGAACGTGGTATTAGCCCACAACGAGCGGTCGCTCAGATTCACCTTGCCATAGCGTTCCAGCAGTTCGCACAGTTTGGTATCGGTCTGCGCCAGGTCCTTGTTGTCGCGGATGACGGTGCAGGTGCGGGTCATCAGGTCGCCCAATTCGCGCCAGATCTGGAAAAGATTCTCGCTTCCGTCCGCTTTCAGCAGCTTGCCGTTGATTTCCTCCTGGCGTTTGCGCTCGGCGTCGAAGTGGCCGTTGCCGGCTGCCGCCTTCTGAGCGCGCGCGTATTCCACCGCCGCCGGGCCCGCCACAGCGCCGCCGAAAATGCATGACACCAGCGAATTCGCGCCCAGGCGGTTGGCGCCGTGATACTGGTATTCGCACTCACCCGCGGCATACAAGCCTGGAATGTTGGTGGCCTGCTTGTAATCCACCCACAACCCGCCCATGGTGTAGTGCATGCCAGGGAAAATCTTCATGGGCGTGTCGCGCGGGTCGTCGCCGACAAACTTCTCGTAAATTTCGAGAATGCCTTCCAGCTTGCGGTCCAGCACCCTGCGGTCAATATGGGTCAGGTCCAGATAGACCATGGGCTGGCCGTCAATGCCCAGCTGGTATTCGTAAACCACCTTGAAGATGGCGCGCGTGGCCACGTCGCGCGGCACCAGGTTGCCGTACTTGGGGTACCACTCCTCCAGGAAATACCAGCGCTCGCCTTCGGGAATGGACTTGGGATCGCGCTTGTCACCCTTCTGTTTGGGCACCCAGACGCGCCCGCCTTCGCCGCGCGCCGACTCCGACATCAGCCGTAGTTTGTCTTCGCCGGGAATAGAGGTGGGGTGCACTTGGATAAACTCGCCATTGGCGTAGAAGGCGCCCTGCTGGTAGAGCGCAGATTGCGCCGAACCGGTGCAGACCACGGAGTTGGTGGACTTGCCGAAGATGGCCCCGATTCCCCCGGTGGCGATGATGACCGCGTCCGCGGGAAAGGTGCGCACCTCCATGGTATGGAGGTCCATGGCGCAAATGCCACGGCAGACGCGGTTGCCATCGAGCACCGCGGACAAAAATTCCCAGTGCTCGTATTTCTTAACCTTGCCGACGGCCTCGTGCCGCCGTACCTGCTCGTCCAGCGCATAGAGCAGTTGCTGGCCCGTGGTGGCTCCGGCAAAGGCGGTGCGGTTATAGAGCGTGCCGCCAAAGCGGCGAAAGTCGAGCAAGCCCTCAGGTGTGCGGTTAAAGGGCACGCCCATGCGGTCGAGCAGGTCAATGATGCCTGGGGCGGCCTCGCACATCTCCTTAACAGGAGGCTGATTGGCCAGGAAGTCGCCGCCATAAACCGTGTCGTCGAAGTGCTGCCAGGTGGAATCACCTTCGCCCTTCAGGTTTTTTGCGGCGTTTATGCCGCCCTGGGCGCACACTGAATGCGAGCGCTTGACCGGTACAATGGAAAACAGGTCCACGTGCCCGCCCATTTCGGCAATCTTGATGACCGCCGAAAGCCCCGCCAGCCCACCGCCTACTACGATGATTCTGGGATCAGTTGCCATATAAATTGGCGGCCGCAGCCGCCTGGATCAAGGCATCTCTGCTCCTGCGCTGATGTTCGCTGGCGGCGCCACCTGCGGCGAGGTCAGGAACGCGACCATGGTCGCGGTTCCCACCGTGATGAACAGCGCCGCCACCAGCACGCACACTATGCCAAACTTTCGTCGCGCACTCTCCCCGGTGAAGAACCCCCATTTCGCGGCAAACAGCCATAAACCGTAGCCAAAGTGCCACGAGGCTGCGATGATGCCGACGAAATAAAATGCCACTGCCCAGGGATGATGGAACTCGTTCTGCACCTTCCAGAAGGCGGCGGCTGAGTTGGTCAGCAGGTGCACGCCGTTAAAGCGCATGGACCACACGTGCCACCCCATGTAAAAGAAGGCGATGGCGCCGGTCCAGCGTTGCGTCGTATAGAGCCAGTTCCCCGTCCAGGGATAGTCCCCCAGGTTGGTATCGCCCCGATACCAGATGTAAAAGCCGTAGCCGGCATGGTAGGCAAGGGGAATCCAGATGAAAAACAGCTCCAGGTAGAAGACGAAGGGCAGTCCGGTCAGGAAGCGGACGTTTTCGTTGTAGGCGGCGGCGCCATTGGTGGCGAACGCATTGGAGAAAAAATGCTCAACCAGGAACGCGCCAATGGGAAAGATGCCGCTCAGCGAGTGCAGGCGGCGCCAGAAGAATGAATGTCCCTGCCCCGCGCGCAGGGGAGCGACTCCTGAATGTACTTTTATGGAGACTTTGGACCCGGCAACCGGGGCCGTACTGCCAGCCGTTGCCACGATTACTCCTAATATTTCGAAATGAAGGCGCGAAACTCTCTATTATCTTTTTCCCGGCGCGGCAGAGTCAAGAAAGGCTGATGTATGTTTACTGAGTCGATGCCCTCTCCAACAGGGAGTTCAACGCCTTTGCACAGGGACTAAACTCATCCGCTCAGCCTTGATCAATAACCGAATGTGTAGGGTGCCAGACTTTGAAGCCTTTGATTCTCGCCATTTTTCTCGTTATTCGGGTTGGTTCGGTCAGCGCGCAGATTCCTGTCTGGCAACTCTCGGCAGGACACGCGCAGTTGCCGATATGGCCGGGAACCGTTCCTGATGCGCACCCTCTCGCGGGACCGGAGGTCGTCACGACGGTGAATGAGCTAGTCGCTGGCAAGCCGTGGCTTGCGGTGGGCAAAGTATCCCGCCCGACGATGACGGTTTACGCGCCAAAGGGAAAGAGTACGGGCACTGCGGTCGTCGTGTTTCCAGGCGGGGGCTATGAAGTTCTAGCCATTGATCTGGAAGGCACAGAGGTCTGTGATTGGCTGACATCCAAGGGTATCGCGTGTGTGCTCCTAAAGTACCGCGTACCGGGTGGGGGATTGACGCCGGAATCCGGTGCGTATCCGAAATCACGGATGGCCTTGGAAGATGCGCAACGGACGATTGGATTGGTACGCTTTCATGCCGCCGAGTGGCATATTGATGCACACAGGATTGGAGTACTTGGATTTTCGGCAGGTGGGCATCTGGTCGCAGCGATCAGCACGCATGACCGCCGTCTTTACCCGGCCGTCGATGCGGCCGACAAAGAAAGCTGCCGCCCAGATTTTGCGGTAGCCCTCTATCCGGGACACATGCTGGAAAACACCTCAAAACCCTTTGAGTTGAATCCGTATGTTCCGGTCACCAGCCACACACCCCCGACCTTTCTGTTACAGGCGGAGGACGACCCAGTCGACACAGTAAAGAACTCACTGATCTACTACGTGGCGCTTAAGAAGGCCGGGGTTCCGGTGGAAATGCATTTGTATGCGCACGGCGGGCATGCATTTGGACTGCGGCGCACTAAATTTCCGATCACGGCATGGCCTCACCTAGTTGAAGAGTGGCTGCAAACGATGGGAATGATTCCGGAATGAGCAGCTGTGGGACCGCGCCCCAAGTGCTGCCGTTGTTCCAATAGTTACGAGCCCAGGTGCTCCGACATAAGCCCCTGCGGTCGGACTCTTGGCCCCTGACTACTGACTCCTGCCTTTTTCCATCCACTCTAGAAATTTGCGGAACGCTTGCCCGCGGTGGCTCACCCGCGCCTTCTCCGCTGCTGATAATTCCGCGAACGTCTTCCCCAGGGCGGGAAAATAAAACAGCGGATCGTAGCCGAAACCGCCTGCGCCTCGAGGCGCATGCAGAATTGTTCCCCGCGCCTCGCCGCGAAAAGTGGCCAAAGCTTTGCCGTCGTGTGCCGCCACAATCACGCAAACAAACTGCGCTTGGCGCTGGTCTTCGGGCACGCTTTGCAGTTCAGCCAGGAGTCGGGTGTTGTTGGCGGCGTCACTGGCATTCTCTTCCGAAGAATGGGCTGCATAGCGCGCCGAGCGCACCCCCGGAGCGCCGTTTAGCGTCTCCACTTCTAGGCCGGAGTCGTCCGCCAGCACGATGGCTCCGGGAGCAAAACTGCTGTAAACTTCCGCCTTCTTACGGGCATTGGCCTCAAACGTCGGCTGATCTTCGGGCACCGGGGGCAGGGACGAGAAGTTCGGCAGCCCGGCCACGGCGGTTTCATGCTCTGCGGCGGCAGCCGCGAAATCGCGTAGCTTGCCTGCATTCGAGGTGGCGATCAGGATTGTGGCCATTGTCAGGCATCATACTCGCCGCAAGAGAACTCTCCCTTAGGCAGTAGTTGGCTACTAGCTACCAGCTACCAACTACCGGTATTTCCCTTTACAAAATGTTTCATTTCCACACAACAACTCCGCAACTACAATCTGGGTTATCAAAACCGGAGGCAGAAGTATGCGCAAATGTAAAGGAAGTTTGTTTGCGGCCCTGATGGTCGTTCTTCTTACCCCCGCCTTGTTGCTCGCCCAGGATCAGCAGAGCGCCCCGCCCGAGGCGGCAGCTCCCGGACCCCAGGTAGGCCGGCGCGGCGGCGAGCCGCCGTGCTTCAAGCAGGCCGGCGTCTCCGAGGACACGTGGCAGAAGATTATGGACATCCACAAGACCACGCACCAACAGGTAGTCAGCATCTGTGAGAACTCTTCGTTGAGCGCCCAGCAGAAACGCGACCAGGTGCGCCAAGCTTTTCAGCAGACGGAACAGCAGGTGCACGGAATGCTCACGCCGCAACAGCAGGACGCAGTGAAGCAATGCCGTCAGGAGCGGAGAGGAGACCGCAAAGGCATGGGAGGCGGCATGCGCGGCATGCACCGCGGTGGCGGCGATCCCTGCGCCCGCATTCTTCGCCAGCAGAACAAGGGCCAGGGTGGCCCGCCGGAAGGCTCAGAACCGCAGCAGTAGAATTTTGCGTCTGTCATCCTGAGCGGAGTATGGCGATTCGCTCGCGAATCGCCATGCGCAGTCGAAGAGCTTGCCCTGAGCGAAGTCGAAGGGACCCCTGCGCTTCCAGGACCTTCAGCTGCCGTTAATGAAATTCTCCCGATGTCCTGGCGGTTCCTGTGTGGGGACGGGGCTTAGCCCGTGCGGGCAATCGGAGCTCGCCTGATTAGGCCGGCGCTACGCCACATTGTCAGCCCTTCTGACTGAAGTCCGTGCTTCCCACTCCCATGCCGATCCGCGTTTCACTATCCCTCCATGCCCCGGGAAGGGGAAATGGTAGGCCTGAACTGGAACCTGGTCAGCGGCAGCCCAATCCAGCAACTTCTGCCGAGTGGTGGCCGCGGTTTCGGGATCAAGGTCGAAAACAGCGCGCCAATCCGGATGCGCCAGGTGCAAGGGATGCAGCACCGCGTCAGAAAAGAGCAGCAACTGCTCCTTAGCCGAGGAGAGCAGCAGCGCAACGTGACCGGGCGTGTGACCAGGCGCAGCCAGCGCCCGAATACCCGGCACAATTTCTTCCTCGCCCTCAATTAGCTCAAGTTGCGGCTTGAGCGGCGGCAGGTTGTGCTGCACGGCACTCAGCATCATGTCCTTAATGAATTGCTCCAGGGCGATACGATCGAGGCTGGGCGACTGTGTCCAGAATTCGTGTTCTCGCCGGCTCATTACGTAGCGAGCGTTGGGAAATGCCGGCTTACCCGCCCTGTCGAGCACGCCGCCAATATGGTCTGGGTGGCCATGAGTCAGCAGCACAGTTGTTATCTGCTGCGGGCCTACACCCAGTTCCTGCAGTTTATTTGGCAGTTCGCCCGTGCCCGGCGCCAGGCCGCCGGCGCCGGTATCAACCAGCATGCATTCCTTGCCGGTACGCACCAGCAGGCAGGTATAGGCTGCGAGCACGTGGTCAGTAGGCAACTGGCGCGACCGCAGTTCACTTTCTACCTCCTGTGGGGCCGCGTTTGAAAAAAACCAGTTAGCAGGGTAGGGAAGCGTGCCGTCGCATAACGCTGCGCACTCGATCTCACCGACTGTGAATTGATAATGATTGCCCATAATGTGTCCTCCCGGCTAAGCCACACCTGCGCGCTGAGCGCGAAAACCGGTGGCGTATTCAGTCACGGAGCGCAGCCGCACGCCGTATTGCTCCGCCGTTGCTTCGGCCCCGGCGATCACATCGCCCTTAGCGTAGCCCAGCATCAGCGCGGCGAACGTCTTCTGCAAGGGATCGGTGGCAGACTGGTGCTGCTGCTGCAGTGCCTCCCAGGGCACGTGCTCTACCGTGATTTTCTTGTGCAGTGCCTGCTCAAAAATTCTCACCGCATCCAACTGCGACACCACTTCCGGTCCGCCCATTTCCAGAATCGTCTGCCGCTTGTCTGCTTTCTTGACCGCCGCGGCTGCCGCGAACTCCGCCACGTCGAAAGCGGAAATATAGCTGGCCTTGGCATCGCCGCTGCCGTAGATCCGCGCTGTGCCTTTTTCCGGATCAAAGCCCAGGTGCGGGCTGAGCCACATTTCCATGAAATACGAAGGCCGGAGAATGATTGCCTGCATCCCTCCTTGGAGCAGGCGGTCCTCGCAACTCCGTTTGGCTGTCTCTAGGGGCGAGTCGAAGTGCAAGTTGCCGGAGTATGAGGTGTAGACGAAGCGCTGCACGCCGGCCCGTTCGGCCGCCTCAATCAGGGCCAGCGTGCCCTCCAGGTCCACCCGCCGCAGGCCGTTGTTGGCGGCGGTAGGCATGGATGTGGCCGTGCACACAATAGTCTCCATGCCGGCACAGGCCGCTGCCAGACTTTCCTTGTTGGTCAGGTCTCCTTCGGCAATAGCAATCCCGGCTGCCTGCAGGTCTTTAGCTTTGGGATGGGAAGCCCCGCCGCGTACCAACCCCCGTACCTGGTTCCCGCGCTCGCGCAGTTTCAGCGCTGCTGCCTGGCCCACGAACCCGGTTGCTCCCACTACCAGGATGGTCATGGCTGGACCTCCTTCAAACTGGCCGACTCTAGGCTCGCCCGTCGCCGCTGTCAAGCCAGCACCGCCCCCGAACCAGGCAGGTACCAAGGTCACCTGGTTTGCCCTCCGGAGCGACGCCGCCTTCGCTTACAATAAGGGGAGAACCCGCTCACCGCAGCCGGCTACTCTGCATCTAAACGGGTTAATAGTTCCATGAGGATTGTGATGAAGAAGTCTTTACACTTGCTTTGTCTGCTCGTGCTGGCCAGCGGCCTCTCATTTGCCGCCGCCCTGGGCACCGCCACCCAGTCGGTGATTCCGGCCGACGTGCAACAGATCATTTCCGTGGATTACCGGTCTCTGCAAAATTCCCCGACCGCCCAGGCTCTTAAGGCCCAGGTGCTGCCGGAAAATCTGAAGGAATTCGAGACCTCCCTGCGCGGCATCGGCCTGAACCCGGAAAAGGAGGTGGAGCAGCTGATCTTTGTCTCCTACCGGGCTAACAAGCAGGTGAAGACAATGGGCATTGCCCAGGGCCAGTTCTCGCCTCGAGTGGTGTTGAAGAATCTGCGGCTGCGCAAGATCAGGCCTGTCGCTTATCAAGATTCCTACCTCTATCCCATGGGCAACGGCATGGAAATGAGTTTTCTCGATAATTCCACGCTGCTGTTCGGCGACATGAGCGCGGTCAAGGGCGCTCTGGACGCGCGCAACGGCGCTACTCCCGCACTGGGCAGCAATTCGCAGATGGCCGATATGCTGGGCGGAGTTGAGTCCGGTGCGGTGTGGAGCGTACTGGATTCGGGCGGCACGCAGAACATGATGCGCTCCGCTCTGGGCCAGGCTTCGCAGCTGGCCGACTACAGCGCGGTCAAGCAGCGGCTGCTCGGTTCCCGCTACGTCATGGACTTCTCAAACGGCGTCGCCTTCGATATGGACGTGCTCACCTCGGATTCGATGATGGCGGCCACCATGGCCAATCTGGTCAAAGCGGGCATGATGTATCGCAAAATGAGCGCCACGCCCACGGAAAAGCTGGCCATTGACAGCACCACCGTGGATAACGACGGCTCGACCATGAAAGTCCACTTCCGCACCGACGACACTCGCTTTCAGTCGTTGCTGCATTCTGAGCTGTTCGCCGCAGTTTCCCGCTAGCCGGCATTGACTTCCATTAGCCAGGAAGCAGAGCGACCATAAGGCCGCTCTCTGCCTTATGCCAGGAGGAAAACCGCTGCAGCAGAGAGACAGCATCCCCACGTAATATGCGGGCTTCCTACAAATCAGGTGTAGAATCCTACATAGGAGCGTGGTGCAGGAATGAGTGCGGCGGTACGGCTATCGCATACCTCGGCCCTCATACTTCAGAGTATCGGCACGGCCCACCATTACGGCTTTGACGTGATGGAGCTTACGGGCTTGCCGAGTGGCACAGTCTACCCAGCCCTGCGCCGGCTGGAACGCGACCGCCTGATTGTTTCCAGTTGGGAGGAGCCCGCCAGTCGTCAGCGGCCTGCCCGCTGCTACTACAAGCTCACTCCTGAAGGCACTACCGCTCTCCACATCGTCCAACAACGTTATCCACTGCTGCGTCATCTCGCCGGCCAGCGCAGGCCGGTTCGCCGCAAAGGAGCCGCCGCATGAAGCGCCCGCCCCCCAGCTTGCTCTTTTCCTGCCGCGGGCTGCTGTGGCTGGCCAGCTGGCTGGTGCCCGCGAAGAAGCGGCAAGAATGGCACGATAAACGGGATAAGGAGGTTTTCCACTGGCTACACTTTCTGGCCGAATCCGACCGGCTTACTCCCAGCACTCGCCTGGAGGTGCTGCGTCACTGCTGGCACGCTTTTCCGGAAGCGCTTTGGCAGCGATTTGACCATGAGCAGACCGTAACCCGCCTCGACTCCATCCTGCGCTCGCCCGCGCTGTGTCTCGGCATCTTTGGCGGCGTGTTGCTGAGCGTGGTGTTGCTCACCGGCTTTGCCCCGGCAATCCGCTCCATGGTGCGTCTGCCCTATGCTGACCCCGGTACTCTGTTTGCCGTCAGGCCGGCAGGGCGCTTCATGTGGTTCCGCTCCGACCAGCTCGTGCGCGTGACCCAAGCCTGGAGCAAAAGCCCGCTGGTTACCAACATTGCCGCTTATTCTTTCCAGCGCGGCACGGTGGCCACCGCCGTTGGGGATGTAGCCATTGTTTCCGCGCAGGTGGCCCCCAACTTCTTTCAGGTGCTGGGCGTGCCGGCAGCGCTGGGGCGAATCTTCCGCGAACCAGATGCCCAGGAATGTCGGCAATGTGTGCTGCTCAGTCACGCGACGTGGAGATCGCTCTTCGCCAGCGACCCGCAGATCATAGGCAGGCAAATCAAGGTGGATGGGCAGGAGAGGAAGGTGCTCGGAATCCTGCCATCTCAGTTCGCTTTCGCTTCGCCGGGAATTGGCGCTTGGTCGTTGCTGCAGCCCTCCGACGCCGCAGCCAATCTGGTGGACCGCATGGGAGCGGTCGCGCGCTTCGCTTCGCCGGTCAGTGAAGAACAGGCCACAAAGGAACTGCAGCGGGTAACCGACCAGGCCGGCTACCACTTCGTGAACACCAGGTTGGAAGTGATTTCGCTCGCGCAGCAGCAGCGCCAGGACCTTGACTCTTATCTGTTCTTTCTCCTGCTCGCGCTGGTGGGTTCGGTGCTGGTGACGTGGCTGGCGGGTACGCACGGCCATCTCGGTCCATCTGCCCGCGGAAGCAAATGGGCGTGGTGGGGATTTTTTGGCGGCAAGACAGCACTGCTCCTCATGCTTTGCTTCGTGATTGCCCTGGACCTGAGTCGCTACGGCTCGATGCTGCTGACCGGGACGGTGCATCCCATGACCAATATTGTCTCCATGTGGGTGTTCCTGGTGCTGGCCATCGGCGCTCTATCCTGGGCGGTCTATGACCAGCGCCGCCGCTGCCGTGTGTGCCTGCGCCGCCTGGGATTCTCGGTGCAGGTTGGGTGTCCGGGCTACACCTTGCTGGAATGCTGGGCAGCTACCGAACTGATGTGCGCCCAGGGTCACGGCATGCTCTACATGCCCGAGACCGAAGCCAGCTGGCTGGAAGGCGATCAGTGGAGCAACTTCGACACCTCTGTCGCAAACGCTGCCAAACCGCGCCACCCGGCGTGATTTCTGACTAGCTGCCCAGCTACCTGGCTGACTAGCGAGGTACGCGGCCTTTTTCCGACCTCCTCAAACGCTATACTCTCCTGCAATGTCCTCCATGCTGCGATTCGTTTGGCGGGCCAGCCGCGGACATCGCTTGGCCCCCTGGCGCAGTCCTTACCTGCGCTGGCGCATGGAAACCTACAGTGGCATCAAGATGCAGCAAATCGGCTTCCTCGAGTTCTGGGGATTCATGTGGCGCGAACGCCACAACCTGAGGCGCTTCCTGGAGTGGACTACGGAGATGGAGCGTTACGGCAGGCCCGGAGCTAATGAACGATCTTGAACTTGTAAAGTAGCCAAATGAATGCTGCTGCCCAGATGGGCAGGGTTGTCAAAGCAACGGAGAAGATCAAACCCGCGCGAAAAGCCCGCAGCCTGAAATCACGGCCCTTTACGGGATTGTCTGTTGCCCACGCCAACTCGGTTATCCACCCCAGCGTGTAGCAGACATTCGCCATGAAGCCATAAAAGAGCACTGCTCCGATGAGCGCCAGAGGTTCTTCGAAATCCTCTCCCGGTTGCACAATCGTGCTTCCAATTAGGAGAAACACGATAGCAGCGATAATTCCGGTTGCTCCGACAACAAGGTTGAAGGGAATACGCCTGGTTTCCCACCAGCGGATGGCGTCCCACTTCTTATTGAATTCCCCCGGTTGAAAAAGCCATGCTGAAAGGAACACCAGCACTCCAGTTGCTATGACATGTTCGCGCGCGAGGGCGCCCGCGCCACAAAGTTACAAATTACCAAATTACAAATCAGGAAGCCGACTGTGTCGCCGTCCCCGCTCCCTCGAACACCAGCCCAACTTCCAAACCCTTCTTTGCTCCTAACAATTCGGCGGCGGAGCCCCGATTGGCGGCTACTTCCAGGTATCCCATGCTGCCCAGAATGGCAAAAATCTGGCCGGGAGCGCCCTGCGCGTAAGCCGCTTTCAGATCGCTGACTTCGTGCGTCCCCACCATGATTTTGAACGCCGGCGGCGCGGCCTGGAACAGGGCAGGCGCGTCCTGGGGAGTGATGTTGGTCACGATGTTGCCGAACTTATCTACTTTCAGCACTACGCCCCTAAGCGTGCGCTCATTGATGGCCTTGGGCTTGGGCGCGGCGAAGCGCACAAAATCGGTGATCTCCTCGCCAAACTTTGCGGCTTCCACCCCTTTGCTCAAGTAGCCGGCCGCGCGCGCAAAAATATCGCGGCCATGGAAGGTGGCGCTCACCGGCTGCAGAAAGTAATGTTCCGCCGTGATGTGCCGTACAGAGAGTCGGCTCTCGCGTTCATAAACTAGGGACAGCACGCCGTTATCGGGCGCGATGAACATGTGCTTTTCCGTGGTCACCAGGATGGGCCGGCGCGCCGTGCCCACTCCAGGATCAACCACCACCACGTGAATGGTTTCAGAAGGAAAGTAGCGATAGGCTTGGGTGATGGTCAGCGCCCCATCCAGCACATCAAACGCCTGCACCGAGTGCGAAATGTCCACCAGGTGGGCTTCAGGGTTGATGTTGAGCACTACGCCTTTCATGGTGCCCACATAGTGGTCTTGCAGCCCGAAATCGGTGGTGAAGGTAACAATGCGCGACACGCCTGACCTCTCCGCAGCTTGATCTTGGTGTAAGTACGGAACTTAACCCGCCTGAGCAGGGGAGTCAAGTTACCCAGGGTTAGCTGAATTTGGGCAGCAAAACCAGGTCGTTGTCAGGCACGAGCTCAAGCGGAAGGCCGGCCTTGGTCCAGGTGCGCAGGCCCCCGACGATGACGTAAGCGCGAAAGCCCTGCTCGATCAGCCAGTGCGCCACCCGGGCGCTCGTCGCCTCCCGCGTTCAGGTGCAGTAGAGATAGATGTCCTTGTCGGTAGGCAGTTCGTGAAGGGTTTCCTTCAGCTTATTGGGCTCCAGGCGTATGGAGCCCTGAATGCGGGTGGCGCCCGGGTCGTAATAGCCATGGCTGCGCACGTCCACCAGTAGCACCTGCCCAGGATTGGCTGCCAGCTGCCGGGCCACTTCTTCCACCGGCACTCGTGGCACCACTGAGTAAGCCCGCTGTTTCCAGTAACGCCAGGCATAGTAGCCGATGTAGCCGATGACGGCAGCAAGCAACACATACTCTGCGCCCAGGCCTACCAGGCGAAATTGCCGCGCAATAGCTTCGGCGAAGCCGCTGAAAATGAACCCCGCAGCCCCATAACTCACCACGTACAGACTTGCGCCCAGCAGATCGAAGCGCAGAAATTGGCCCGGCTTCATCTTCATGCTGCCGGCCAGTGGCGCGGCCATGGTGCTGATGCCGGGCACGAACTTGGCAAAAACCAGGGTCAGGCGCCCGCGTTTGTAGAACGACTCCGCGGAGCGGAGGATGCAGCTCTCGGGGTTAGCGCTGATGCGGCATAAGTAGCCCAGCAACCTCCATCCCGTGCGCCGGCCCAGAAGAAAGAGCGGGATGTCGCCGAGCATCATGGCGACAATGGCGGCCGGCAATGCTACGGAAAGGCTCAGCTTGTGCGTGGCCCCCGCCACGCCCGCGGCGAATAGTGCCAACGCCGCAGGCACAGGAATACCCACCGCCTCCAGGAAGACCGCCAATGCCACCACCGCATAACCGTGGCGCATAATGAGATTGAGGATATCGTGCATGGGGGATGCGGATTTGTGATTTAGTGATTTGTAATTGGTAATTTTCTGCTCGCAACAGACCAATTACAAATTACAAATTGCCAAAATACAAATGTGCAGGCTCAATCGTACCGCAGGGCTTCAATGGGGCTGAGGCGGGCGGCCTTCCACGCCGGCCAGAAGCCGGAGGCAATGCCCACCAGCGAAAGAATAATGAACGAAACGGTCATCACGCTGGCGGAGAGGTGCAGAAAGACGTCGCCTTCGTGGTTGGCGGTCTTATAGAGTGCGCTGTAGAGAGGCAGGGGAGGTATGGCATGGGTAAGGCCCAGCGAGAGCACAACGCCGGCTACGCCGCCCATGAAAGTCAAAACCAAGGCTTCCAGCAGAAATTGAGTAAGTATATGTAAGTGCCTGGCGCCTAAAGCCTTACGCAATCCAATCTCCTTGGTGCGCTCAGTCACGGAAACCAGCATGATGTTCATCACTCCCACCCCGCCCACGCCCAGGGTGAGAGCGCCAATTACCCCCAGCAGCACCTGCAGGCCCAGGCTGAAGGCGGTGATCATGCCCTTGGTCTCAATGGTGTTCCACTCCGGAGTAGCTTTGTCGTCCTTGGGATTGAAATGATGGCGGCGGCCTATTACCTCGCGCACGGCGGCCAGTGTCTTGGTATCCAGCGTAGGATCCAGCGGTTGGAAAACGATCATATCCGGGTCCCGCTGGCTCTTCAGATCGCGGTAGCAATCGAAGGGAATGAACCCATCTTGATTGTCCGGGCCCTCATACATGGAATCCTGTATCTTCTGCTTCATCACTCCGATGACGTCGAACATTTGCCCGCCGATTTCGACGGACTGGCCCACCGCGGGAGCGCCCTGGAAAATCTTCTTGTTGGCTTCCGAGCCGAGAATGACGACGCGGCGGTGCTCGGCAAAGTCGGAGGCGTCGAAGTAACGGCCGTCCTCAATCTCCAAACGCCGCATTTGGCCGTAGGGCAATTCCACACCGCGGGTCTGGATGGAGACCACGCGCGTGCTCACCTTGTAGGGCAGCTGGTCGGTGGATTCGGCGCTCACGGCGCGCACCAAAGGTACGTCGGCGCGAATGGCCTCGACATCCGCGTATTCGTACTTAATCTTTTTGCCGGCGCGCTGCCCGCCCGCCTGCATGCTGGTCTGCCCCGGCCAGAGCACGATGACGTTATTGCCCATGGCGGAGAATGCTGCCAGCACGCCGCCGCCCAGGCCCTGCCCATAGGCCAGAAGGATCACCACCGAAACCAGGCCCCAGGTGATGCCCATCATGGTCAGGATGGAGCGCAAGCGGTTGCGCATCAGCGCCTGCCAGCCTTGCAGAATGAGCTCTTTGAGCATCATGGCAGCGGCATTCCCTGTGTGTAGATACGGATGCGGGCAGTTCCGAGTTTCAAGTTTTCCAAACCACTCCCACGGAAACTTGACATACACAACCGTAGCCCTTTAGCCGAACCCGCGTGGAGCAGGCCTTCAGGCCTGCAAAGGCCGATTCCTCTTGTTTGTCATCCCGAGGGAGGACGCGTCGAGCTTGCGAGACAAGCCAGAACCGAGGGACCTTGTGTTTCAAAATTGGCAGCTAACGCGTTTTGCTTGACGAAGTTACTCAATCTCAATGTTTCCTGACCCGGTCCGCACTTCTACCAGACTGCCGCCGTTTCCCGCCTTGCCATGTATCGAGTGGCGGGAAATATTGCCGGAAACTGCTACCGAGTGGCTCAGTTCGATATCACCCGAACTGGTGGAAGCATCCAGATCAAACCCCGCTTCGCGAGGAATTTGCAGCTTGATGGTCCCGGAGCCGGCGCTCAGCCTCCATTCGCCCCCGGGAGTGCCTTCGACATCCACATCGCCGCTGCCGGTATCGGCATTCACCATGTTCTGAACGCCGTGCAGGTCAACTCCGCCGGAGCCGGTGCGGACGCGTACCTCGCCGGAGGCGGTCTGCCGCAGGCCCACATCGCCGCTGCCGGTTTCGGCGTCAAAAGCGCCAGCCACGCCATCACCTTGAATGTTGCCGCTGCCGGTGCGGGCGCGCACGTCCCCATTAACGCTGGTCATCTGCAGGGTGCCGGAACCGGTATGCGCTTCCACCCGGCTGCCAATGCTGGAAATGTGCATATCGCCAGAGCCGGAACGCGCCTCCAGCGGGCCCTTGATGCCGTCAATTTTCTGGTCGCCGGAGCCAGTGTGCGAGGTCAGGCTGGTCGTCTGGGGAACCACGATCTGGTAGTCAATGGAAACATTGCGGCGCAGCTCGGGATCGGTGATGTAGCCGATGCGAATGCTGTTGCCGTTCTGCTCGATGGGCGGGTTCTGTTCCAGCCGGCGAACCTTCTCGTCTGCATTGTCACCCCAGCCACTGACCTTGATGCGCCCTGTGACCTGGACCGAGCCCACGGCGCCGCTGTGGACATCAATGTCCCCGGAGCCGGTGCTGACGTCGAGGTCCACCGGTCCGGTTACGGTCAAAGTGCGCTGAAAGGAGCCGCGGGCCGCGGCATGGGCGGGAATTGTCGAAATGCAGAACAGCGCTGCCAAAGCAGCAGCCAGAATTGCAAACCAACTTTTGCGGTTGGGCATCACTTTCCTCCCCTGAAAAGACGTATGAGAAGACCGGAGGCGAGCAGGATTATTCATAGCGCAGCGATTCAATAGGTTCCATGGCTGCGGCCCGCTGTGCTGGGTACACTCCCGCGGTTACCGTGATCAGAGAAAGGGTGAGCACGGACGCCACCAGCGACAGCGAGGAAATGATCGGGTGGGGCACAAAGTCGGGCAAGGGAATCGCCCCCATCCCCAGGCACAGTCCGATGCCCACAGTAAGCCCAACGGCGCCGCTGAAAACGGTCAGCATGGCCGCCTCGGTAAAAAACTGCCTGAGAATGTCGGCCTTGGTGGCGCCAATGGCCTTGCGCATACCAATTTCGCGCGTGCGCTCGCTCACCGAAACCAGCATGATGTTCATCACCCCGATGCCGCCCAGGCAGAGGGTGACGATGGCAACGCAGGTGAAAAAGATGGTGATCACGTCAAAGATGCGGCTCACCAGCTTGGCCCCTTCCATCGTGTCCCAGATGAAGAGCGCGTCCTTGTCATCGGCCTCAAAATGGTGGACGCGCCCCAGGGCGCGTCGCACCTGCATCACCGCTTCTTCGTGCTCCTCGGCATTGGCCACTTCAAAAACGATATCGTTCACCCAGCCGCGCTGGATTGTGCGCTTTTGCCCCTGGTCGTTCTCCGGCGGCGGCATATCACGCGCCACGGCCGAGAAAGGGGCGTAGAGGTTGTCGTTGTCTGGGCCACTGTAGTTAGAGTTTTGCTTTTTCTCTTCCAGTACGCCGACCACGGTGTAGGGCCAGCCCAGGATAGAGAGATGGGCTCCGACGGCAGGCTGCCCGTTGAACAGCTGCTTGCGCGCGGCGTAGCCCAGCACCGCTACACGCGCGCCCTGGTCTTCGTCTGCTTGGGTGATGAGACGGCCCTCAGCCACTTTCAGAGAGCGGAAATCCTGGTACTCGGGCCACACGCCCACCACCGAGCGGTTAGCCTGGTTAAAAGCGCTGACTTCGGGCACAGAGCGCCGCAGTTCCGGGCTCACCGCCTTTACCAGGTAGCACTGCTGCTTGATCAGTTGGGCATCCGTGACGTTGAGCGGAATCTCCCGCCCCGCGGCCAGGCCGCCTGCCTGCGCGCTGGTGCGCCCGCCCCACATGATCACCAGGTCCTTGCCCAGCGTTTCCATGCGCCTGTGTTGGTCTTTGCTGAAACCCAGGCCTAGCCCCACCAAAATGATGACTGAAGAAATGCCCCAGATGATACCGAACATGGTCAGGAACGTGCGCATTTTGTGCGCGCGGAAGGTGGAAAACGTCTGCCGCATTAGTTCGAGGAAGTCCATGGGGAAACAGCTTCAGCTTCTAGCTCGTTCGGTTCCGGAGCGGCTGGTGCTTCACACCTGTTTCTTTCCAGGGGACTTCTGCCCTCACCAATCGATGAGCCGAAGCTAGAAGCTAATTAGCTAGAAGCTAGTAGCTGGTTTCTAAAGCTAGAAGCTAATCAGCTACTAGCTAGTAGCTGCTCTCACTGCAGCACCACCTGCTCCCCTTCTTTCAGTCCGCTTAACACTTCGGTTTTGGCGCCATTGGAAATGCCTGCGTTGATTGTTACTTTGCGCGCGCCGTCCTTGGCGCTGGGATCGGGCACCTGAACGTAGGTCTTCTTGTCTTTGTCGTAGATCAGGGCGCCTTCGGGGATTTGCAGCACGTTCTTGTGTTCTTCCAGGATGATTTCCGCGTTGGCGGTCATGTTGGCTTTGAGCTCGCCGCCAGGATTGTTAATGGAGACGCGTACTTCGAAGGTGGTGACGTTGTCCTTCTCCACGCCCATGGGCGCGATCTTGGTAACCTTGCCGTGGAATGTCTTATCCTTAAAGGATTCCACCTTAATGCGCGCGGGCTGGCCCAGGTACACCTTGCCGATGTCGCTCTCGTCCACCTTGCCCTTCACGTAGACCTGGCTGGTATCCCCCAGCGTCATAATCAGGGTGGCGGAAGAGCCCAGCACCAGGATGGAACTCACCGCATCACCCATTTCCACATCGCGCGAAAGAATCACGCCGTCAATAGGGGACGTGATGTTGGTGTAACTGAGCTGTTCTTCCAGCTGCGCCAGGTTTGCCTTGTCCTGTTGCACCTGGGCGGCAGCTTGCTTCTCCTTCGCGGTGAGCACCAGGACTTGTGCCTTGGCCACGTTCTGCTTGTTGAGGGCGAGTTCGTAATTTTTCTGGGCATCGTCCAAGGACGACTGGGAGACAACGCCTTCCTTGGCCATTTTCACGGCGCGATCGTAAGCCCGTTTTAAAAGGGGTACATCCGGTCCTTCAGCATCCACCTTGGCACGGGCCAGATCGGCCCCGGCGCCGCGCTCCGCCGCCTGAGAAGCCAGCAGCTGGGCCCGGGCGGAGTTCACCTGGGCCTGGATTTCCTCCCGGTCCAGCTCGCACAAAACCTGGCCCTTCTTAACTCGGTCCCCGGCGTCCACCAGCAGTTTCTTTACAATGCCGCTGGCCTTGGATTTGATTTCCACCTTGGTGATGGGCTCAACCTTACCGGTAGCGACCACGCTCTTGGCCAGGTCGCCACGCTCCACTTTGGCCAGCTTGGTGGGATCAAGCTTCGTTCCGCCCCGGGTGGCTGCCGTTACCCCGAGCACAATGAGGATCAGGGCCAGGAGCGATCCGCCGGCATACAGAAGCCGTTTGCGCTTTTTCTTTTTGCCGTTGCCATTGCCATTACCGTTAGCCACGGTCGTCCTCCTGCCCCCGTACAAAATCGGCTCTCACTCTCTACTACGCCGCCCGCCTGCCATTTGTTCCTGACCGGCGGGGAAAATTTCCCAAAGTCACAACAGTTCGCCTGCACCCGCTGGGTTAGACAGAACAGAAGGTAAAAGGGAAGCAAAGAACAACTGGGCACTATGTCCGGTGTGGAGTTTGTGGCGGGGGCCCGGTGGAATTCCTGCTCGCTCCGGTTTCCTTCTCTGCAAGGTCAGGATAACACAGCTAGTTATCCTTTATGGGCGTGACCCGGGCCAGAGCCGAGCAAGATGCTAGAATCTAATTTTAAATGGTTAGCTTCTTGCTGCTGCGAGTCTTGTTGGTAGTTTTGCTCGTGGCAGCCAACGCATTCTTCGTGGCGGCCGAGTTCGCCCTGGTCAGCGTGCGCGATACGCGCCTGCAGCA
>DATFDP010000163.1:0-11374 GCA_035252015.1 Terriglobales bacterium
GAGCGCGGAAAACACCACTGCCAGCCATCGGAGTGGTTGCGACACGATAAAGGAAAAGTCATAACCCTGTCGGAACTCTGCGACCGGGAATGGCACAATACGAAACAACAGGACAATTGAAGCATGTACGGTCACAGCGAAAAAGAACGCGGCCACGAGAGTCCAAAACCACGGCATTTGTGATGGCGCCCTTCGCCGAAATGCGTCAACTCGCGCCGCTTGCCACGTTTTTGGAGGGCCACCGCCGCTCGCCCACCACACGTAAGCCGCGAGGAACAGCACTTCTACAATCGAGGCCAGTAACGCACACAGATTCAGCAACAGAATCGGCCAGACGTTAGCTGCAACAAGGGCAATTAGAACGCCGGAGATAATGGCTCGCAACCAGAGAGGTACCCTCATCCAAAGCCCCGAGGAATGCCTGGTGTTGTCATTTGTCAGATCCTCGCGAGATTGATTCCGCGATGAACTTAAAGGTTACGAGAGCCATCGGGTTGCTGGCGATAGTTGGCGATAGCAGGCCTTAGCATACTTTACAAAGCTCTGGCCCGCCTTTCCCAATGCAACGCGATCAGTCGATTCATGTAAGTGCGCCGACACGATTGCTATCCAAACCCTGAGGACAATCGTCTATTGATCGCGTTCCACGCTATACGGGACTTTAGAGGTGAACATGCTGAAGCGAACCGTACAATTGCTGCTGGTTGCGTCCCTAATCGCGACTTCGTTGAGGGCGGCTGATAACCCTTTTGTTGGCAAGTGGAAGCTCAATGGCTCGAAAAGCAGCCTTCCCGACGAGATGAAAGTTAAAAAGGTCAGTGCAAATAAGTATGCGTTTGCCTTCGAAGGCGGAGATTACGCAGAAACGATTGTTGCTGACGGTACAGATCAGCCGGGAGTTTTCGGAACGACTTTCTGCGTCACTGTCGAGGGACCGAATAGCTGGAAAGTGGTCCGTAAAACCGATGGCAAAATACTCCTCACCGCCAACTGGAAGCTCTCGGAGGACGGCAAAACTCTCGACGACGACTTCACGCTTATCCAGCCCAACGGATCGAAATTCAACGTCTATTACGTGTACAAGCGAACGGCAGGAGGGCCAGGATTCGACGGCACATGGGAGAGCGTAACCGAAACAGTGAACTCGGTCTTTGAGCTTTGGATCCAGCCCTACGAGAGCGATGGTCTTGCTTTTATCATTCCCAGCGAAGGGACAAAGAAAAGTCTGAAGTTCGACGGGAGAGATTACGCCTACGAACGCCCAAATGTGAAGGCAAAGTTCGCATCTTCCCTGCGCCGAGTAGACGAGCATACCCTGTCAGTGAGTGACAACATCAATGGCAAGCTCGCCGACACTGAAGACATCAAACTTTCTCCTGATCAAAACGAGTTGACAATGACCATACAGTCAGTGGGTCAAACCAGGCCGGAAATCCGCGTATTTGATCGCGAATAGGAAATTGCGGGAACACCTACGCCAACGGGCACGCACTCATTGCGGATTTGCTGCCAGGCGCTCGCGGGCGGGGACCACCACCACCGCTTGATCCATGGTAGGCGCGTACAGGCTCTGCAGCAGCTTGGATTCCGCTTCCGCTTCCGCGGTAGCCCCGGTGCGCATATAAGCCTCAGCCAGCAGCTTCATGCTGAAGGCATTGTCGTGATCTTCCTGCAGGTGCGCGACAGCATCCTGATACTTGCCCTGCTGCATGAATCGCGCCCCCACCGCCGCCTCCTCGGCGTGATGGATAGCATGGCTGTTGCTGGTTGTGGCCATGGTTTGCAATTGCTGCAGTGCCTGGTCGGCAACGGCCTGGTCGCCGGCATCGCCGGCTCGCGCCACGCGCCAGCGCAGCACCCGCGCCAGTTCTTCGTCGCGGTCGGATTTGGGAACCGTGGTCGACTGCGCCAGCACGCTTTCTGCCTGCTGCAAATGCTTGAGCGCAGTCGCCGGGTCGGGCTGATACATGGCCATCATGCGGTGAACTTCCGCTTCGTGAAATTCCAGGCCCAGCGAGTGGGCTTCGTTGGCCACTGCGGCAAAGGCGGTGTCCGCCTGCTCGTACTTGTGCTGGCGCACATACGTCATGGCCGACTGCATCTCAAACTCCACCCGGTCGGCATCGCTCTCCGCACTGGCAATTGCCTTGGCATACTCGCTGCGCGCCTGCGCTTGCTCCCCCATCAGCGCGCAAGTATCAGCGATGCCCAACTGCGAGTACACGAACTTGGCGTCAATTTTCAGCGCGGCCTGATAATGCTGCAGCGCTCCTGGAAAATCACCCGAGAGGCGGAGTATCTCGGCGTAGGAATCCTGCGGGTTCGGTTCTCCGGGCAGGGCGGCGACGTAGCGCTCCATGGCGGCTACGGCTTCCTTGTAGTTGCGCGTCAACGCATAGGCATACCCTAGGTCGTTCAACGCAGGAGGATACTTGGGATCAATGGCCAAAGCGCGCTCCATGAACTTGCGTGCCTGGTCGTAGCTTTCCTGGAACACCAGCCAGTTGCCTACGACATAGAGAAGCTGCTTGTCACGCGGATACATGGCCACCAGGTCATTCATGGCCTGAATGCCGACCACATAGTTGTTCTCCCGCACGCCTGCTACCCAGCGAATGAGGAGGCGCTCCCCACGAGTAGCGTGGCGCTCGAGGGCCTTGGCTTTGGCTAGCTCGGCGCTCTGCTCGGCCGGATCCTTGCTGTTGAAGCAGATGTAGATGTGGGCCAGGGCGAAGTTGGGGTCGCGCTTGGCCGATTGCCGCCACTCGTCCATGGCCTTGGCGGTTTGTAGATTAACGAAATCAGTCATGCCCTGCTGAAACAGCAGGCGCGCACGCCTGGAATGCACAGTTAACGGCAGGTTCGTGCGGCGATGAAGGTGGCGAAGCTGGCCAACGCGATGCAACTGCGTGTTCAGGTTGGCGGGTTGCGCGGCAACCGGATACACCAGGCACAGCAGCAGCAGAATGCCGATGCGTCGTCGCATGAGCAAGTTTCTCGCGGGGGTGGATTTGTTCTGAAAGCGAGAGTAACACGCGAGTTATCAGAGGCCAAGGTAACGTGCGCGATACCGTCCGGTACGTAGGTACAAGCCCCGCTGGATGGGCAGCAAAAAACCAGCGAACGCGTTCTCGGCTGGTTAACCCCTGATATCAATTGATTTCCGGAAAATGAACTTTGCTGCAATTGAGTCGCGCGCTGCATGCCGCCCCAAGCACGCGATCGCCGAAGTACACTTCGTCTCAGGGTCACTACGTATAAAGCCTTCTAAACACTATCGACAATAGAAAACCGGGACCAAGGAAATCATTAAAAACATCCCTTCTCAGGAAGAGAAAATGCTGAAAGTGGAGACGACGAGGAATGAACTGGGGTTATTCCAATCGCGCTTACCGCGGAGAATCAGCCCATCAATGGCCGCCAGCCAAAGCCCAACATCAAAACGGCAATTATCAAAGTAATGGACTCGACCAGCAAAATGGGGCTTGCATGCATCTGATATGCTGAATGGGCCCACAATAGGCCACTCGGGGGATTCATGGCGCGGTGCATCGCCTTTGATAAGCCGACAGCGCAGGCCATTTCCAGAAACCTGCATCTGCTCACAGTCTGCGATCCGGAAGCCGATCCTGTGCAAACCGCCCTGCACAGCAACGCCCCCACCTTCCTGCTGGCGTTGCCATCAGAAAACGGTAAGCACGTACTGGTTGCGAATTTCCGGCGCCCAGCTTTGGCCACTGCCGACAATAACGTTGTCGGCTTCGAGGCCAGCGGGTTCCTAGGTCTCAGCGATGAACTAGTGTATGTGCCAGAGGCCCCAGCCAGGAAGTGGTGGCAGAAGCTCCTGGAGTAAGATCCCGTAAAATCAGCAGGTTAGATTAGAAACTGAAGGCCAAACCGCCGCGCAGGGTGCGTGGCGCCTGGACCAGGTAAAGAGTGCGGCCATCCTTGGCTACTACAGGCACATAACCCTGGGCCAGCAGGTTATCCACTTCCAGCAAGGCCTCCATGTGGTTAACCACGAACATGGATCCGGGTAAAGGTTGGCGAATAAAGAAGTTCCAGTAAGCACCGGCCTGGCCCGGGGAGGCGTCGAACATGTCCACCGGGGTAACCGCATCGCCATTGATCCAGCGGTAAGAAGCAATCCAGCGGGTCTTCAGCTTGGGTGTGGTCCCGCTCATCTTCCCGGCAATCGCCTGGCGGCGGACCGTTCGGACTGCACTTCCCAGGGCGTCAAACGACGTATTGGGAGCGACGTCCAGGACGCCGCCGTAGGCGTAGTCCAGAGTACCGGTGAGTCCGGCGGGCAAAGTACGCTGGACTACGAGGCGCAAACCTTTTGTTTTCAGTTCCCTACCCACAAAAGAGAAGGTCTGCGAGTAAACATCAGGCAGAACGTTCTCCGCTTCCGTGCTGGCATCGCCCACGCCGGTGAGCATGGTGTTGGCGATGCGATCGTAATAAACAGCGCCCTGCACGCGGGTGTTGCCCAGCCGCCGCGAAACGGCAATTTCCTGATGGTGAGCCCGCTCCAGGACGGGATTGCCCCCTAGAACGGACATGCGCGGGCTGGACTCACTCAGGTCCGCAGGGGCCGAATCGAAGCCCTTCTCCAGTCGCGTATTGGGCTCGGAAGTCGCGTACTTGTATTCCACCACGGTATCGGGCGAGAGATGAAAGGTGACGGAGCCGAAGGGGCGCGCCGCCGTGACTCGGCCCATAAACTGGATGGCTTGCAGTTCGCTGCCAACATTAAATTCCAGCGTGTTGCCCAGGCTGAAATTATCGGAGGTGGTCAGCGCCAGCGCCTGCAAGGCGCCATCGTGCAGCGCGCTGTCGGGAGTGGCGAAGCGGCGCATAGTGAGAGCGACTTGCGGCGTCGAGCCATTTTCCATTCGGTGCGTATAGGCGGCGCGCACCACGCCGGGAGTACCGCTCCCATAGCCAACGTTGCCGTCAAACGAAAGCGTTCCCGCGCTGAACACAGAGCTCTGGACCGAGAAGGCCGTGGTCATGTCGCCGGAGGAGGCAGCGTTGAAATCATCGCTGGATCCGGCCACAAATGCCACCTGGCCTTTGAGCGCCCGAGAGTCGCTGCTCTCGCCGGAGACCATCTCCGGGTGTCCCTTGACCAGGCGCAGAATGGGACGGTTGGCATAGGAGCGCAGCGTCCAGTTCCAATCGTCATCGTCGCTGCTACCAGGCTTGCGCGGCAGGGTCTGCATCGCATCGAACAGCGTGTCCAGTGTCAGATTGACGACGCGCTCCGCGCCCGCTCGCAGGCTGACGTTCTCCCGCACCGAAGGCAGGAAGGAGGGCGCGGTCACTCGAATGTGGTAAATGCCGGGGATCAGACCCTTGGCTGTATAGTGGCCCCCTTCGTCGGTGAAGACGCGCACAGCTTGCAGCGAGCCGGGAGCGATGATCTCCACCGCTGCTCCCATCTGGGCCACGCCAGCGGCGCTGTGCACCCAACCGCTGACAGTCGCCGCTCTGCCCGCAGCCCAAGCGGATGCCGAGAGGACCAGGGTAATGGCCACGGCCAACCGATAGAGCTTGCAGGTCTTCAACTCGCCACCTCGCTGGGACGTGAGTTATTTACTCAACGGCAAAGGTTACTGTTGGATCGACCGTTTGTTTCGAAAGGTTATCGTTCACCTTAATGCTTAAGCGATATATTCCCGGCGACAAGGCGCTGGCCGATAAGCTCTTCTCCAGCGTCAACTGGTCGCCGATGTTGCCCATCTGATCCGTTGATTCCACCCGGTGCAGCACGGCCTGGTTCGTAGCCGCGTTGATCAGATTGTACTCGATAGTGGCCTGCGGCTTGTGAGTCTGCTGGTTCAGCGACAGGTTGTATACCTGCATCCAGAAATTAACCTTCTGGTCGCGCTTGAAGGTGGGTGGCTTGCCATCGGCCCCAGCCAGACGCGGACGAACCTTGGTAGTTCCAATCACGAAGTTGCCCGAGCCTACATCGCGATTGGGAACCTTTTCCATGTCGTCGGCCAGAATGAGTGAGGAAGTAGCCAGCTTGTCCTCGCTGTATTCCGGCACTACGATGCCGCGGCTCCAGGTGCCCATGCGGTCGCCATTCACATCCTTTACCACCAGATCAATCCGGTAACGCCCGGGGCGCAGCGGCAGTGCCTTCCAGTATACGGACGATTTTTCCGTTTCCTTGGGCAGCAACTCCGCGGGCTCGTCTACCTTGACCGTGTCTTCGAAAGTTTGCGCAATTCGACCGGTGAGAGTGGTCGCGCGACCAAAGACGTGGACGACGCCCGAGGAGACGCCCTCCTTGGTCTGGAAGGTCATATCTTTGTACTTGATCTGGACCGTCACCGGCACCAGGATCGTGTCGTCGGTCACTTTCACAAAGTCGGTCTGCACATCAAAGGGCATCAGATTGACGCTGATTTTGTGGCTGACGATTTCTTCCAGGTCCTTGAACTTGACCACGGGCGGGGCCTGCAACTTGGCGAACTGCTCCAGGCGGTCGAATTCCTTGGCGTTTTCCGATGTCGCCATAGGCCCGTTGCCCAGGCGCTCAATGCCGCCGCTGGTAAAGCGATCAGCTTTGTTCGCCATTCCCATCTGTTCGTAGAAGGTCAGGCCGGCGTTAGGAGTGTAGAGCAGAGCGTCCTTCTCCGAGCGGTCCATTGTCATGTGGTAGTCGCCGCACATGCAGGTGTCCACGAACTCGATGATGATGTTCTGCCCGATGCCTTCCAGGTAGCGGTAGCGCCAGTCTTCGAAGGGATAAGTGGAGGTGGTGCCCCCGCCTTCGCTCATCGGCCGGTCATAAGTGCCGCCCGAGGGATGCGATTCGACCTCGTCAGCGGCACCGTACATGATGTAAATGCGGCCGCGATCCGTTTTCCATCCCGGAATGCCGGCGGCAAAGTGTTCGTTGGCATAGGCGATGCGCCGGTAAATCTCGTCCTTATATGAGTTGTCGACGCTGTCGGGAGTAGGGTTGCGGCGCTGCCAGAACTGCTCGATAAACTGATCGCGCTCTTCATCATTGCTCAGCTTGAGAAACGCTTCCCGTTCCTGGTCGGTAATAATCCAGCGCACGTCCTCATCGAGCCACTTCTTGTATGTCTTGCTCAACTCTACATGCAGCGCTTTTTCGTTCTTTTTGCGCTGCTTGGCGCTGATGGGACGCTTCAGCGGATCTTCCTGGCTTTGACCGTTATTGGCGTCCTTCTGGTCTTTAGTACCTTTGGAATTTACCGCGGGACTGGCAGGGGATTTGTTTTCGGAATCGGTCTTGGAATCCTGGGCGAAAGCCATGGCACCCAGTAAAACGGACCCCGCCAAAATCGTCGCCAAGACAGTGCGCCGAAAACCATCAGCCGGCATTATGGGGCACTCCTCCACAGACGTCTGGTCATTTCATTGTAAGTATTTGAAGGCCGCAAAGCAAGGCGGGTTATGGAGGTCGGTCTATGTAAAGATGTAAAAAAACAGCCTTTAGGCCACTTTCGTTGTAATCGGCTTGGGCGGGGTGGGCTCCGGAAGTTATTATAGGGTTGGACTTGCTCCCCACCGCACGATTCGCAGGTCGCCCCCGCGCGCTCAGCGGAACTTCCCCGGGAGTGGGGCATGCCTCGTATGACCATAGCATCAGGGAACTTCCTGCGCGTTGAGACCGTATCTCCACCTGTGCGCCCCGTGGACGAGGTGAGACACAGGGGTGAGATGAGGCCCTGGAAAAAAGTCGCGCTGGGGGTAGCAGCCGGGCTGCTGCTGGCCGCGATTGTAGCCTTTACCGTCTACCAGAGCCGCAAAACCGTAGTCACGGTGCAGACCGGAAAGGCGCAGGTGCAGGACTTGGCGGCGGTGGTTTCCGGATCAGGCGAGATCAAGCCCAAGACTTATGTCAACGTGAGCGCCAACGCCTTCGGGAAGATTACCAAGCTGTTTGTTCGCGAAGGCGATCACGTCAAGAAAGGACAATTGCTCGCGCAACTGGAGAACGTTCAGTCCTCCGCTGATGTGGCGGCTACCCGCGCCTCCCTGGAAGCAGCGCGCACGGACGCGATTGCGGCGGCGGCGGCGCTGAAAACGGCACAGGCCAACCTGGCCCGCTCCCAGGCGGATGACGATCGTGCCAAGCTGGATTGGGTGCGCGCCCAAGGCCTGTACAAGGACGCCCTAATCGCCAAATCGGATTACGACGCCAAGAAAGCGGCATGGGCGGCGGCAGAGGCAGGCGTGGCACAGGGGCAGGCGGAGATTGCGCAATCGCGCGCACAACTGGAATCGGCGCAGGGCCGCATCACCCAGAACCAGGCCAACCTCCGGCGCGTCACTGACGTGTTGGATAAGACCTACTACTTCGCTCCCTATGATGGCCTGGTAACCAACCTGCCGGTGCGCGAGGGGGAAACCGTGGTCATCGGCATTCAGAACTCGCCGGGCAGTACCCTGATGACTATCGCCGACATGTCAATCATCACCGCGGAAGTCAAAGTGGATGAGACTGACATTGTGAACGTGCAACTCGGACAGCCGGCGGAAGTCACCATAGACGCCATCCCCAACAAGAGCTTCAAGGGAATGGTGACCGAGATCGGCAACAACGCCGTGGTGCGTTCCACCGGAGTTTCCACCTCGCAGCAGACCATCGCCAGCCAGGAAGCAAAGGATTTCAAGGTGGTTGTCACCCTGCAGAACCCGCCTAACAATCTGCGGCCCGGACTTTCCACCACGGCCAAGGTGACCACTGCCACGCGGCAGAACGCGCTGGCCATTCCCATCCAGGCGCTGACCGTGCGCAAAGCTTCCGAGCTGCGGGAAAATCCGGGCAAGGGGTCGGTGCAGGCGGCTTCCCTGCCGCTAAACAGCAACAGCGACGACAAAAAAGAGATTCAGGGCGTGTTCGTAATTCGGAACCGCCGTGCGGTCTTCGTCCCGCTGGAAACGGGAATAAGCGGCACCACCGACATTGAGGTGCTGAAGGGACTGCAGAAGGGCGACGAGATCGTTACCGGCAGCTACAAGGTTCTGCGTACTTTGCGCAACGGAGCCAGCGTGCGCATAGATAATTCCGCTCCCAAAAAGCTGGACGAGGAGAGCTCGTGACGTTTGCGTCGGCGCCGCGTCCAAGCATAGAAGGGTTTAAGGTTGGCAAGTGAGTGGCCAGGAGATGAGAATGGCAACCGAAGTGGCCGGCATGCGGGAAGACCTGAAGATCGCTCCGCCAGACCAGTGCATGATCTGCACCGAGGACCTGTGGAAGACCTACGACATGGGGTCGGAGCAACAGGTGCACGCTCTGCGCGGCATCAATCTGCGCATCAACCGCAATGAATACGTGGCTATTATGGGCCCGTCCGGGTCAGGCAAGTCTACGCTCATGAATCTGATCGGCTGCCTCGATACGCCGTCCTCCGGCCGCTATTGGCTGAACCAGCAACTGGTCAGCGAACTGGACGACGACGAACTGGCGCGCATCCGCAACAAGGAAATCGGCTTCGTATTCCAGACTTTCAACCTGCTACCGCGGGCCACTGCTCTTCACAACGTGGAACTGCCGCTGATTTATGCCGGCATTCCAGCCGAGGAACGAGCAGACCGGGCTCGCGGGGCCCTGCGCGCGGTGGATCTGGAGAGCCGGATGCTGCACAAGCCCAACGAACTCTCCGGCGGTCAGCGCCAGCGGGTAGCCATCGCCCGTGCCCTCATCAATGACCCCGCCATTATTCTGGCCGACGAACCCACCGGCAACCTGGACTCCCAGACTGGCAACGAAATCATGGCCCTGTTCGACCGCCTGCATCAGCAGGGGAACACCATAGTACTAGTCACGCATGAACACGACATCGCTGGCTACGCCCATCGCGTAATTCACCTCAAGGACGGACTGGTCGCCGGAGACGAGAGGACGACAAACCAGTAATCAGGAGTCGGGAGTCAGCGCAGCGAATTATGAAGAAAGCAGGAGCTGTACTTGCCTTCGTTCTCGTGCTCAGCACTCTGTTCGCATTGGGGCAGATGCAGCACCTGCGCCGCGAAGAAACCCTTGGCAAACTGAATTTGAGCGCATCAGAGCTCACGCAGGTGATCGCTGGTGTTGGAGCCGCCGCTTACGATTCTCCCGATTCGTGGGAGAAGGAGCTTCTGGCGCGGCGAGTATCGCTCGGGGCCGCCCCGGGACTGGTCCTGCAGGGCACCAATCTGCTTTGCGGCGGCACGGGGAATTGCCAGATCTTTGTCTTTCGTAAAGTCGGTCAGGACTGGGTTCCGCTGTTCGCGGGCGAAGAAGCGCCCGTGGTTGAAGGCTTCAGTTTCGGACCCGAAGCGACTCGAGAGATTAAGGATTTGCACGTGCAGGCGAACAGCTCTGCGGATAAGAGCTCCAGCGGGATCTATCGCTTCGACGGCAAGTTCTACCGCGCTGCCAAGTAATTCGTTTCCGGCCTGCCCCTAGGAGGCGATCGTGATTTTCCGTTCGTTTTCTCCGAGTGACTGCAGCGCAATTTCCACATCGCGCTCGCGCACAAAGCGGGGAAATTTCTCGCCCCACTCGATGAGCAGAACCGCGTTGTCGGCCATCAAATCATCTAGCCCCAGCGTCTCCAACTGGCGCGGCGTATCTACGCGGTAAAGGTCAATGTGGTAGACGTTCACTCTTGGGCCGCGGTACTCGTGTACCAGGGTGAAGGTGGGGCTGGTCACGTCTTCCTCTTTGGCGGCCTGAAAGCCTTTCGCGATCCCCTTCGCCAATGTGGTTTTTCCGGCACCCAACTCGCCGCGCAAGAGCACCAGCTTTGGCGGAGTGAGCGATGCCGCCAGGGTACGGCCGAAGGTGATGGTCTCGGCGGCGGAGTGGGTAATGGTTTCACGCGTGGCCATGCGGCAGTAAGCTCAGACACAGCCATTGTATGAGATGAATGGATTTCACCTCCTCGCCGTGCTGGTGCTGGCACTGCACCTGCTGTTTATCGGGTGGGTGCTGCTGGGCTGGCTGCTCACCCGGCGCCGTCCCTGGGTGCGCTTGGCGCATATAATTTCGCTGCTCTACGGGATTCTGATTGAGACGGGCCCGTGGCCGTGCCCGCTCACCCTGCTGGAAAATTACTTTCTGGAACGCTCCGGAATCGCGCCCTATCGCGAACCGTTCCTGGTTCACTATCTGGAAGCGGTAGTCTATCCCGATGTGTCGCCCGTGCTGCTGACGTGGTGCGCGGTGGCAGTGTGCGGGTTCATCCTGGCGATCTACGTCTGGCGCTTTCGCCACCGTACCGCGATGGGATGGTAGCCGCATTTCCAACAATCATTCAATTTCGAAAGGGTAGGTGGTTCACTCAAGCCCGGGTTTGGCTTGAGTGGGAACCCTGAAAGGGCAAGATTCCAAACA
>DATFDP010000164.1:0-3405 GCA_035252015.1 Terriglobales bacterium
TTCTGCAATCCTGCCCGGCCTGTTTCTCAGAGCCGGAAAATTGCCCTCTTCACGCGAGGGCGAACGTAATCTTGTTCTCCGACGGGGCCGAATCGCGGCCCTTGAGCACGCCCTGCCCGCTCAGTTCACGAACCGGCGCATACGGATGTTCATCACGATGCCCAGTGCCAAAAACGTGAACAGCACGGACGAGCCGCCATAGCTCATAAGCGGCAGGGGTATGCCGGTGACCGGCATAAAGCCAACCACCATGCCGACGTTAATCAGGATGTGGAAGGCGAGCACCGCCACCACCCCCATCACCACAAACGTGCCAGCGCGGTCGGGCGCTGTCTGCGCGTTGTGGATCAAACGCATCAGCACCATAAAGTATAGCAGGAGCAGGGACAAAGCGCCCACAAATCCATGTTCTTCGGAAAACGCCGCGAAGATGAAGTCCGTCTGTGGAACTGGCAGAAAAGCAAGCCGTGTTTGCGTGCCTTGCGCTGTTCCCTTGCCCCAAATTCCGCCCGCACCTACTGCGATCTGGGATTGTATAACTTGGTACCCCGAACCCTGCCGGTCAGCCTCCGGACGCATGAAGCTGGTCAGGCGCTCCCTCTGATACGGTTTCAGGACGTGCCAGGCGACCGGCATCATCAGCGCTGCCAAGCTTACGATGATCAAACCATGCTTGAAGCGTAGGCCACCCAGGAACAGTCCCATGATTGCGATGGGAACGTACGTCAGGGTGGTGCCGAGATCGGGCTGGGCCAGCACCATCAGCATGGGAATTCCGACCAGTGCTCCGGCCTTGATGATGTCCGACCAGGATGGATCGCGCTGGCGCATGTCGCTGAAATACTTAGCGACGGCCAGGATCAGAATGAGCTTGACCCATTCTGAAGGCTGGAAATGCTGACCTCCCGGCAGCTTCACCCAGCGCCGCGCACCCAGGTATTTCTGGCCAAAAACCAGCACCCCGAGCAAGGAGCCCACCGCGACGAGGTACATCCAATGGATGTTCTCGAGCAGCAGCTGGTAATTCAATAGGCTGACGAGGAACATCACCGCCAGGCCGCCGACGATCCAGTAGATCTGCTTGATGTGCGCGCCGGCAAACTTGGTATGCAGGGTGGCGCTATAGATCTCCATGATGCCGAAGCCGCAGATCAGCAGCACGAAGCCCAGCAGCAGCCAGTCGAAATCGCGAAATGAAACGTAACGTGACATCGGCAGTCAGGAGTCTGTAGCCAGGAGTCAGCAGGAGTTTCTAGATGCTGGCACTAGCTACTAGCCTCGAAAGTCCTTTTCGGTACTCAGTGCTCCTCTTCCATGCCCGGCGCGGCCACCGCCAATGCAGGCGGGACGTGACCCAGCGGAATTTCAAAATGCCCGGCCTGCAAGCGGTCGGCGTCAGGATGCTCGGGGTCAGACGCGCTCCACACTCCCGCCATCTCCACCCGAGACGGGGCATCGCGATGCTGCGCCACCTTGGTCTGCGGCTCCTTGCGCTGTTTGTCCACGTACGCCTTGATCACCTGGGCTACGGTGCGCGCCGCCAGATACCCGTGCTCGCCGCCTTCCATCAGGCAAGCCACCACGACCTCCGGATTGCGGCGCGGCTCGACTCCGACAAACCAGCCGTTGTCCTTAAACTTCGCTTTGTTGCCCGTGAGTCGCGCCTTACCGGTGTTGCTGATGGTCTGGGCGCTGCCGGTCTTGCCGGCGAAATCAATTCCTTGCAAATGCGCGCTGGGGGCGGTGCCACCTGGATTCACCACGCCTGCCATGGCATCCGTGATAATCGTCCAGTTCGCGGGATCCAGCGGGATCTTCACCTCTTCGGGCTTGTCACTCACCGGCCGCAGCGGGCTGGCAGGAACGTCGCCGAACGCGACAACATGGGGACGATGCAGCACACCGCCGCTGGCGATGCCGCCGATGGCGCGCGCCAACTGAATGGGCGTAGTCGCCACAGCTCCCTGGCCGATCCCGACCGAGATTGTTTCGCCCGCGTACCACTTCTGCTTGAAGTTGCGGACCTTCCATTCTTCCGAGGGCATGACGCCGGCAACTTCCTGCGGCAGGTCCACGCCGGTTTTCTGTCCCAGACCAAGTAGCGTGGCCCATTTTGCGATTTTCGCAATCGTCAGCCGCTGCGCCAGTGTGTAGAAGAAAACATCACAGGACTGGTAAATGGCTTTACTGATGTCCACCACGCCGTGCACCCGGTGTTCGGCCACTACCCAGCACTTGAAATAGCGCCCGTAGAAGCTTGCGCCACCGTTGCAGGTCACGTGCATGTCCTGCGCGATTCCCTCCTGCAGACCCGCGGTAGCCATGATGATCTTGAACACCGAACCGGGTGCCAGCTGTGCTTGAATGGCTTTGTTGAGCAACGGCTTGGCATCATCGGTGACCAGCTTGTTCCATTCCTCCCGCGAGATGCGCACCGCAAAATCATTAGGATCGAAACTTGGACGGCTCACCATGGCGAGAATCTCGCCCGTCCGCGGATCCATGGCGACGATGGCGCCGTTCTTGCCTTCCAGCGCCTGCTCGGCCGCGATCTGCAAATCAATGTCAACCGTGAGCCGCAGCTGTTTTCCTGGCACCGCGGGCGTTTCTCCCAAGGGCGCGCCGACTTCCTTGCCGCGACTGTTGACCACCACGCGGCGCGAGCCGTTCTTGCCCATCAGCACGTCGTTGTAATAAAGCTCGACGCCCGATTTGCCCACCACGTCGCCGGGATTGTAGAACTCCCACTGCGGCTGGTTGAGCATGTCCTCGCTGACTTCACCCACGTAGCCGATCAGGTGCGCCGCGAATCCGTTTTTCGGATACAGGCGGCGATGCGCCATGATCGTATCCAGCTCAGGCAGCTCGTTCTTGTGCGCCTCGATGAACGCCAGTTCATCGGGCGTGATGTCGTCCTTTAAAAAGATCGGCTGATACTGCGGCATGCTTGCGAAACGCCGCAAACGTTCGCGCACATCGTCGGGCGACATGTGCAGGCCAGAAGCGATTTTTTCGATATCGGGGCCGACATCCTTGACCTGGTCGCGCAGCAGGAGCGCGGAGAACGACGGGTAGTTGTCCACGATGACGCGGCCCTGGCGATCAACGATTTTTCCGCGCGGCGCGAGGATGGGGATGTTTCGGATCCGGTTCTTCTCGGCGAGATCCTTGTAGTAATCGGTGTCGGAAACCTGCAGGCGCCAAAGGCCGTACACCAGGATCAAAAAGATTCCCAGCAGCACGTACTGAACAATTGTCAGACGGACCTGGGGAACCTTGTCTTCGCGGCCTACATACATCGTCAGTTCTCAGTTGTCAGTTGTCAGTTCTCAGTCATTGGGACTGTGCCGACAAGCAGTTCTCAACGCCTATCTGGAAATTGCGCTCAGTTCCTGGCGGGAGATG
>DATFDP010000165.1:0-3461 GCA_035252015.1 Terriglobales bacterium
TGAACTACCTCACGCCCGTAGTGTTCCGCCCAGCCCTTGCAGGGCATGAATAATCTGGCTGGACCATAACGCCACTTCATCATCGCGTAGTGTGCGCTCATCGGATTGGAATGTGGCGCGCAGCAACAGGGAATAACGGCCCGCGGGAATAGCGCCGCCACGGAAAATTTCCACTGGCGCAAACCGGCGCAGCTCGGCGATGCGCAACGCTTCCACCGCCCCGCGAATCACGTCGTAGGTCACCCTGTCTTCGAAGATGAAGGAAAAATCGCGCTCCACCGCCGGATACCGCGGCAGCGCTTCATAACGTACCTGCCGCAGCGAGTGCCCATAGAGCCGGTCCAGATAAATCTCCGCCACGTACACCTCCTGGCGCAGCTTTCTCGCGGCCGCAATCTCCGGATGAAGCTGGCCGAAGCGCGCCACCGTCGCGCCATCCATCACCGCCCGCGCCGAGCGCCCGGGATGGTAGTAATCGGCGGCATGGGAGTCGTAGTACAGCGACTGGTGCTCAAAAACGGCGAGCAATGTTTCCACATCTCCCTTCAGGTCGAAGAAGGAGTAGGGCCGCGCAGGCCGGTGCACGCCCGCCGCTTCAGCATTGCCGGTGGCCCCCAAACACATCTGTTTGTGCTCATCCACACGCCCGACGGATGACTCGAACGCGTCGCCCATCTCAAACAGGCGCACGTCATCGTTACCCCGGTTCAAGTTCCACGCCAGCATGTCCAGCATGCCCGGCAACATGGAGTTGCGCAGGAAGCGCGCTTCGTCGCTGATCGGATTTTCAAGTTCGACCGCCTGCGCCGAGGAAAACTGCCGCGCATCCTGCTCCGAGATGAAAGTCAGAGTAATGGCCTGGTTGTAGCCGAGAGCCAGCGCCCGCGACTGCAACTGTTCATCTTTGGCAGCGTCGGTGTGCTCGACTACCGAACCTGAGAAGACGGGAAGGGTATTGGGAAACTGGTTGTAACCGTGCACGCGAGCGATCTCTTCAATCGCATCAATTTCGCGTTCCACGTCCAGTCTCCAGCTCGGAATCTCCACGGTGTAGGTGGCTGCCTCTTCTGCCACTGCGGCCCGCGCTCCGCCCGAACCAGGAGGTGCGCTGCGCGGGGAAACGGCGACTACGGCCCGGCCCGGGGTGACACCGAATCCCAGACGCCGCAGGATGCGCTCGATTTCCGCCTGATCTATATCCTCGCCCAGAATGCGCAACACCTCGGCGCGGCTGAGGGGCACGGGAGCACGGCTGATGCGGCGCGCCACGGTGTCAATCTCGTCTCCTTCAAGCTCGCCGCCGGCCGACTCCAGAATGAGCTGAGCCACGCGTGCACAGGCCACAGTGGTGGCGGCAAGGTCAGCGCCGCGCTCAAAGCGGTGCGAAGCATCAGTGTGCATGCCATGGCGGCGCGAGCTCTTGCGAACTGCGACCGGATCGAACCAGGCCGACTCGATCAGCACATTCCGGGTGCGCTCCGTGATCATGGTTTCAAAGCCGCCCATCACGCCGGCCAGCGCTACTGGGCGATCGGCGTCGGCAATAATCAGGTCCTCGGGCGAGAGCTTGCGGTCCACCCCCTCCAGTGTCCTCAGGGTTTCCCCGGCGCGGGCGCGGCGCACAATGATCTTTCCGCCTTGCAATAAGTCAAGATCGAAAGCGTGGGTGGGATGTCCCATCTCCCACAGCGTGTAATTGGAAGCATCGGCAATATTATTGATGGCGCGCTGGTCCACGCTGGCCAGGCGCTCAACGACGTGCTTGGGCGAGGCGCCAATCTTCACTCCGCGAACAACGCGTGCCGTGTAACGGGCGCAACCCTGGGCGTCCTGAATCTCGATGCTGAAGCTGGTTTTAGCCTGCGCCCTGGGCAGATGCGGCTGAATGAGTTTTAGCGCTGCGTCATAGATGGCCGAGCACTCCCGCGCCACGCCGTAGTGATTCATGCAGTCTGGACGGTTGGTGGTGATCTCCATCTCGAACACGCCGTTCTTGCCGACGGACTCCACCGCCGTGCCGGCGAGCGTGAGGTCCTCGGCGAGTTTGCGGTCGTCCACCTTCAGGTCAACGAACTCGCGCACCCATGTGGGAGAAATTTTCATCGCAGCTGCTCGCTTCTAGCTCCTGGCTTCTAGCTGAACCAAAGTCAAAACCAATTTCTACCGCCGAGACGCTGAGTACGCCGAGATTTATCAGTTGATCATTTCAGGTCGAAGCTCAAGCCGCGTCCTGCATTCCTACAATGCCAACCATTGAATTAACAATCATTAGAATTGTCTCTCTCTGCGCCCTCGGCGTCTCGGCGGTGGATCTTGGTTTTTAAGCGAACTGCTCCAGAAACCGCACATCTCCCTGAAACAGCAGCTGAATGTCGTCAATCCCGTAGCGCAGCATGGCCAGGCGGTCGGCGCCCATGCCGAAGGCGAAGCCGCTGATCTTCGCCGGGTCGTAGCCGTTGTCGCGCACGAACTCGAACACCTTGGGGTCTACCATGCCGCAACCCAGCAACTCGATCCAGCCGCTCTGCTTGCAGGTGCGGCAGCCCTTGCCGCCGCAGAATGGGCAACTGATCTGCACGTCAGCGCTGGGCTCGGTGAAAGGGAAGAACGAGGGATAAAACCGAGTCTTTACCGACGAGCCGAACAGCGCCTTCATGGCGTGGTCCAGCGTGCCCTTCAAGTCGCAAAAGGTAATGTTAATGTCCACGGCCAGACCTTCCACCTGGTGAAACAGGGGCGAGTGGCTGGCGTCAGGCGTATCGTGGCGGTGCACTTTGCCCGGGCAAACCACGCGCACCGGCGGCGGATGCTTCTGCATCGTGCGAATCTGCACCGGGGAAGTGTGGGTGCGCAGCAGCAGGCGCTCGCGCGCCGGTTTCTTCTCCTGTCCGGCGAGGAAAATGGTGTCCTGGGTATCGCGCGCCGGGTGGTCGGGCGGGAAGTTCAGCGCCTCGAAGTTGTAGTAGTCGGTCTCGACCTCGGGCCCTTCTTCCACCGAGTAGCCCATGGCGCTGAACACGGCGATGATCTCATGCATCGCCTGTAGCACCGGATGCCGTGCGCCGACGGGGCGGTGGATGCCGGGGAGAGTGACATCCAGCGGCAGTTCCTTCGCGGTCTGCTTCTGCCGTAAACTGTCCCGAACCCCTTTGATGTCGCCGTGCAGATAAATGCGACCTGTGGCATCCGTAGCATCAACCTGCGCGAACGCTTTCGCGACGCGATCTTCAATTAAGAGCTTGAGAGCATTTACTCGCTGGCCAACTTCGCGCTTGGCATCTGCAGGTGCAGCCTTTAGCCACTGATCATTGATTTGAGTGAGAATCCCGTTCTTCCGGGCCATCCAGCGGTCACGTAAGGTCTTCCACTCCTGCTCGGACTGGATCGAGTCTTTCTCCGATTCCAGAGCAGAAGTCAGCTGGGCGACAGCCTTGTCCAGCGCCGTCGGCGAGTAATCCGTG
>DATFDP010000166.1:0-5367 GCA_035252015.1 Terriglobales bacterium
AAATTTATCCTCTCGCCCCTATTTTAATGCACATCTCTGCACCTTTTGCGCAGGAAATTTAATTCGGCGTTTTCACCAAGTCCGGGTTGGGAGAACCGCCCGGAAGGGTAACAAAGCGCGCTTCAGCTCTACGCCAAGGCGGCGGCTCCGCCCTCCCCCAAGGCCTCCAGCACGTCTACGGCGGCGCTGTATTTGCCAAAGGGCGCGCTAATCTGGGCTCCCTGAACGAGGTGGCGGATGGCCAGCAGCATCTCCCGCGCGATGGCCACACCTTCGTGACGTGCCACTTCGGCGTTAGCCGCCGCTGCCATGCGCTGGAAAATGGCGTCGGGAATAGACACCCGCAGCTCGTTCTTCATGAATTCGGCATTGCGCACGCTCACCAGCGGCCAGATGCCGGCAACTACCGGAATTCGGCAATGCTCGATGCGGCGCAGAAAATTCTCCAGCAGCCCAATATCGAATACCGGCTGGGTGACCGCGTATTCCGCCCCTGCTTCCACTTTGTACTCGAAGCGGCGGATCTCTTCGTCAATGTTGGGCACGCCAGGATTGGCGCCCACACCGATTACAAAAGAAGTACCGTTACCAAGGGGATTGCCGCCAATATCCAGCCCCCGGTTCAGGTTATGCACAATGTTGACCAGGCCGATGGCATCCACGTCGAACACTGCCGTGGCATCGGGATAGTTGCCCAGTTTCGGTGGATCACCGGTAATGCAAATCAGGTTGCGGATTCCGATGGTCGCCGCTCCCAGTAGGTCCGACTGAATGCTCAACACATTGCGGTCGCGGCAGGTGTAATGCAGCACCGCCTCAATGCCCACCTGCTGTTGCACCAGGATGGAGAGCGCCTGGTTGCTCATGCGGGCTGAGGCCCGCGGGCTGTCAGGAATATTCACCGCGTCTACGCCTACCGATTTGAGAAAGCGCGACCCTTCCAGTTCCTTGGCGATGTCGGTGCCTTTGGGCGGCACCACCTCCACCATGGTGACGAACTCGCCCGCCGCCAGCTTGGCCCCTATCCGCGAGCGCTTTGCCAGCGGCGGCGGTTCGTGCGCCGTCGGCTGCTTGGGAACGCTGGCTACCGGAAAGGTGCTGGTGCGGTTGCGCGCCTTACCCACCTGCAGCGCCGCTTTCATGGCTCGAATGTGCTCGGGAGTAGTGCCGCAGCAGCCGCCCACCACGCGCACACCGGCCGCCACAAATTTCCGCGCATAGCTGGCCATATACTCGGGCGAACACAAATAGATGTTCCGCCCTTCCACGCTGCGCGGCATGCCGGCGTTGGGCTGGGCTGCCAGCGGAAGTTCGGTCACTCGCCGCACCCGCTCCACGGCGTCCAGCATGGCCACAGGACCCACGCTGCAGTTGCAGCCCAGTACATCCACTCCCCATTCGCTGATGTGCGGGGCGAAGGTCTCCGGGCTGGAACCGTCCAGGCAGTTGCCGTCGTCGTCAATCGTGACCTGCGCTACCACCGGCAGCTTGGCATCCACCTCGCGCGCCGCCAGCACGGCCTGATGCAGCTCTTCCAGGTAGCCGAAAGTTTCCAGAATCAGCAAATCCACCCCGCCTTCGGCCAACGCCGCAATCTGCTGCGCGAACATCCCGCGCGCCTCTTCCCGCGAAGTCTTGCCCAGGGGCTCGATGCGAATGCCCAGCGGCCCCACCGAGCCCGCCACAAATCCGGCAAAGCTCTTGGCCGCCTCCCGCGCCACCTGAGCTCCGGCCAGGTTGATCTCCCGCACCCGGTCGGAAAACCCATGCCGCGCCAACCGGATAGCGTTCGCTCCGAAAGTATTAGTTTCAACAACTTCCGCGCCCGCCTGCAGGTATTCGTGGTGGATTTCACGAATCATGTCCGGCTGCGAGCAGTTCAGCTCGTCATAACAGCGGTTGATGAACACTCCCTTAGCGTACAGGAGGGTGCCCATGGCGCCGTCGCACAGCACCGGTCCCTGCTGCAGCCGGGATAGAAACTCAGAGGCCATGTTGAAGAGAATACAGGATTTGGCTAGGAGTGCCTACGGGAACCAACGAGATGGAGGCGGCCCAGAGCCTGCCCTGAGCGAAGCCGAAAGCCCGCCCTGCTTTTGGGCGCTTACCTGGGTTATCCATCCAGAATGCGAAAGTGAAACTGTGCACGTCGTGAACAGCTGCACTCCGACTCTGTCGTGCCGCCCGGGAATAGAAAGGGCGCGACTTAGCTGCCGCGCCCCTATAAGTGTCAAGCGGCCCTGCTGTAAGCATCCGTGCCGTGCTGTTTCACCATTTTGTTGTAGACACCCATAATGAGAAATGCCGGCGCCCATTGGCCCACAAAAAGAGCCCATTCATCGCGGCCTAGAATCTTCAGCACAGCCGATGCGGCCATTGAGCTAACCGCTGCGGCCAAATATCCGGAGGATGGAACCCTTGAAGTTTGTGATTCAATTGCTCCGGTAAAACGGTCCTCCGCTTCACCCCGAGTACGCGTGCGCACATCCATTGTTGCTGACTCCTTTCAAAAGATTTCTGTTTGATGGATATGGCAGACCATAGGATAGCCACAATGCCAGCCAGCCTCAGTCACGAGCGCTGCTCCCCTCTAAGCCGATCAGTATCGCAGCTCACCGGAGGCACAGTGGACGGTGGCCCACGCAAGCGGGTTGTGCTTGAGTGGGGGCAGTGCCCTGCGACCTCCAAAAACTGAGAAGGTCCGTCTTCACCAGTTTTCCCGATAGATAAGGTTCTCCCATTTTTGAAGATAGCGCCTTGGGGTGGCGCAGCGGTTCACCGCTGCGATTTAAGTTCATGGAGTCCGCCGGCGTTAGCCGCTGAGGTGCCTGGTCGAGCACCAGCTCGGGCCAAGCAGAACTGTACCGACAGTCCTCCGCATGGCGCCTTGGGGTGGCGCAGCGGTTTACCGCTGCGATTCAAGCGGTCAGGGAATGCACCGGCTTTAGCCGCTGGGGTGCCTGGTCGAGCACCAGCCCGGGCCAGGCAGAACTGTACCGATAATCCTCCCCTTTGATTGCCAGCCCACGCTTGAGAGGGTTCTGTCGAATGTACTCTCGAAAGGCGAAATACTCTTCCGCGTCCCGCACCCGCCGATCATAAAAGCTGGGCTGCCAAATCTCATGCATGAATCCCAATTCTTTTTTCGCCCGAAAAGAAAAACCGCCCTTGATCAACTGCATCGCTCTCTCCAGCGATTCCTGCGGAGTGATCAGCAGGTGAAAATGGTCCGGCATCACCACAAATTCATGCAGCAAATATTTCTGCTTCTCGCGGTAGTGAAGAAGGACATCAACAAACAGACCAGCCATTTTTTCGGACTGAAGAATGTTGTGCTTCTGGAATGTGGAAGCGGTGATGAAGTAGCAACTGTAACCCGTATTGCCTCGGCGGGGAGCAGTCATCGAAGGCACCTCAGCGGCTGAAGCCGCTTCTTCTTTTGCCACTCTACCGCAGCGATGAAATCGCTGCGCCACCCAAAGACTAGAAAATCTTTGCCTTCTCCCAATTCGAAACAGGGAGCTGGCCCGGGTTGAGGCCCTTCGACCCCTGTGCGGCGGCCCAACGGAACCCCAAGCTCGGACGGGTGGACGGGTGGCCCACTCAAGCGGGTTGTGCTTGAGTGGGGCAGTGCCCTGCGATCTCTCCAAAGACTGGGGAACGTTGCCTCAGTTTTCCCAAAAAACAACGGTCACAAGCTTGAGGGTTGCGCTTTTGGGTGGCGCAGCGGTTTACCGCTGCGATGCAAGCGCTCAAAAAATCCGCCGGCTTTAGCCGCTGGGGTGCCTCGTCGAGCACCAGCCCGGGCCAGGCGAACCGTATCGATACGCGCTGCGAGAGGGAGTTGTGCAAAATCGAGTCAGAGTAGACGGCGCGCGATCGGGAGAGGCAAGCGACAGGCAGCGGGCAGAGGATTTTGCTTATCGCAGAGTCTGCCCTGCGCGAAGCCGACGGATTAGCGTCCGTCAGCGGGGCACGAGCCTGGTCCACCTGCGAAGGACTAGATTGTCAAGCTGGCGTTTACCGCCATGCTCTCTTTTCCATACTCACAAAAGACCTTGTTGGCGGCATCAGCCAAGTCACTAAGGTCGAAATGCTTCGCGACTACGATCGTAATGAGGAAGGCCGCATTTGAGGCAGCTCCGAGCAGCGCCATCATCTGTGCGTCAGTGACACTCGCGCCAATCGCGTCGCCATCGAATCGCATCCCGAGCTGAGCAGTCCCTGAGTGCGTGAGGCTGTGGAGCAGATCACTACGACAAAGCTAGAGCGGGCAAGCTGATTAGCCCATGAGCAGATCGTCATTCTTACCGTCGCAAATGAGACTTTCGTCTTGTAGATCGAGACGCCCGACGCCTTCTCCTAACCCTGGGGTGAACCGTGGTAGATCTGGATGAGCGCCCGGCGGCAGCAAACGCAGCAGGACTGAGCGCGGTGAGCACGGCAGCGGGATTCTTGTCAATCACGGTGAGCAAAGTGCGAGCTGATGCTTCTGGGATCCTCCGCCCTCCCTCCCAGTGCTTGATCGCGTCCAGGCTGAACCCAAACGTGTCAGAAAATCTGGCTTGCGTCATGCCCAGCCGATGGCGGATTGCCTTCACGTCAACATCCTGAGGCACATGTGCTTTGAATCCTTCTTGCTCCCCGGCAAGAAAATTCTCAACGTCGTCAAGGCCATCCATCATCTGCTCAAACTGAGTTTTCATGTTACCCCCCCATAGGCCTCGAAAATACTATCGGCCCGTTTCTTCAGCGCGTTGCGCTCTGCCATTGACAGGTTTTCTTTCTCATTCTTCGGGAAAACTGTGATCAGAAAAACCGGGAATCTCTCGTTTCGCCAGATATACACAACCCGTGCTCCGCCACTTTTTCCCATTCCCTGGCGTGCAACCCGGACCTTTCGAAATCCGCCCGTTCCGCGGATCAGATCGTCACATTCCGGGTCTCCCGCAATCAGCGCCACGATGTCCGCACGCTCTTCCTCGCTGAACAGCTTGTTGGCAATTGCGAGATAAGTAGGCGTCTCGACAACCGTCTGCACGATTCTCCTTTGTACTCCATTGGACACCATGAGTCAATGCAAAAGTTGTGTGCCAGTGGACACTAAAGGTTTCTACGGAGTGAAGGGAGTCATCCGGAAATCAGTGGCGGCAGATGCGCTCGCACCCAGTCGGTCGCCTGCTCGTAGGCGTAGGCCATCTGCAGAACCGCGAGGTCGGCGTTGTGCCGGCCGATAATCTGCATGCCCATGGGCAAGCCGTGCGCATTGAAGCCCACAGGCACGTTGATCGTAGGAAAACCCAGCAGGGAAGCGGGCACCACCACTTCCATCCAGCGGTGATATGTATCCATGGCCACTCCGTTGAT
>DATFDP010000167.1:0-11067 GCA_035252015.1 Terriglobales bacterium
AGCGCAAGCGTGCCGAAGAGATGCTGGCCCACAATGCGTTCCACGACGGCCTCACCAACCTGCCTAACCGGGCGCTGTTCCTCAGCCGCCTGCAACACGCCCTCGACATGGCCAAGCGCCACGCCACCTATAAATTCGCCGTGCTGTTCATTGATCTGGACGAATTCAAGGTGGTGAACGATAGCCTGGGCCATACCGCCGGCGACGAATTGCTCATCCAGTTCGGCCAGCGCCTGAGCGCTTCGCTGCGCCGGGAAGACACGGTGGCGCGTAACCAGGGCAGTAAGGACGCGGAAGCCGTCTCTGAAAGTCTAGCGCGCATCGGCGGCGACGAGTTCACCATCGTGCTCGATGACATTGCCGATCCCAGTGATGCCGTGCGCGTGGCAGAAAGAATTCAGAGCCGGCTGGCCCTTCCGTTTCTAATTAACCGGCAGGAAGTGGTGGTATCTGCCAGCATCGGCATTGCGCTAAGCACTACTCTGCGCACCGCCGCCGAGGAGGTCCTGCGCGATGCCGAGATCGCGATGTACCGCGCCAAGCGGGCGGGCAAAGCGCGCTGCGAAGTTTTTGACACTGCCATGTATGCCACCGCGGTGCAGCGGCTGCGGCTGGAAACCGATTTGCGCAAGGCACTGGAGCGGGGTGAACTGATCAATCACTATCAGCCCATCGTGTGGCTCCAGAATGGCGCCATCTGCGGCTTTGAAGCTCTGGTGCGCTGGCGCCGCTCCCAGGGCCTGACGCCTCCCGGCGAATTTCTTTCCGTGGCCTGTGAAACTGGCCTCATCAACTCCATCAACAAGGTGCTGCTGCGGCAGGCTTGCGAGCAGTTGCGGTCTTGGCAGGCGCAGTTCCCGGCACAACCTCCGCTGGTCATGAGCGTGAATATTTCGCCGCCGGAATTTGCCCGGGCGGAACTGGCGGCAGCCATCCACTCCACCCTGCAGCAGAGCGGGGTGCCGCCTGCCAGCCTGCAACTGGAGGTGATGGAGACCATTGCCATGGGGGACTCTGAAGCTGCCGATGTGCTTGCCAAGTTCAAGGCCCTGGGCGTGCGCCTCAGCATTGACGATTTCGGAACCGGCTACTCCTCCCTTAGCCGGCTGCAGCGCCTGCCTGTGGACTCCCTGAAGATTGACCGCAGCTTCATCTCCGACATGCACCGCGACAAGGAGGCCCGCGAGATTGTGCACATCATCATCATGCTCGCCCATAACCTGGGACTGAAGGTGGTGGCCGAAGGTGTGGAGACAGAAGAGCAGGCCAGAGAACTCACCGAACTCGGGTGCGAGCTGGCGCAGGGCTACTTCTTTGCCCGCCCAGCCGACCCAGAGACCATCACCCAATTGCTACGCCGGAAAATGATGGGCGACCTGGAGGCATTGGCGGCTGGGAGGTGACAAGACGCAAACCCGCCACAGCAATACTGAGGAACAAAAGTACGTATTCATTAGCGCCAGGTGGAAGCTAGAAGCTAGTTCGCTAGAAGCTAGTAGCTGTTTTAGCACTTCGGTAACTGGAGCAGGCGTGACCAGGCGCGGCAAAATTAACTTGCGATGAGCTCTGAGCCAACCATCCCACCGGCCCCAGCTAGGATCTCCCGAAAGGCCACCGCGCAGGCCGCCTTGCAAGCCATCATCATGCTGATTCGCAAGCATCCGCTGGGCTTTGTGGGAATTTCCGTCGCCGCCGTGTTCGCGATTGCCTTTCTGCCGCATGTGGCCGGGGGAAGCTCCAGCCTCAAGGTGCAAATGCAGCACAGCTTCCGCTCCGCCCAGGTATCGGTGTGGGTGGATGGAGACCTGGTCTGTTCCGAGCACCTGACGGGATCACAGCGCCGGCGATTTGGCCTGCTACCAGCCGGGATTGGCGGCAACTTTTCGCGGCTGGTGCAGGTTTCCTCCGGGCGGCATACGGTAAAGGTGCGGGTAACCTCGGACGAAGGCTATGACAACACCGGCAGCATCACCGGCGACTTTCCTGCTGACAGCGAGATCAGCCTGCAAGTCAGACCCCGAAGCAGCGGCGATCTGGATATGAACTGGCAGGGGATGAGCACGATGCCGGCCGACTCCGGCCCCGCGTGGTATGTGAAATACGCCGGTTCCCTGCTAATGACCGCCGTGGGCTCGCTGGTCTCCGCTCTGATGGCCTACGTGGTGAAGGAACTGCCGAACTTGCTGCGCCGCACCAGCGCGCCCAAGGTGTAATTTGGTAGCTGGTAGTTAGTCGTTGGTAGTTGGTTGTGAAGCAACCTACAAGCGGGTACCGGCTACCGACTACCAAGTACCGATTTCCCCGCTAACCTTGCCTTCCACTTCCCGTCCAACTGCATCAGGGCTACTATGTTCGGCAGCATGCTGGCACCTTTAGCCGCTCCGCCGCGCCGCCGCTTTGGATGGCTGGCTTCGGCTGCCATTCACGCCGCGGTGTTGGCCTGCGTGCTCTACCGTCCCACGGCAATCTTTGTTTCGCCGCGCTTTGCAGCACACGGCAACGGCGGAAATGCGCAGGTGGTGTACCTGACCACGTCTTCAGAGTTCTCGGCGATGCCGCGAAGCGACGAACTGACTGCGCCCCTGACCGCGCCCTCGGCGGGACCGCTGCGAATCACACGGCTGAGTAAAAAAGAGAGCCATGGGCGCAGCTTGCACCCGGCGCACGCGACAACTGCGGGCGGGTCCACCTATGGCTCGATGCTGGAAGGCGGGGTGGGAGCCGAGGTGCGCCCGGCGCTGCCTGATGTTTTTCCTGATCCTGACGTGGACCGCACCAGCCTGCCGCCCACTGTGCAGGGCGACGTGATTGTGGAGATCACCATTGATGAGCACGGCAACGTAGTGGAGGAGCGGCTGCTCACCGGCGTGGACCACTCCGTTGATGAAAAGGTGATTGCCGCGCTTAAAAACTGGCATTTCCGTCCTGCGACGTCGGACGGTGTGCCGATTCCATCCAAGCAGGATGTGCACTTCCACTTCCCCAGTTAAGTCCAAAATCCACCACCGAGACACAGAGGTACACAGTCATTGACGAATTTTGATTGACGATTGACACCTTCGCTCCGCCCTGCGCAGGTTTTCAATCTTCAATCTGCAATCATCAATCAGAAATTATTTCGGTGTCTCTGTGTCTCTGTGCTGAAAAAGGCGTTTAGGCCACTTTGCGTAACACCAGGGCGGAGTTTTTCGACCCGAAGGCGATACAGTTGCATATCGCGTGCTCGATTGAGGCGCGTCGCCCGGGCTGCGGGACGTAGTCCAGATCGCACTGCGGATCGGGAACTTCGACGTTGAGCGTGGGCGGAATCTTTCCCGTGTCCATCGCGATGAGAGTGGCGGCCACTCCTGCCGCGCCGCATGCCCCCTGCGGATGTCCGATCTGCGATTTCAGCGCCGACATGGGAATCTCCCTCGCGCAGCCGCCCAGAGCGGTTCTTAGCGCCTCGGTTTCGATGCGGTCGTTGAGCTGGGTAGAGGTGCCGTGCAGGTTGACGTAGTTCACGTCGGCGGGACCGATGCCCGCCTCGCGCATGGCCAGGGCAATGGCCCGCGCCGACTCCTCGCCGCCCTCGCGCAGGCGCACGCGGTGGAATGCCTCGCAGGTGGTGCCATAGCCCGAGACTTCAGCGTAAATGTGGGCGCCGCGGGCGTGGGCATGCTCGTAATCCTCCAGCATCAACATCCAGGCGCCTTCACCCAGCACAAAGCCATCGCGGTCGGCCGAGAAGGGCCGGGAAGCGCGCTCCGGCGCCTGGTTCCACGAATCGGTCAGAATCTTCATCAGTATGAAACCCTTCACGATTCCGAGGGAAATGGGGGCGTCGGCGCCGCCGCTGAGCACAGTGTGAACCGCGCCCGACTGGATCTGGCGCAAAGAGTAGCCCAGCGCGTCCGTGGAGGAGGTGCAGCCGGTGGTCACCACATGGCTGGGCCCGCGAAAGCCGAAGCGCATGCCTACGTCGCTGGAAAAGGTGCCCATTACGCCGGTGGGCACGCAAAACAGGCTCATGTGGCGCAACTCGCCGCGGTAGTAGAGCCGATACTGCTCTTCGGTGAATTCCTGCGAGCCGCCGCCGGTGCCGAGAATTACGGCTATACGACGCTTGTCTTCGAGCGAGAGAGCGGCAGGATCAAGGCCGGCGTCATGCACCGCTTCGTGCGCGGCGGCCAGAGCAAGGGGGAGAACGCGGGACACGTGCTTGCGCTCTTTTTTCTCCACCCAGGCAAGCTCATCGAAATCTGCGACTTCGCCCGCCACCTGCACCGAGATGTCACTGGGATCGAAGCGGGAGATTCGGCGCACCCCGCTCTTGCCCGCCAGGATAGCTTCAGCAAAGGCAGATTTGCCCAACCCGTTGGGGCTGACTACGCCCAGGCCGGTGATGACGGCTCTCCGTCTCATAGGTACTAGAGTAGTGGAGCGGGTTGCGGTTGCACAAAAGTAGTCAGCAGTCTGAAGCTATCTCATTAATTGGCTTTGAAAGGGCGCGGCTTCAGCCGCGCCGGCCAGGGCAGCATTAATCTTAGGGCTTCAGCCCTGAGGCGCGGGGTGTTTCATCAAGAGACAGCTTTTGAGTAGTCAGTAGTCAGCAGTCAGCCGACCGCTCTCACACTGACCCCTGACTCCTGGGTCCTGACTCCTGCCTTTCTACCAGATGCCCTTATCGCTTCCCGTAACCCTATACGCCAATGCGGCCATGGAAGCCAGAGGGGGCAGCAGACTAAGGCGCAACGCGGCGGGCAGATTGCCGCTGACGGCGGTCTGCCGCATCTGCAGGCCGTAAAGGCCGGCGCCTTCAGGTATGAGCGGGAAACGCAGGAAGCGGCTTCGCACCGTAATCCTGTCGCCTCCGAACTTGGCTGCCGCTAGCACTTCGTGTGGTAGTTCCACGCTGTCGCCGCGGTAGGACTTCACGTAATCGGAAACGATAACCAGGAAGGTGGCCACGCCCGGCCAGATGCCCCCCAGGTCGGCGCTGCGGCGCAATTCGGCGAAATTGACCACCCCGTTTTCCACAAGCGCAGCGGTATCAAGCACGTCACAAATACGAAAGTAGAAATGCCGGTACATACGCTGCAGAGTGGCGATGATGATGCGCTCTTCGGGCGCAGGGACGCGGAATATGTAGCCACCTACTTCCCTGGCCACGGCGCGCTCGATGACACGGCAGGCCAGGCCAATGTGCTCGCCGGTCTGACCCAGGCGCTGCGCATGCACTTCAATGGCCTCGCGCAAACTAGGCAGGGCAAAATTCCACTTATTGGCCAGGCGATCGCCCCAGCTGCGGGGCTCGACGTGGGCCTGGAACTTCGTGCGCATTACGCGCACGATGCTGCGCTCTGAAGCCGGGCTGAACAGGTCCAGGTCGTTGCCTAAGTCGGGCCAGTGGTCGAGCGACTTGATGACCACCGCCGGGCAGCGTGCGCCTTCCAGCTCGCGGCATACCGAGTCCAGGTGGCGAAGCGCGTTGTCAATGCGGTTCTGCTCGGAGGCTAGGGTGGATTCGGTCCAGGCGATCAGTTCGGTGTTGGAGGCTCCAGCGGCCAGGGCATGCACCGCCTGCAAGGCGCGCACCACGACGTGGTGTGAATCGGCCAAGCGCACCAGCTCGGCGCGGCCGTCGGCGTCCAGGCCGGAGACATAGTTGAACGCTTCCCGCAGCGCGCTGGAACCCGGTTCTTGCTTGTTCAGGGTAAGCTGCGAAAGCGCCCGGAGATGAGCTTGTTCCCGAGCGTTTGCGAGTGTCACGTTCAGCTTGGATGTGGAATCGGGTCTAAGAGTTGGGTGAGGGCGCCGAGGTCGGTATAATCGCGCGTTCTGGCTGCTAGCTGCTAGCTTTAGCTACTAGCTGGGAGCTAGAGGCTAGGAGCTGAGTTGGCCTACGACTCCTTACGAGACTGGATTGCTGCCCTTGACCGCACGGGCGAACTGAAGCACATACGCGCCGAAGTGGATCCCATCCTGGAGATCACGGAAATTACCGACCGGGTCTCGAAGCAAACTGCCGGTTCCAATCGCGCCCCGGGCGGGCCGGGGCTGCTGTTTGAAAACATCAAGGGTTACCGCACGCCGCTGCTCATCAACCAGTTTGGCTCGGCGCGGCGCATGTGCATGGCGCTGGGCGTTGACTCGCTCGATGAGGTGGCGGAACGCATCCGCGGCTTCATGGACGTGAAGAGCCCCCAGGGATTTCTGGACAAAGTGAAAATGCTGCCCATGCTGGCGGAAATGGGCAAGTTCTTTCCCAAGACCGCGGCCAGCGGGCCCTGCAAAGAAGTGGTCAAGAAGGATGGCTTCTCGTTGCTGGATATGCCGGTGCTCAAGTGCTGGCCCAAGGACGCGGGGCGGTTCATCACGCTGCCCTGTGTAATTACACGCGATCCGGCGACCGGAAAACGAAACGTCGGCATGTACCGCATGCAGGTGTACGACGAGCGTACCGCGGGCATGCACTGGCAGAGGCAGAAAGTGGGGGCGGAGCACTACCGGGAGATGCTGCGAAGAGCGGCAGGAGGAGATCAGGCGACGGCTGACGGCCGCTGGGCGGCGGTTGACATCATGGCACGCTCAACCGGGGGAACCAGGCTGGCCTCGGGGTCGCAGCCGAAAGGAAAAATGGAGGTTGCGGTCGCCATCGGCACCGAGCCCGCCCTCACTTTTTCCGCCATTGTGCCCGCGCCGCCGGAGGTGGAGGAGTTCATCATCGCCGGATTCCTGCGGCAGAAACCGGTGGAGCTGGTGAAGTGCGAAACCGTTGACCTGGAAGTGCCCGCCACCGCCGAGTACGTGCTGGAAGGCTACGTCAACCTGGATGAGCTGCGCACAGAGGGTCCCTTTGGCGATCACACCGGCTTCTATTCGCTGGAAGACGAGTATCCGGTGTTTCACGTCACCTGCATGACGCAGCGCAAGGACCCCATCTACGCCACCACCATTGTGGGCAAGCCGCCCATGGAAGACGCGTGGATGGGCAAGGCGGTGGAGCGCATCTTCCTCCCCATGATGAAGCTGAACATCCCCGAACTGGTGGACATCAACCTGCCTGTGGAAGGCATTTTTCACAACCTGATGATCGTTTCCATCCGCAAGTCCTACCCGGGACAGGCGCGCAAGGTGATGAACGCCATCTGGTCGCTGGGGCAGGCCATGTTCACCAAGGTGATCGTGGTGGTGGATGAAGATGTGAACGTGCAGGACCTGCGCGAGGTCGCGCTGAAGGCCCTGAACCATATTGACCCGGAGCGCGACATTCAGTTCACGCTGGGACCCGTGGATTCGCTGGACCATGCCTCGCGATTACCCGATTACGGCTCCAAGATGGGCATTGACGCCACCCGCAAGTGGGCCAGCGAAGGCTTTGCCCGCCCCTGGCCGGACGAGATCGTAATGGATGATACGACCAAGATGATCGTGGACAAGAAGTGGAAGGAGCTGGGAATAGAGTAGTACCGACTACCGAGTTGCGCGAGCCCAAACAGTTAGTGTCGGCAAAGGAACTGAGTGGAAGTAGGGGGGTTGTTTACGGCAATTCGTGACTTGTTGACGGTCGCCAACCAGGCTTCATGCTCTGCACGGCCGCGTCCAGTTTGTGGAACCTGAATCGAATCGGCAGCCATGCTCCAAGACTATATCCCAAACCTGCATACACCGGAGCCGTGTAGTGCAGTTGCTGCATGCCTCGTGCCATATCAGGGTTTTCGCCCACCGCCTCGAATAACTCGTGATAGCTGTGAAATTTAGGAATCATGAAGCCGCTCGCAAAGTATTCGTGAAATGCGACAGCGAAATGGTTCTGAAAAAGTGAAGAAGGGAAGCTTGCAAACTTGTAGGCCAGCACCACGAACGGAACGATCCATATCAACAACGCGACATGATGCCGAAACCACTCGGAGTACATGAATCCGACAGCTACTGCTGGAAAGAAGCTGAACGCGAACAGGTGGGAAAACGCGAACTGGAAAGAACTGACCGTCGGCTGGTGCTGCAGGACAAAAGGAAGTACAAAATCGTGTACTCGGCCCGCCACCCACATGGTTAAGAATTGGACGATGAGGTAAACAGCCATCAGATGCAGCACGAAACGAACGCCCTGTCGCAAAATACCTGCGGGCTTCGCCGTGAGCGCAAGGGGTGCTCCTCCTTCGGACGGTTCCATAAGCAGGACTCTAGCGCATCCGCAGGGACCCTCCAAGTTGAAAATTATTCTGGCGAGGAAGCTTTATAAGTACGTAGGTCCTTACCTTGCGCTCGCCGCGTAAGCGCAGGGCTCGCGCGGCGCTCAGGATCACAAGGGAAAGAGGAGGTTATCAGGGAGGGTTGAAAAGCCGTGCCGTCTTACGAACCGGTTGTGGCGGCGCTTCGGCCTTTTTACCAAATCGTTTTTAAGAGCGGGCTGGAGCGGATTCCTTCATCTCGGGTAACCAGAGATAGCCCTTCGGCTCGCGCCGTCGCACCGATCAGGCGATCGGCAGGATCGCGCGGATAATCCAAAGGGAACTGAGTCGCTAATGCGGCGATGGCTGGAGTAATGGGTTTCACAATCACTCCCGAAGAGCGCACGAGCAATTGCAGCGAGTCTTCGATTGAGGCATAGGTCTGAAAGCGACCTTGTGACATGAGGAATGCCACTTCCCAAAGCGTGATGGATGCGATAGCGATACCGTCACTGGCACGTGCCCGCCGAATCGCACTAGCCGCGGCGCGTGAAAGCCGTGAGGAATCTGCCACCAGCCATTGCAAAACGTGGGTATCCAGCAGGATCAGCGGAGCGCCTCCCAGTCTTCCAGTGGCACCACGGGAGACTCGATATCGCCAACGATCTTGAAAACATCTTTCAGGCAATCAAAGACATCCTGCGGTGCCGTATCGGGAGGCACGAGCTTGGCAACGGGTTTGCCCTTTTTAGTGATCACTACCGGCTCCCGGGTGTTACTCACCTCGTCCATCACCTTCAAGCATCGCGCTTTAAACTGCGACGCCGCCATCGTCTTCATAACCACTCCTGATGACCATGGTCATTATATCATGACCTTCTTGATGCGTTGGCGGGTGGGCACCCCGCGGAGCAGCCTCGGGGAGCAGGAGGCGGGCTACGCACCCGGGCAGACGTCTCCACAAAGGTTAATTCCCGACTACCATCACCAGCTACCAACTACCGTTTATACTAAGTGTTTTATGGCCATCGTTAAGGATATAGCGGCAATCGCCAAGGGGATGAGCATCACGCTCAAGGAAATGTTCTCGCCCACCGTGGTAGAGAATTATCCCGACGGGCCCGGCCCCTTGAAAGGCGCGAAGTTCCAGGAGCGCTATCGCGGGGTACATGTGCTGCAAAGGGACGAGAACGGCCTCGAGAAATGCGTGGCCTGCTTTCTTTGCGCGGCCGCTTGTCCCTCCAACTGCATTTATATCGAGGCGGCAGAGAACACGACCGAACAGCGCATCAGCGGCGCCGAGCGCTATGCCAAGGTCTATAACATTGATTACAACCGCTGCATTTTTTGCGGCTATTGTGTGGAGGCCTGCCCCACAGACGCTATCACTCACGGGCATGGCTTCGAAATTGCCAGCCTGAATGCCACTAGCCTGGTGTACCGCAAGGAGCAAATGCTGGCGCCCCTGCCAGCCCACCTTGGATCCAACGCGGTTTTCAATCAGGCAGAGGCGGAGAAGGGCACGCCGGCGGTAAGAAGCTAGTAGCCAGCACCTGGTACCTGGTAACCCCATATTGCTTCAGACTAAGAACCGAGAACTGAGAACTGGTTTTCTCCGTGTCTCCATGCCTCTGTGGTGAATCAAAACCCCCCGGGGTGACAAGGCCCGCGGAAAGCCGATAATCTAAATATTCGAAAGATGGCGGATTTTCTCCAACGCGTGCGCGAAGGCGTGGTGGTGTACGACGGCGCCATGGGCACCAACATCCAGGTGCGCCAGCCCAGCCCAGATGATTTCTGGGGCAAGGAAGGGTGCAATGAACTGCTGGTGCTGAGCCGGCCGGACATCATCAAGGACATTCACGCCAGCTTCTTTGAGGTAGGCTGCGACGTGATTGAAACCGATACTTTCGGGGCTACCCGCATCGTATTGGCGGAGTACCAACTCGAGGACAAAGTTGAAGAGCTAAACAAGGCCGCGGTGAAACTCGCGCGGGAGGTAGCACAGGGCTTCTCCACGCCGGGCAAGCCGCGCTTTGTGGCGGGCTCGATTGGGCCGACGACCAAGCTGCCGTCGCTGGGCCACATCAAATTCGACGCCATGGCGGCCTCCTATATCGAGCAGGCCAGCGCGCTGATCGCGGGCGGCGTGGACATCCTGCTGGTGGAGACCTGCCAGGACCTGCTGCAGGCCAAAGCAGCGCTGGTGGGGGTTTTTGAGGCGTTGCGCCAGGCAGGCAAGCGCTTGCCGGTGACAGTCCAGGTAACGCTTGAAGCCACGGGCACCATGCTGCTGGGCACGGAGATTGGCGCCGCGCTGACTACGCTGGAGCCTTTCGACGTAGATGCCATCGGGCTGAACTGCGCCACCGGGCCGCGCGAGATGAACGACGCAGTTCGCTACCTGAGCGTCAACTCGCCCAAGCAGGTTTCGGTGCTGCCCAACGCAGGCCTGCCGCAGAACGTCGGCGGCCACGCGGTGTACCAGCTCAAGCCGGAAGAGCTAGCGGAATACCACAAACATTTCGTCGCCGACTACGGAGTGCGCATTGTCGGTGGCTGCTGCGGCACCACGCCCGAGCACCTTAAGGCGGTGGTGGCGGCGGTGAGCGGAGTAGAGCCGGCGAAGCGCGACCTCAAGCCCACAGGGGCAGCGGCCAGCGCTTACACCATGGTGCCGCTCGATCTCGATCCCAAGCCTCTGGTCGTGGCTGAGGAGATGAACACCACCACGCAGAAGGCCACCTTCCGCGAACTGGTGCGCAACAAAAAGTACGATGACATCCTAGCCCTGGCCAAACGCCTGGTGAGCGAAGGCTCGCACATGCTCGACTTGTGCTGCGCCATCGTGGGCGAAGACGAAAAGGGCTACATGAGCTCGGTGCTGGAGAAGATTGCCACACGCGTGCCG
>DATFDP010000168.1:0-18583 GCA_035252015.1 Terriglobales bacterium
TATCTTGATTAGAATCAGTGCCGGTCAACACCACCTGAAATTTGCCGGCTTGGGTATATGTATGAGTGGCATTTATTTGGGACTGTGAGGTGATGGCGACAGCTGATCCATCGCCCCAATCCAGAGTCATCTGTACTATGGAATTCTGATCGCCTTTGCCGGTGGTACAACTTCCCGATGCGGTGACTGGAAGAGGAACAGTGCCGCTGTTTGGAGCGATCTTAAGGTTACAGGAGGGCGCGTGGCCATCTGCATAACTGCAGACAGCTAAAGCGAGGACCCACCCCAGCGCTGCGAGCGCGTGGAGCCCAAGCCTCAGTTCCCGAATGTTCCGCCACTTTCGTAGCCCCACGTACGAGATCATGATGATAGTCCCAGAAAACAGCGCTATGGCGAATGCCGCAGCCAGCTTGCGTGGCTGTGAGGGGAGCAGCTGACCTTGCGTAAGCGGACAAAACCTGTGGAGCCAATCTGTGAAGCGGCTTTTCCGCCCAGGTGCTTTGATAAGGTCAGCAGGCGGGTTGGTTGCCGAAGCAGCCGCAGGAACTTTGCAGAGTTGGGTCAGCGGCGCTCCCGTTTCCGTGCGGTGTGATCCTCCTGTAGGAAATTGGCTGCGCGGGCCAGGTGCGAGGTCTACTCGGCGCCGTCTTCATTCCCGGCTCTTTCGTCAAGACAGCCAAAACGCCTTGACGGTGCCAGGCGTCATTAGAGACAGGATGAGAGTATCGCGAGGTTTCAAGGGTCGCATCGGGTCAGTTTGCGGCGGCGGTCTCCACCAGTTCGGCACCGAGTTCAGGCTGGCCTGCAGCGCGGGCCCGCAGACGGTACCAGAGCACAATCGCAACTAGCGAAAAGACGAATATCACGGCGGAGATGGCGTTGATCTCCGGGGTCATGCCACGGCGCAGGCGGGACCAGATTTCGAGCGGCAGCGTGTTGTCGCGGCCGATGACAAAGAAGCTGACGGCGATCTCATCCATAGACAACGTGAAGATGAGCAGCGCGGCACCGATGATGGGCAGGCGCAGGTTGGGGAGAGTGACGAGCCAGAACGTTTGCCAATAGTTTGCGCCGAGGTCGAGCGACGCCTCCTCTTGAGCACGGTCGAGCTTCTGCAGGCCGGCAAAGATATCGGTAGTGGCCACCGAGATTAGAGCGGTGCCGTGGCCCAGCGTGATGGTCAGCAGGTTCAGGTGCATGCCCATACCCACGAAGAGCATGAGCAGGGACAGGCCGGTGATAATGCCAGGCAGAATAAGCGGCAGAAGAACAAGGCGGCGGAAGGCGGCTTTGCCGGGGAAGCTGGCACGATCGAGCGCGAGAGCAGCCGGGATGCCCAGGAGCAAGGAAATGGCCATGGCGGCGAAGGCCACTATCAGGCTGTTGAGCACCGAGTCCCACATGGAGCCATCGCCCAGCAGCATTCGGTACCAGCTCAGGGTGAAATCATGCGGCGGAAAGCCGCCTACTCCGCCTCCATTGAACGAGTACAAGATTAGGACGACGATGGGCAAGTAGAGAAACGCGAACACCAGCAGGGCGTAGAGTGCCAGCCAGCGCGGGCTGCGAGAGGCGGCGCTCACGCGAAGCTCCACTTTTTCTCCAGGCGTTCAGAGAGAAACAACAGGCCGACGACGAGCAGGAGCATGCACAACGAAATGGCCGCTCCCAGGGGCCAGTTGTAAGCGGCGCCGAAGAGACTGACGACGATGTTGGAAATCATGATGCCGCTGGGCCCGCCCAGGAGCAGCGGCGCGAGGAAGTCGCCCAAGCTGAGCACGAACGCAAACGTCGCGCCGGCAAGGACTCCGGGAATAGAAAACGGCAGAATCACGCGCCAGAAAGTTTGCAGCGGGGAGGCACCGAGGTCATGCGAGGCTTCCACCAGATTGCGAGGTATGTGCTCGAGAGAGGCATAGACAGGCAGGAAGGCGAAGGGAGTGTAGATGTGGGTGAGCGTGAGCACCACGGCAAACGGGCTATAGAGCAGGAATTCCACCGGGTGGCGCGTGAGGTGCACATATTGCAGCAGCGTGTTGAGCACGCCCTCGCTGCCCAGAATGGTCTTCCAGGCGTAGGCCCGTACCAGGTAGCTAACCCACAGCGGGATGATCACCAGTTGGTAGAGGAGGTCTTTGCGCACGCCGGCGTGAAAGGAAAGGAAGTAGGCCAGCGGATAGCCGAGCAGCAGGGCGAAAAGCATCACGCGAGCGGCGATCCACATGGAGCGCAACAGGGTTTCAAAGTAAACGGGGACGGTCAACAGTTCGCGGTAGTTGCTCAGGTTCCAGGAATGGGCAATGGTCTGCGCCGGGCTGACCGTCCAGAAGCTGTAGCAGAAGAGCAGAGCGTAGGGGACCAGCAGGAATAGCGCGACCCAGAGCAGAGGAGGCACGGTGACGGTGGTCTTGTAGGCGCGTGAGAACACTCAGGGTTTCTCCTCGGAATCGCGCACGGGAACGGCATCGGCGGCAGAGAACTCAAAATCGCGCTGGCCAGGAGAAGTACCGTGACTAGGCACGCGGACGGTGAGCTTCAGTCCATCGGCGCATTCCACCTGCAGCAGATCCGTGGCCCCATGGAAAGAATGGCTGATAACGCGGGCACGAAAGCGCACGGTTTCGCCGGAGGACGTGAGCGCCGCTGTGGTGCGAATGTGTTCCGGGCGCAGCGAGAATACCACCAGGCCATCAGCTACCGAGGTACGAAACTCCAGCCGGTTGCAGCGCGCCACACCTCGCTCCACATGACCGCGCAGCAGGTTGGTATGGCCGATGAACTGGGCGGTATAGGAAGTCGCTGGGCGGCCATAGATTTCGCGCGGGGTGGCCACCTGCTCCAGATTGCCGTTGCGCAGCAGCGCAATTCGGTCAGACATCACCATGGCTTCTTCCTGGTCATGGGTAACAAACACGAAGGAGATGCCCACTTCGCGCTGCAGGGATTTCAGCTCCAGTTGCATCTGGCGGCGAAGGTTGGCATCGAGGGCAGAGAGCGGCTCGTCGAGGAGCAGCAGGCGAGGCCGCTTAACCAGGGCGCGCGCGAGAGCGACGCGCTGCTGCTGACCACCGCTGATCCTGCCAGGTTTGGAAGCCGCGAAGGCGCTCATCTTAACCATAGCCAGGGCCGCGGCCACGCGTGTCTCGAGGTCGTTGGCGGCGACACTCTGTACGCGCAAGCCGTAAGCCACGTTATCGCGCACGCTCAGGTGAGGGAACAGAGCATAACTCTGGAAGACGGTGTTGACGCGTCGGCGGTAAGGGGGGAGCAGGTCCAGACGCTCGCCTGCCATCCAGATTTCGCCCGAGTCAGCGCGCTCGAAACCGGCAATCAGCCGTAGCAGCGTGGTCTTGCCGGAGCCACTTTCGCCGAGGATGGTGAGGAACTCGCCTTCGTCCACATGTAGGGAGATGGCACGCAGAACCGGCAGTCTGCCGAAGCTCTTGGCCACCTGGCGAATGGAGAGCAGGGGCTGGGAGGCGGGTTGGGGCATGGAGGTCACGACCAACAATTAGTCAGGAGTCAGTAGTCAGGCGTCAGCGAAAGCGCATGTGCAACGGGAATTCGTGGCGTTCCGATGAGAGGTTTTTTAGTCCTACGGGACTCAGATCTCATCTGTCGACTTTACCGACTACCTTTCAACTGCCCCTGGGCTTAGATTCAATAGTCGTTTTGATGGGTCGAGACAAACAACCTTCAGGGCTAAAGCCCGCATTTGAGCGGGAGCTAGCGGCACGGCTGAAGCCGTGCCCTTCCGAAAGCCAGTTCTAAACACTCTCAACGCTATTTCACGAGCCTAGGTGTTGACTCCTGATAACCGACTCACGGTTCTATTGTGCTGCTTTCACCTCGTTCCAGATTTCGTTGTACTTTGGCCGGCGAGGCACATTTTGCCAGAAGTAAATGCGTTTTTGGTAGGCGTCCACATCATCGAGGTGCAGATTCTTTTTCTCGTCTGGGGTCATGAACTGCGCGGCTAGTGGGTTTGCCGGGATGTAGCCGGTGACCTCGGCGACCTTCTTCTGGGTCTTAGCTTCGATCATGAATTCCAGGAACTTGTAGGCCAGGTCCTTATTGTCGCTGGCGGAGGTGATCATCAGGTGGTCAATCCAGCCGGTGGTGTTCTCCCGGGGAATGGTCTCGCCGATGGGAAAATTGAGTTTGCGCAACTGGTTGGTCATGAGCGGCCAGCCCATGGCAGCGACAATTTCGTGATTCTGAAACAGGTTGGTGAGTTCGCCGCCCGTGGACCAGATTTTGCGGATGTTGGGCTTCAGGGCCAGCAGCTTGGCTTTCACGGCTTCCAGTTCCTTGTCGCTCAGGTTGTAGAGGTGACTGGGGTCGGGTTTGTCATAGCCCAGCACCTGCGCGGCCATGTAGACGGTAGAGAGTTCGTCCCAGACGGAGAGCTTGTTGCGGAATTTAGGATCCCAGAAGACGCTCCAGCTTTCGGGAGGTTGCTTGAAAACCGTGGTGTCATAGAGCAACGGATTCGGACCCCAGGTAAAGGGCACACCGTAAACGTTTCCGTTCGCCCTGACCAGCGGCATGGAAGTGAGCTTCGGCGAAAGCTGCGCGTAGCTGGGAATGCGCGAAAGGTCGAGAGGCGCGGCCAGCCCGGCGGTCGAGATCATGGTCGCCACATCGCTGGAGGGCGAAATCACGTCATAGGTGCTGGCGCTGCCCCCACGCAGCTTGGCCACCAGTTCGTCGTCAGAGCCCATATAGGAGGCGGAAACCTTGCAGTGGTATTGCTGCTCGAAATGGTGAATGTAAGAGGGGTCGGCGTAGCCTTCCCAGACCAGCAGGCTGAGCGTGGGTTCTTTTTTGGAACAGGCGGAGAGAACAAGGGCGCAGATCACGAGCACCACAAGCGGGACGCAGCGGGGAGCTTGGCGCGGGCAAGATGCCCGCGCGACAGCCGGCGAGACGCCGGCGGTAGGGAGACGCGGCGAGACGCCGGCGCTAGGGAAATTCTTCATTTGGCACCTGCGGGCGCCTGGCGGGTGAACCCCGCCGCCTGGTACACGACCTTGCCTCCCAGCATAGTGAGCAGAACCCGCGTTTTGTCCGCCTGATTGGCGGGAATCTTGAACAGATCCTGATTGAGAATGATCAAGTCGGCAACTTTGCCCGGCTCCAGCGAGCCTTCGGTTTTTTCGCGATGGCCGGCGTATGCGGCGCCCAAAGTATACGCTTCGATAGTTTGCGGCAGTGTGATGCGCTCGCTGGGAACGAAGCCGCCGGGGGGCGTGCCCTGGGCGGTTTGGCGGGTGAGCGCAGTCTGCACGCCGGGCCATGGGCTCAGAGTGACCACCGGCCAGTCGCTGCCGAAGGCCAGGCGTCCTCCAGAAGCGGAGATGCTGTGCCACACCCAGGCGCGCGTGGTGCGTTCAGGACCGATATTGGGCGACCAGACCTGCAGCGTGTCGGCGTCAGGATAGGAGTGCAAAGGCTGCATGCTGGCAATCACGCCCAAACGGCCGAAGCGTGGGATGTCGGCCGCGCTGATGGTTTCAATGTGCTCCACGCGATCCCGCAGGTCTTTGCTCTTGTTCGCCTGATAGGACGCCTCGTAGGAATCGAGCGCCAGCCGCACAGCGCGGTCGCCGATGGCATGGGTGAAAACCTGGAAGCTGCGGCCATTAAGCTCGGCCACAGCCTGTTTATATCTGTCCGGATCCCAGAACAGCTTGCCGCTCTGGCTGGGATCGTCGGCATAGGGCTGAAGCATGGCGGCGGTGTGCGATTCGATCACGCCGTCGAGAAAGAATTTGACAGCGCCGCCGGAGATCCAGGCATCGTGGTATTTGGCGCGAGCCTGCTCCAGCTTGCTGATCTCGTCAGCCGTCAACTCCGGCGGGCGGGCAATGTCGCTGACGTAAAAGCGCAAAGTGAGTTGTTCTCGTTCGCGCAGTTCATTGAGGAGATCAAGATAAGCGAAGTCGCCGCCGGCACTGTGCACGCGCACCAGGCCGACCTTGTTGGCTGCCGCCATGCCCTGGCGCAGGGCCTGCAGGCGCTCTTCGCGCGAGGGCTGGGGAACAACGCGCTGCACCAGTTCCGCCGCGGCATCTTCTTTCAGGGCGCCGGTGGGCTCGCCTTGGGCATCGCGCACAATTTTGCCGTTGGGCGGGTCGGGCGTGTTGCGGGTGATGCCGGCGGACGCGAGCGCCTTGCTGTTGGCCCAGTAGGTGTGGCCGTCGTAACCCTCCAGGAGCACGGGTCGATCGGACACGACTTCATCCAGATATTTTTTGTCGGGAAGGGCGGCTTTGCCAAAGACGTCGTAGGACCAGCCCCGGCCCAGAATCCATGGATCCTTGGGATGGGCGGCGGCAAATTTTCTGACCGCGTCCTGGATGCCGGCGATGGTCTTTACATCCTCCACGTTGATGCGCTGAAGGCTGAGTGAGCCATCCATAAAGTGGATGTGGCAATCCGCGAAGCCGGGAAGGACGAGACGGCCGCCAGCATCAATTACGCGCGTCGAAGCTCCGCGAAATTTTCCGATTTGCGCTTTTGTGCCCACGGCCACGATGGTGCCGGCGTGAACGGCCAGTGCTTCGGCCCAGGGCTGGCGCGAGTTCACCGTGTAAATGCGGGCGTTGACCACAACCGTATCGGCAGGTGAAACCGTCTGTGCGGCGGCGCCCGCGGCTAATGCAACGAAGAACAGTAGGACAATTTGGATAGCGAACAGTAGGCGTGGCTGGGGCAACTGCGTTCGCTTAGCAGATTCCATGCAGTCCTCGTGCCGCTAGAACGTTGGCGGCGTGTTTACCCACAGCACCCAGGTTTCCTTCTTGCCGGGATTGGCCCAGGTGTGCGGGGTGGCGCTTTCAAAATAGAAACTGTCGCCCGGCTTGAGCAGAAATTCTTCGCCGTCCAGCGCAATCTTGAACTGGCCGCGCAGCACAAAAAGGAACTCCTCGCCTTCGTGGGAGTAGGAATCACCGCTGCCGGCATTGGGCGCGATGCGGAACAGATGCGGTTCCATGACGGCATTACCCCAGGCCAGCAGTTCCATGCGCACACCCGGGCCGGCCTCCAGCACCTTGCGGCGCTCCGGGCTCACCAAGTGGGGATTTGACTCGCTGGGATCGAAGAAATCGAGGATGTTGGTTTTGTAGAAGCGCGCCAGTTTGCGCAATGTGCCGATGGAAGCGCTCATCTGGCCACGCTCGATGGCGCTGAGGAAGCCCACAGAGATGCCGACATTGCCGGCGACATCGGCCAAGGACATACTACGGCGCAGGCGCAGATTGCGCAGACGCAGGCCGATGCCTCCGCCGGCGCCGTCGGGCGAGGTGCGCAATACGCCGTTGCGCTTCAGCAGTTGCACGATGGCGGGAGCATTCAATCCTCGCACTCGACGCAGGAAGCGAGCCCGCTTGAGCAGTCTTACATCTTCGCTGCTGTAAAGGCGGTAACGGCTGGCGGTGCGCTGCGGGCGGGTGAGGCCCAGGCTTTCCCAGGAGCGAATGACGGAGGGAGAGACGCCGATTATGCGGGCCACGTCGCCGATTTTCAAGTAAGGCTTGGGTTTGGCGGCATCCATTTTCGCTTGAGGGGAAAAGGCGTTATCTCGCGCCGGCAGCGCCATATTTCGCTTGACAGCGCGAGGTAAGTTCCAATAACCTTGCGCGATTATAGCAAGGTTTGCCGTGCGCGCAAGCTGATTGTCACGTGAAAGTTCCAACTCTGCTCCCAGGTTCTGGAGGTTGCATGCATCCCCGCAAAGCCGTTAGCTGGCTGCAGGTGGTCTGTTTTGTTGCGGCATCCACGCTCTTGCTCTATGCCCAGGGCACAGGCGGCAGAATCCAGGGTAACGTGAGCGATCCCACCGGCGCCGTGCTAGCCGGGGTCAGCGTCAAGCTCACCAATGAACAAACGGGCGTAGTCCAGACCATACAAACCGACAAGGCGGGGCACTACGAGTTTCCCGCGGTGCCGGTGGGCAATTACCGCCTGGAATACGAGCAGACGGGGTTCAAAAAAGCAATTAAGAAAGACCTCACGCTGCTGGTCAATCAAATCATTACCATGAACATGACCATGCAGGTGGGCGGGACGCAGGAAGTAGTAGAGGTGACCTCGGAAGCACCGCTGGTGGACACCACCAGCACGCAACTGGGGGCCGTGGTGAACGATCGCTCCATGACCCAGTTGCCGCTCAATGCCCGTGATACTTACCAGTTCTTGCAACTGCAGCCCGGGGTTATGTCAACCGTCGGCTCCGCCAACTCGGTCGTCTACGGTAACGACAGAGCTGGGGCCGTGTCGGTGAACGGAGGTCGTGGGCGTGCGAACAATTTTAGTGTCAATGGTGGCGACGCCAATGATCAGTTCGTGAACCTACCGACCGTGCAGCCATCACCTGACAGTATTCAGGAATTCCGCGTTCTGACCAATACCTTCGATGCCGAATATGGCCGGAACTCTGGTTCGGTGGTCAATGTTGTGACGAAGTCCGGGACCAACAGTTTTCACGGCGACGCATATGAGTTCTTCCGGAACACGAAGCTTAACGCTAATGCTTATTGCTTCACGGCTTTACAGGGTATTCCATGTGACAAGCCGCAATTCAATCAGAACCAGTTCGGAGCGACCTTTGGCGGCCCGATAAAGAAGGATCGAACTTTCTTTTTCACGTCCTATGAGGGACGGCGCATCCGTCAGGGAATCCCGTCTCCAGCCGTGACCGTGCCAACCGCTGCGGAGCGGCCTGATCCATCGCATGTAGTGAACGGGCACATAGTTGCGGATTTTTCCGCCGAGTCTCCCTTTGCAGGGGTTTTGAACAGTTCGTACGCATTACAACCGGGAAATCAAATCGGCCAGCGACCCGGTTGTCAGCAAGCTGTGACCGCCATCGGTGGAGGCTTGATCCAGGACGGCGCCAACTATTCCGACATATTTCCAAACAACCAGATTCCCTTGGAGTGCATGGATGCCACTGCTGTAGATCTGCTTCAGTTTGTTCCGGTTCCGAAGGGAGGGAGCAACGTTATCCAGACCATACCGGTGCAGCCCGATCGCGGCGACCAGTTCACTCTGAGACTCGATCACCGGCTCAATGACAAGCAAAATCTTAGCTTCTACTATTATTTCGATGATCACCACGTAGTTTCGCCCTTTGCGCAGTTTCAAGCTGCCGGCGCCAACGTGCCGGGTTTCGGATCCATCACCAACGAACGATTCCAGCAGTACAACCTCAGCCATACCTGGACGATCAACAACACCACGGTCAACGAGTTTCGCTTCAACTACAATCGCGAAGCGCAGAGAACTTTCCAGCATCCGGTGCGCACTTCTTTACTGCAGGACTCGTGTCCACCAGCTCCTACTTGGCTCACCAATGTGCTGGGACCTGTGCCTTGCTTTAGGGACGGCACGCCAACGAACAGCTTGGGCATCCATCCTGGGCTGGGCGCCACAGCTGAGGGAGTTCCTTTTATTCAGGTAAGCGGCGGATTCACGATCGGCAATAATGGCGAGGGCGAACTGCCTCAGGTTGGCAATTCGTTTCAATGGTCGGACAGCCTCACTAAAGTTGTTGGCAACCACTCCCTGAAATTCGGAACCGATCTTCGCCGTCAACGCTTTGATCAGACCCTCTTTTTCGATGTCAATGGCGAATTCTTTGTGGACGGTACATCCACCAATAGTCCTGTTGGCGATACAGTATTTTCCGATTACCTGCTCGGATTCCCTGGTTCCTATGGGCAGGGTTCGGCCCAAGTGGAGAATGTCCGCAGCACGGGACTGTATCTATTTGCCCAGGATAGTTGGAAGATCAAACCAAACCTGACCTTGAATTACGGCCTGCGCTGGGAATTAAATACGCCGATTGCCGATGTTAGCAAGCATGTGCAAACGTTCCGCCCCGGACAGGTGAGTTCGGTCTACCCATGTAAAAACACAGTTAATACCGACTGTTCTTCGATGACGCCGGTGGGCTTAGTTGTGCCGGGAGATGCCGGCATTTCTAATGCCCTGACGCAAACCTATTACAAAGCCTTTGCTCCGCGAATCGGAATCGCCTGGAGTCCGGGGAGCGCGGGGAAGACCACCATTAAGGCTGGATGGGGACTCTTCTACAATCCGATTGAGCAGCTTGTGCTGGAGCAGTTCAGCGCCGAGCCACCGTTCGGCGGAAGCACCTTCCCGTTCAACACTTTCCTCAATACTCCTTTTCTCGACCAAAGCGGGAGCTTTTCTTATCCCAATCCGTTCGGCCTGAGCTCACTCGGCGGTACGAACGGTTTCTTGAACCCGCAACGAGGGCAGCCGGTGGACTGGGGGATGTTCCGTCCCATTCTGCTATTTGGTCAGTTTCAGCCGAACATGCGAAATCAGTATTCCGCGCAATACAACCTTACGATCGAGCGTGAGCTAGCCAGAGATCTGAAACTGCAAGTAGGCTATGTAGGGTCTCAGGGGCATCGTCTTTTGGCAACCCACGATCTTAACTATGGAAACCCCCAGACCTGCCTGGATCTAAACGCAGTGCTTGGCGACGGTACGTGCGGCCAGTACTTTGCTGACAGTACCTTCTTCATTCCCGGAGGAACCGTTCTTCCAGTGAATTTCCATCTGCCTTACGCCCAGAATAATTCCGTTATCCCAGCTGGGACCACAGTTGGTCCAAACGGCATTACTCTTGTGGGGCTACGTCGTTACTCCTCGCCACAATGCGATCCGCTGACCGGGATTGGCTGCCCTGCGGACGGCATCCCCGTCTTTAGCAGCATTTTTGCTCAGGATACAATTGCCAATTCGGCATATAACTCATTGCAGGCCTCCCTCGACAAACGCTTTGCGCATGGGCTTCAGTTCACGACAGCTTACACGTTCAGCAAGTCCTTCGATGAAGCTTCGAGCTTCGAGGGGATCCTGAACCCGATTGATCCCCGTCGCAGCCGGTCGCTGTCGAACTTCGATGCGCGACACCGAATGGTATTCAGCTATTACTGGGAATTGCCCATTCAGCATCACAGCGGCGTTCTGGGTAAGGTGATTAACGATTGGTCCCTTTCCGGAATCACCACTTTCCAGACTGGGTTTCCGATTCGTATCCAATCGCTGGCGGATAATGAGCTGATGTACAGCTTCGATTTCGAACTGCCGGGTCAGCCAAATCAGATTGCCCCGTTCCGGACTATGCGGCCGCAGTCGAACGGCAACTACTTTTTTGATCCCAATAGCTTCACGGAGAACGCTTCCGATAGCTCCCAGCCGCCCTGTACGGCAGGTGCGGTATACGGATGTTACGATCCGACATTGTTCGGCAGCCTGGGTAACGCTCGCCGCACGGTTTGTTGCGGACCACACATCAGCCAGACAGATTTGGCCATTCTGAAGACGATTCCCTTATCGGAGACGAGGCGCCTCGATTTCCGCGCGGAGTTCTTCAACGTCTTCAATCATACGCAGTTTTTCACGCCGGATGGCAACACTTCCGATGGGTCGCAGTTCGGTCAAGTCACCCAGGCGCGCGATCCGCGGCTGATGCAGTTCGCTTTGAAGTACATCTTCTAGAATTAAGGCCGGGGCACCGTTTTTCGGCGTGCCCCGGCATTTGTGCGTTTCAGCAGTTACTCTTCGCGACAGCGAAAGGAATTACCAATCGTGTATGAAGCACTACGCAAGGAACTAGAAACTTTCGAAAAGCGCACCCCAAAGTCGGCGGAGGCCCATAAAAAGAACCTGAAGCGCATTCCGCTCGGGGTGGCCAGCAACTACCGCGCCTACGATCCCTACCCCATTTTCGTAAAAGAGGGGCAGGGCTCGCATTTCCGCGATCTGGATGGCAACGACTACATTGACCACAATCTCTGCTTTGGCGCGCTGATGGCGGGGCACTGCCATCCCGCGGTAATGAGGGCGGTGGAATCGCGGCTAAAACTGGGCACCATGTTCGGGATGCCGCACGACATGGAATGGCAACTGGCGGAGGAGATTTGCCAGCGCTTTCCGGTGGAGATGGTGCGCTTTGGCTCCAGCGGAACGGAAGCCACCATGCACGCCATTCGCCTGGCGCGCGCTGCAACTGGCCGCGACAAGGTGATCAAGTTTGAAGGCGCCTACCATGGACTGCACGACACGGCGCTGGTTAGCGTGAAGCCACACGCGCCGGAATTCGGCGATGTGAATGCGCCGACCTCGGTCTCGGGCGGGCTGGGCGTGCCCAAAGCCAGCCTGGAAAACGTTCCTGTGGCCACGTTCAACGATTTGAACAGCGTGGAGCGACGGTTCCGAGAAAATCCCGGCGAGATTGCCTCGGTTATTCTTGAGCCCATCCTGATGAACGTCGGCATGTGCATGCCGCGGGCCGGCTTCCTGGAGGGTTTGCGGGAACTGTGCGACAAGAATGGCGCGCTGCTGATCTTCGATGAAGTTAAAACCGGAGCCAAGCTGGGGTGGGGTGGCGCTTCCGAATACTTTGGCGTGCGGCCCGACTTGATTTGCCTGGCCAAATCCATAGGCGGCGGATTGCCGCTGGCGGCCTTCGGTACCTCCCGCTCGGTGATGGACCTGATCTCGCAGCACAAGGTCTTTCACGGCGGAACCTATAACACCAACCCGGTCTCCATGGCGGCGGGGCTGGCGACGTTCCGCGAGGTGCTCACGCGCGAGAACTACACGCACGTAGATAAGCTGAGCAAGAAACTCACCGATGGCTATCGTAAAACGGTGGCCAAGGCGGGCCTGCGGGGATACGTTGCGCAGGCAGGCGCGAACGGCGTGCTCATGCTCTATCCGCAGGAGATCCGCAACTACCGCGACTGGACCACCATAGACATTGACCTGTGGCGGCATTACTGGTTCGGCATGGTCAATCGCGGAGTGATGGCTCAGCCCTACTGGTGGGACGAGCAGTGGACCATCAGCGTGCAGCACACCGAGGCCGACATCGACAAGCACCTGGCGGCGTTCGCCGACGTCGCCCCGGCGCTGGCCGAGGCGCAGCAGGAGCGCTCGGCTGCGGCGGCGCGCTCGGCATAGGAGTTGACGGTTGTCATCGGCCACCAAAACCGCGGAACCGGGAGCTATTGAGGCCGGCGCCCCGCACCTGAAACGGGTACTGGGGCGCTGGGACCTCGTGCTGCTGTTCGTGGTGGCGGTGTTCAACCTGAACGTGGTGCCGTCTATCGCAGCTAATGGCGGTGTGACGGTATGGCTGTGGGTAATTTCCCTGCTGCTGTTTTTCTGGCCGCAGGGGATAGCCGTAATCGAGCTTTCGCAGCGCTTCCCGGGAGAAGGCGGGGTTTATCTGTGGGCCAAGGAAATTTTCGGCGACTTCCACGGCTTTCTTTCCGGTTGGTGCTACTGGACCAACAACATGATGTATGTGCCCACGGTAATGCTGTATTTCGTGGGCGTCTCGGTCTATGTGTTGGGTCCGCGCCATGCCGGACTGGCCGACAGCAAGGTGTTTGCGCTGGGCGCCTCGCTGGCGCTTTTTGCTGTTCTCGTGGTGCTCAACATCATTGGACTGGGCGTGGGCAAGTGGATCAATAACGTTGGCGCCGTGGGTACCTTTGTTGCCGCGGCCACTCTGATCGGCCTGGGCGTGGTGGTATGGCTGCGCTTCGGCACCGCGATCAGTGCAGCGGACTTTGGCGTCCCCGCCAACCCGCGCTTCGTGATGAATGCCTTCGGGGTGATTTGTTTCGGGCTGGTGGGCCTGGAACTGGCTTCGGTCATGGGCGACGAAATTCACGAACCGAAGCGCACGCTACCGGGCGCGGTGGCCCTGGGGGGCATCATTTCCGGCGCACTTTATATCGGCGTGACCTTGACCCTGCTGATTGCCGTGGATAAGAAGGACATCAACGTGCTGCAGGGCATCGTGCAGGCAGTGAGCCACCTGGCCGCGCGCGTGGGCGTAAGCTGGATCATTCCTGGATTTGCGCTGATGCTGAGCTTGGCCATTGCCGGCATCGGTTCGGCGTGGCTGGCGGGTTCGGCGCGCATTCCCTTCGTGGCCGGGCTGGATTCCTATTTGCCTTCGTGGCTAGGGAAGGTGCACCCGCGTTACCGGACACCCTACGCCGCGCTAATTGTGCACGCGGCAGTTTCCGCGGTGCTGGTGGTGCTGAACTTCGCCGGCTCTGGTGTGCAGGAAACGTTTCAGAAGCTGTTGTCGTTGGCCGTGGTGCTGCAGTTGGTGCCTTTCTTGTACGTTTTCGGCGCGCTGCTGAAGATGGCCGGCGACCGTGGCACAAAGACTTATTACAGTCGTACCACGCTGGTGGCTGCCGGGCTGAGCGGCCTGCTGACGACGACTTTGGGAATCGTCATGGTGTTTTTCCCGGCGCAGCAGATAACTTCGCTGTGGTCGTATGAAGTCTGGATGTTTGGGGGAACGTTGTTTTTCATCGGCCTGGCGGCGTTCTTTTTTTATGTCTATGGGCGGCGCAAGGCGCTGCGCCAGGCGGCAGGCGTAGTTTAGGAAGTAGCGCCGGCATCTTGCCGGCCCAGGGCGCGGGCGGGACGCCCGCGTGACAGCCGCCGGGACGGCGGCGCTACCGCAGGAGGTCCTTTATGGCAACCGCAATCAGACCTAATGTTCGCACCTACCAAATGTTCATTAACGGCGAATGGGTAGACAGTGCCAGCGGGAAGACTTTCCCGGTCTACGATCCCTCCACTGAAGAGGTGATCGCCGAAGTTCCTGACGCCGACGCCAAGGACGTGGACCGCGCCGTCAAAGCTGCGCGCGAGGCGTTCGACCATGGCCCCTGGCGCGGCACCACCGCCCAGGAGCGCGGCCGCGTGCTGTTTCGCTTAGCGGAACGCCTCCGCAAGGAAGCCGCCATGCTGGCGGAGTTGGAGTGCCGCAACACGGGCAAGCCCATCGTGGAAGCGGAATACGACATTGCCGACGTGGCTACCTGCTTCGAGTACTACGGCGGCCTGGCTACGAAGGTTGTCGGCTACGTGAACCCGGTGCCCGATAACGCGCTCAGCCTCTCCATGAAGGAGCCGGTGGGCGTGGCCGGGCAGATTATCCCCTGGAATTATCCGCTGCTGATGGCGGCCTGGAAGCTGGCGCCGGCGCTGGCCGCGGGCTGCACTTGCGTGCTCAAACCCGCCGAGCAGACACCGCTGACGGTGCTGGAGATGGCCAACTGGTTCGCCGATATCGGCCTGCCGCCGGGCGTGGTCAACATCGTGACCGGCTTTGGCGAGACTGCGGGCGCGCCTCTGGTCACCCACGCCGACGTGGACAAGGTCGCTTTCACCGGCAGCGCCGCCGTGGGCAAGCAGATCGTGAAGATGGCTGCCGAAACCGTGAAGCGCGTAACCCTGGAGCTGGGTGGCAAGTCGCCGAACATTTTCTTTGCTGATGCCGATTTCGAGGCGGCCATTGACGGCGCGCTGTTCGGCGTGTTCGTCAACCAGGGCGAGGTTTGCTCCGCTGGCAGTCGCATCCTGGTGGAAAAGCCAATCTACTCGAAGTTCGTGGACGCCATGGCCGAGAAGGCGAAGAAGATTCGGCTGGGACCGCCACTGGAGCGGGAAACCAAAATGGGGCCGCTGGTCAGCAAGGAACAATACGACCGCGTGCGCGGCTACCAGGAGACAGGCAAGAAGGAAGCCAAGCTGGCGGCTGGAGGCGGGCGCCCGGCGAGCATCGGCAAAGGCTATTACGTGGAGCCGACCATTTTCTACGATGTGAACAACAGCGCCAAAATCGCGCGCGAGGAAATTTTTGGCCCGGTGGCCGCCGTCATTCCCTTCAAGGATGAAGCTGAGGCCATGAGGATTGCCAACGACACGCCGTACGGCCTGGCGGCGGCGGTGTGGACACGAGATGTGTTCCGCGCCATGCGCGCAGTGAAGGCGCTGCGCGCCGGCATCGTGTGGGTGAACCATATGCAGCCCACATACGTGGAAGCGCCCTGGGGCGGCTACAAACAGTCCGGCTTCGGGCGCGAGTTGGGGCCCTGGGGCATTGAGGAATATCTGGAAACCAAACAGGTGCACATCAACCTGAACGAACAACCCATAGGATGGTACAGCTGAGATGGCTGCAATTCAGTTACGAACGGCAGTTCCCGGCCCGCGCTCGCAAGAGCTGATGCGGTTGAGGGCGGAGGCGGTTCCCCGCGGCATTCACCTGGGCACGCCGGTGTACGTGGCCAAGGCCGAGGGCGCGGTGCTCGAAGATGTTGACGGCAACCGCTATCTCGACCTGGCCGGTGGGATTGGTTGCCTCAACGTGGGCCATCGTGCTCCGGGCGTAGTCGAAGCCATCCACTCGCAAGTAGACCGCTACATGCACACCTGCTTCCAGGTGCTGCCGTATGAGGGTTATGTTCGCTTGGCGGAACGGATGAACCAGCTGGCGCCGGGCAACTTTGCCAAGAAGACGTTCTTCGTTAACAGTGGTGCGGAAGCGGTGGAGAACGCGATTAAGGTGGCCCGCGCCTACACCAAGCGGCCGGCTATTATCGCCTTTGAAGACGCCTTCCACGGCCGCACCATGATGGGCCTGGCGCTGACCAGCAAAACTCATCCTTACAAGGCAGGATTCGAGCCCTTTCCCGGAGATGTGTACCGCGTACCCTTCGCCTATTGCTATCGCTGCTCCTACTCGCTGAAGTATCCGGAGTGCGGCACCTACTGCGCCCATCACCTGGAAGACACGTTCAAGCGCGTAGTGGCGGCAGAGTCGGTGGCGGCCGTGATTGCGGAGCCAGTGCTGGGCGAAGGTGGCTTTGTGACGCCGCCACCCGAGTTCTTCCGCATCGTGCTGGAGATCTGCCGCATGCACGGCATCCTGTTCATCGCCGATGAAGTGCAAACCGGCTTCGGCCGCACCGGCGCCATGTTTGCCTGCGAGCGTTACGGCATTGAGCCCGACCTGCTGGTGACCGCCAAGTCGCTGGGGGGTGGTCTGCCCCTGGGCGCGGTCACGGGGCGCGCTGATATCATGGACGCCGCCGGTGAGGGCGGTCTGGGCGGCACCTTTGGTGGCAATCCCGTGTGTGTGGAAGCGGGGCTGGCAGTGCTGGACGCCTTCGAGCAGGGTGACCTTTGCGCTCGCGCCAATGAACTGGGCAGCCGCTTCGCGAAACGGGCCCGCCAGTGGCAGGAACAGTGGCCGCAAATCGGCGAAGTGCGCGGCCTCGGCGGGATGCAGGCCATGGAACTAGTGCGGTCGCGCGAGTCGCGGGAGCCCGCGGCAAAAGAAACCAAGGAAATTGTGCGCTACTGCTACGAGCACGGCCTGATCGTTTTGTCAGCTGGTTCCTATGGCAACGTGATTCGCCTGCTCATGCCCTTGGTGATGAGCGACGAGCAGTTTGAGGAAGCGCTGGGCGTTCTGGAAGCGGCGCTGCAGGCGGTTCTGCAGACGCGCGGGGTGGCCGTTCAGACCGCGTAGCTGACGTCTTGCCTGTTTTCGTTGTACTGCACGCAAGATCCTTCGGACCCTAGGGTCCTCTGGATGACCCTTCCTTCGGAAGGTGAGATGTTGTAAGCAGTGCCTCGACTCAGCCTCGTAGAGGCGATTGAAAGTAGGCCGCCACTTCAGTGGCGGGAAGCTTCAGCCAGTCAGATGCAAGTCACCTAGGGACGGCTGAACCGCTGGAAGAGAGAATTTATGAGCATCGCAGCCCCCACTCAAACCACGGTTCGCAATTACGTCAACGGCAAGTGGCAGACTTCCACCGCCACCGAGCATCGCGAAATCATCAATCCCGCCACGAACGAGGTTCTGGGTCAGGTGCCGCTTTCCGGTGCTGCCGAAGTGGATGCCGCGGTGCAGGCTGCAGCGCGCGCCTTCCCGGAGTGGCGCCGCACGCCTCCGGAAGACCGCATCCAGTACCTGTTCAAGCTCAAGAACCTGCTGGAGGAGCATTTCGAGGAATTGGCGCGCACCATCACCCTGGAGAATGGCAAGACCTTGAGCGAGTCCAAAGGAGAGCTGCGCCGCGCCATCGAGAACGTGGAGGTGGCCTGCGGCATTCCCACCATGATGCAGGGCCGCATGCTGGAAGATGTGGCCCGCGGCATAGACGAGACCATGATTCGGCAGCCGCTGGGCGTGGTGGCCGCCATCGTGCCATTTAATTTTCCGCTGATGATTCCGTTTTGGTATCTGCCCTACGCCATAGCGTGCGGCAACACCTTCGTGCTCAAGCCCTCCGAGCGCGTGTCGCTTAGCAGCCAGCGGGTGTTTGAAATGATGGAGTCGCTGGGCTTGCCGCCTGGCGTGCTCAACCTGGTGAACGGCGGCAAAGAAGCAGTGGATGCGCTTTTGGACCATCCCACTGTGCGCGCTATCAGCTTTGTTGGTTCCACGCCGGTGGCCCGATACATATATGCCCGCGGGGCGCAGGCGGGCAAGCGCCTGCAGTGCCAGGGCGGCGCCAAAAACCATGTCATCGTCCTTCCCGACGCGGACATGCGGCAAGCCACCCAAATCATCAGCGACAGCGCCTTTGGCTGCGCCGGGCAGCGCTGCCTGGCGGTGTCTGTAGCGGTTACAGTGGGCGAGGCGCAGAAGACGTTTCGCGAAGCCATCGCTGACAATGCCTCCTCGTTGCGCGTCGGATTCGGCCTC
>DATFDP010000169.1:0-6145 GCA_035252015.1 Terriglobales bacterium
GCGGCTCGCCACGTTGATCACGGTTTGACGGTTTTCCGCGGCCTGAGTGCGACTCACTCGCATCGTCGATCTCTTTTTTAGCTTGCGTTCGCATTCTATATAGCCCATATAGAGTTCGAACGCAAGCTATTTTTTGGAAGAGGATATGGCATGGCAGAGCAAAATGCCGATCAGATCGCCGACTGGAATGGCCAAAGCGGGGAGCGCTGGGTCGCTTACCAGGCCCGGCTCGACGCCATGCTGGCGGCGTTTGGCCAGGCCGCGATTGAAGCCGCCGCGCCCGCGACGGGCGAGCGCGTGCTGGACGTCGGCTGCGGCGCGGGGGGCCAAGTGCTGGGCGTGGACATATCCGAAGCACGCAACACCTGCGCAAGTCGCGCTCGCGTGGTCGCCGGCTTTGAATGCCGGCGGGCGCCCGCCCTTGCGGCCGCGGCGGCGGGCCTCGGCAAGCCCAGCGGCCGTGCGTTCGCGGATCAAGGTTCCCATTCGGGTTCCAGCGCCAGAGGCCCATGAGCTGCACCATCAGACGCTGCTCGGCTTCAAACGCCTGATGGAGTTGGCGGCCGGCGCCGGCGTGATCCTGTCGGTGCTGCTGATCGGTCATCCCAAGCTGCGCAACGACCTTCGCCGGCCGCAGATGGAGCAGATCGGCTATCGCACCACCACCTTCGAGTTCGAGGGCGTGTCCGGCAACCGCTGCGAATTCATCGGCTGGTTGCTGAAAGCCTGCGCCCAGGACAGCGTGAAGCCGACGGACCTGATGGATGCCGAGGCGATCGATCTTCTCGCCGAGCGGCTGCGTACGGCGCTCCAGATCGAGATGCACATGACCCTCGCCTTTGAGCACGCGTTCCGCCTCGGCGAGAGGCGCGTTTCCGCGGAGATCGTCGAGCAGATCCTGTCGCGCGCCATCGACGAGCTCGAACCGACGCTGACCCGCAACGGCTACGACGCGCCCGCACTGGCCGCGCTGCTCAATGCAAAGCCCGCCGAGGTGCGCGATTTTCTGGCCGGCACGCTTCCCGGTGATCGTGCCCGCGAGTTCACCGAGCAACTGCGCGTCGCAGGCGTCCCGCTGTGAACCGAGCCGCTCCGCTCACTGGCACGGAATGTGAGCACGATCCTCCGTTGGCGAGCACGAGCCGATGATGTCGAGCAGCTACATCTACTCGCGGTGCCGATGGCCGCCACCCTCGCACAACCCCCACCCCCGGCGACGACGGGCCGAAGGCGCAACCCTTAAGGAGTTGGCACGGAGCTACAACGTTTGCAGAGCAACGATTTCAAGGGTTAAGGTGGTCAAGTCAGCCTTGCAGATTTTGAGTCGGCGGGGATAGGTGCGGGGTGGAAATGACGGAGTTTGAAAGGCGTTCGGTTGAAATCGCGGCGGACAGCCTTGCTGTATCTCAGTGGAGTGCTATCATTGCGGCCTCGGCTCTCCTTGCATCGATTGTGGCCGGCATTCTAGCGTTTATTACAGTCCGAACCATTATTGGCCAGCTTGAAAGTGCAAAGTGGAATGCACTGCTTTCATTCGAACAGGATATGTCTCTGCGTAGGGAGCGGTTTCAGGAGATAGCACGCGAATTGCCCGAGTCCGGGACCGTTTCTCCTACGATCAAAGCCCGGCTAAAGGAGGCGCAAGAGAATTACCTTAATGCTGTTGAACGTCTTTCATCATCCATTCTTAATGGGCAGTTCCCTGAATTGGAAATGAAACAGAGCTATAGAGAGTTTATCGCCCTCACCATACGAGATTTTCCAGATGCTTTCAAAGCCGGAACTGCCTTGCGTAAAACGCTCAAACTCCATGAAAGGTGGCAGGACTAGTATCATGACAGATACCGAAGAGAGCCTGACAAAGGTAATTCAACCCCGTGAGCCCATAATTGATCGGGTCTTCAAACAAGTCAATCGCGCTTTGCATGAATTGATTGAGCTTATCAAGGCGCGATTACCAGATCGGTCTAAAGATGGGGAATCCACTAAGAAGCGGACCGATAAGCGGACTTGAGTAAGGCCTCCCATTACCCGAAATCCCGGAATAACTGTTCTGAGCAGTTTGACCCGGTCTGAGCAATGATTTCAGTAAGTTACGGAGGGTGCCAGGCCATTGCAGAAGGTAGAGATTTTGCAAGCCTGGGGACTTGCCATATAGCGCGTTCGGCAGCTGGGGATCAGGCTACCCGCGTCGCACAACCCCCATTGGCCGACGTGAGGCAGGACTGGAGGCAGCATGAATGCGCGGCAGAGTCGAGTGTGGCAGACTTTATGCAAGCTCATCGCAATAAGCTGATGCTACAATGTCGCCAAGGTGCCAGTCCGGAGCAGTTGGCTAATGGGCCGGCCTTGAACAACTCTCAATGCATTGATCTGGTTCAGCAATCCCCTGAGTTGGACGCTGTGGAATTGCACGGTTTGGTCGGCCCCGGCGGCAAACCCTGCGATTCTCGCCGCCATGAAGCACCGCCCCCGCTCGCCCGAACACGCCGACCCGACGCGTCCACGCCTGGTCGACATGATCGACACGCGCCACGAGCTGGTCCGGCTGGCGGCGCTGATCCGACTGGTCCTGGTTCGAGGAACACTGGGCCGGCTTCTTCCCCTCTCCTGAGGGGCGGCCCGCTCTGCACCCTCGCTTGGTCGCGGGCCTGATGTATCTGCAGCACGCCTACGGCCTCTCCGACGAGGCCGTCCTCGCCCGCTGGGTGGAGAACCCGTACTTCCAGCACTTCACCGGCGAGGTGGTCTTTCAGCACCGCCCGCCCCTTCACCCCTCCTCCCTCAGCCGCTGGCGCGGCCGGATCGGCGAAGACGGCGTGGAGTGGCTGCTGAGCAAGACCATCGAGGCAGCTCGCGCGGCGGGCGCGGTCACGGAGCGCAGCCTCTCCCAGGGGCATCGTCAACTTGGCGAAGCATCTCCGGAATGAGTGATCGTTTATGTCGCCGGCAAGGCAGGGCCGATATGAAAGCTGCGCTCAAGTTGCCTGCGGCGAGCGTTAATTGCAAATGTTCATTCCTATATCGAACGAGTTGACAATGCCATCACGCCATCAACACCGTGAAAGGGTATTATGTCTCGCCCTGCGGTGTGACCGGCTCGGCTTCATCGTCCAGTCACTGCCGCAAAGCGCATGTATATTCCTGGTCGCAGGCAGGTTCGCTCAGGAATTCTGGAAACCGCCTCTAATGGCCGTTTCGTTTCGGCTGGCTTCGGGCTCGTGTCTGTTACGGAGGATACGGCGGGTTAGCGTTTTTCCAGGCCTGAAAATCTGCCAGGAATTGTGTTTGTGTATAGCTGTCCCAGACACCCGGGTAGCCGTTCGCCACCGGCGGCGGCATAGACCCGCCAGAGACTGCGTTGTAAATCTTATTCCAATTTTGGTCCGTCCCCACCTGCGTGATGTCCCAGAGATCGAGTGGGGGAGTATACAACGTCAACATGTGGGCACGGAAGTAGGCGGTAAAATACGGTTTGATCGTGGCAGCAAAACTTGGGGCCATAGCCATAGCCTTGTCCTTTCGCTTGTTGGGTGTTGCGTGCCTGACGCTCCGGTGTACGTTGGGGCTATTTTTTCAAGGATCTGTTGCGTGGTATCACGGCGGCTCCGCGCCTGGTAGGCGGGGCGGGCGTTTCCGCAGTTGCGACTGGTCCCTCTGCCACGATCACGCTGAAATCGCCGCCTTGCACCTGGCCCTGGAGCCCATGGCATCCCATGCATCCGCCCATATTGTAACCCGAGCCCTGGTAAAACATGTCCGAATGGATAAGGCCCGTGCCGCCGTACTGGACCGCATAGTCGCTATTCGAGCCGGTGCTGCCCGACTGGACCAGGCCTCCACTGAAAAGTTGCAGGGGACGGTTGGTCTCGACGACGATGTTGGCGAGATAATAAGTGCTCGGATTATGGGCGCTGAGGAAGTCGGTCTCTCCCGGTTGGGTGCCGTAAGGGCTGGCATGACCCTTGTTGACGGGTTGGTACTGTACGTTGATAAGCTTGTAATACTGCCATACGGAATTGGTCACCCCATGTGCCGAGCTATAGCTCTGAATCAGGGCGTGGGCTGATTTGTTCGTATCGACGATGCTGGGCGGAATGCTGTTAGCGCGATTGTTGACGCAAATGTAGCCCCCGGTAGGCAGCCCAGGTTTGTTACTCGAATTGAGATAATACAGCTGGTTTGGCGGAGTAATCTTTACGTCCGATGTGCAATACGCAGCGGTCGACGGCACTCGGGAGACCTGCGGGGGGACGAACGTGGGACTTACGGTCGTCGTGTCATTGAGCGTTACTGAAGGCGTGGTCGGGGCGGCGCACGCGGTCGCGGTGCGGTCAGGACCTCCGTTCGCGCAAGCGGTCCGCTGCGCAGGCGGCAGCGGAGAGCCGTCAACGTCCTCCACGGGTCGACCGTTGGCGTCGAGGATGTTGTCGGCCTGCTCGAAGGTAGCGTAAATGAAGTAAGGCGCCATCGGTGTTTTCTGGATGATATGCAGCGAAACGAGCCCGAAAGTGTCCTGCTGGTAGCAGATGGCGCCGGCGCTGTTCTTTTCGTAATATCGCACCGTCGCGGTATGGAATCGTCCGCTCGCCTTTTCGCTCGGATTGAGCACACGCCACCCCGCCTTTACCTCAATCGAACCGCTGGGCAGCACCACATACTGGTCGGGGTCCGTTGGGTCTTGCATATGGTTTTTCACGTACGCGGCGGTAGCGCCGGTCGGGGCGCTACCATCGAACCAGTGATGGCTGGCGATATAGATGTATTCCGCGCGATTGGCTTTGGCCAGAAAACGGATCAACTTTGGTGCGCTGTTGCTGGCAGATGGTTTAGCGGAGACCACGCCGGCGTACATTGAATCGAGGGTAATCTGATCTGTCTCGTCCAGATTCACCCATACCGGCGAAGAGGGCGACGTATCCGAAGAGGGCGACGGATTCGAACAAGCCCCCACCACCGGAGAATATGTGCTGTAGTTATATTGCGGAAGCGCGTCATACCCATATGCATATCCAGGAGGAATAGGAGAAGGAAGCATCGTGGGGTAACCTGGAGGATTACCGGTACCAGGAAATATCTCGACCTTGTTGCGAAATGTTTCCCAGACTAAAGGACCGGCGCAGCTCGGGGACTGATCCCCGAAGGCGCAAGTCGAGGAGGGCGTATCGCGCTGACCCGGTTGCCCGCTCTGTGGTCCAGCAGGCCAGTTCAGAGCAAAGAACTCTTCCCAAGCAAATTCTGCCGCCTGCTGTAGGGTCGCTTGGGAGGGTCCACCTCCGGTTCCGTTCAACTCGGTCGGTGGATTAGGGCTGATTACCAACGGCGGCGCCTGCTGCGCTACCGCGACTTCGCCGTTGCCCAAAAACCGAAAGGCCAACAACGTCGTGACCAGGACGACGAGAAACAGGCCCTGGATCAAGCGGTACGGCCATTTTGGCATGTGGTCCTCCCTCGGTTCTTCTACCGTATACCGGTAATTGCGCCCGCTGCGGACGTTAGGCCGCTCAAATTTCCTCGTGTCGAAATGCTACCAGCCGATCCATCTCTGGGACAACGCCTGGCCTCGGTCTCGTTGTAACATTCGCATGAGTTGATGTCATCTCGACGTAGAGGCTGTGAAGAAATTGACTTGATTCGCTATCGGTCTGACGAGGACGGCTGGAGGCGGATGGCTCTGGGACGGCAACAGGCACGACAGATGGACATTCTGGTGACCTGGGCGGAGCTGTGCTGGATCGTCGGGGATGGCCGCTACAGTACCGCAGGACTAGAACAGATCAGGAACAATTGGGGCAAAGGCACTGGCACCGGAGCGAGACCTGCAGGTCATCTACCGTCGCACAAGGTTTCTTTGGCGACGCCATACTCTGGCTATCGTGTTGCACAAAGGGGCGTTTAATTCCCCAGTGTGCAACCCCAAGACGACCCGAAAAGGGCCAGCCTCGTGGTCCAAAGAAGGGGAGCGGTTCACCTGCATCTATGGAATTGGTTGTTGTCGGGCGGCGTGGCGCTGCCCGGAGGAAGGCGAAGCGCTCGTTCTGTGGTGTTTTCCGGTACGTGGCTCGTGTCTCCCCATGCTTCTGAGGGCGGCGGAATAGGCACTCGCCCATCGTGCGGTGTAGTAGGTGGTGAGATAGATGAGTCC
>DATFDP010000170.1:0-7183 GCA_035252015.1 Terriglobales bacterium
GCAGCGTTAACAGAGAACCGTTCAAACAGACTTAGGCTGCACGCTTATCGGCCTTAGCCGGTTGAGCGGAGGCCAACGTGCCAAATTCCGTAGGCAGGCCGGCAATGCGCAACATAAGCGCGTCAAGCACACGGTCAGGCAGGAGTCGCGGCAGCGTAGTGAGAAGTGTCGCGTGCTTGCCCACGCGATAGCGAATCCGGGGACGGCGCGCCGTGAGCGCATGACGTACAGCATTGGCTACCACATCGGGCGAGCTGCCGTTCATTTCGCGTTCATATGCTCGGGAGATGAAACCCAACAGCATCTCGCCATACCGTGCGGCGGCGTCGGGTGGAAGACTGGCGATGATGGATTCGATATCGCCGAGAGTCTTGTTCACCGCGGGAGTTCGAATGGCTCCGGGCTCGATCACCGATACTGCGATTCCGAACGGTCGCAGCTCCAGCCGCAACGTATCATTGAAGATGCCAAAGGCGGCCTTGCTGGCGTTGATCAGGCTCCCGAACGGCACGGCGATGTGCGCGCCCACCGAGCTGATGTTCACAATCCGCCCGCGCGCAGTGCGCAAGAGGGGAAGAAAAGCCTGGGTGACCGCGAGTTGTCCAAACACATTGATGTCAAAAATCTCCTGCAGATCAGCCGGAGCAATGGATTCAACCGGGCGCACCCTGCCCACGCCCGCCACATTGACAAGGGCATTGAGTCCGCGGCCCGGCACTTGTGATGCCACCTGCGCGGCCGCCGCCATCACGCTGAGGCGATCTGTTACGTCCATCATCACAGGCGTTACATTGGGTCCACTTTCCGACCGCAGTCTCTCGGCGTCGCCTGGCTTGCGAACGGTGGCGAATACCCGCCAGCCAGCCTCGATCATCTGTGAGACGCTGGCCCGTCCAATACCGCTTGAAGCGCCCGTGATAACAACAGTTTTATTTACGTTTGAGTCAGGCATGAGGAAACCTCCCGGAGAAAGTGACGCGCGAGCTCTCGCCCGCCGGCCGCAAAAGCCTCACGCTCTTGGATGTGCGGCGTCGCGGTGGGGCTTCAGAGTTTCCGCCGCACTGATGGAGCCACCCTGGCCCTTTGTGGTGATACATTGAAGCGAATTATGCTGGAGGGCTGAGCAACAGAATCAACGGCGATTTTCTTGTGGGTGCATGGCAGGGGAATGAGCACTTCCTTCAATTCCGTGCGGGAGGAACGCCGGCTTCGTCCGGAGTTGCGCCCCGTCGCGGACCGCGCTTTCTCGAGGGCTGCCGGCGCTCCGCTGGTGGAGGGCAATTGCATACGGCTGCTCAAAGATGCGCGCGAGAACTACCCGGCGTGGCTGGAAGCAATCCGCACCGCGAAACGCTACATTCATTTTGAGAGCTACATAATCCACGATGATGATGTGGGGCGGACCTTTGCTGAAGCGCTGATAGCCAGGGCAGGTGAAGGCGTGCGCGTGCGCCTTATTTATGACTGGCTCGGCGGCTTGGGCAAATCACCACAGCGCTTCTGGAACAGGCTGCGCTCTGCTGGGGTGGAAGTGCGCTGCTACAACCCACCGCGTTTTGACTCCCCTTTCGGCTGGCTCTCACGCGATCATCGCAAGATGCTTGCTGTGGACGGCGAGATTGGGTTCATAACCGGGCTGTGTGTCGGCCGCATGTGGGTGGGCAACCCGGAAAAGGGAATTCAGCCCTGGCGGGACACAGGCGTGGAGGTGCGCGGACCCGCCGTCGCCGACATCGAACGCGCCTTTGAGCAGGTATGGGCAACCATGGGTGAACCGATAGCTGAGAACGAAGCCGGTGGCAGCGTGCCTCGCCCCGCGGGAAACGTGAGCCTGCGCATTGTTGCCACACTCCCTGCCACCACGGGGTTGTTTCGCCTCGACCAGTTGTTTTCCGCAGTGGCCACGCGAACAATTTGGCTCACCGATGCGTACTTCGCCGGCACCACTCTGTATGTGCAGGGGCTCAGGGCGGCGGCGCGGGATGGCGTTGATGTGCGTCTGCTGGTGCCAAACGCAACCGACATCCCCCTCATCCGCCCGCTATCGCGAGCGGGGTTCCGTCCGTTGCTGGAAGCGGGCGTGCGCCTCTTTGAGTGGAATGGCACCATGATCCACGCCAAGACCGCGGTGGTGGATGGGCGGTGGGCCCGTGTGGGATCAACTAACCTGAACATTGCGAGCTGGCTGGGGAACTGCGAACTGGACGCGGTGATTGAAAATGAGCAGTTCGCCCGCGAGATGGAGGAGATGTACCTTCAGGACCTTACAAACGCAACGGAAATCGTGCTGGACATGAAGCGCAAGGTGCGGGCGCCGGGAGAACCGCGCCATCCTCGGGCAGCCGCAACCAGCGGCGGCGGCAGCGTGGGACGGGCCGCAGCCGGAGCCATCCGCATTGGCAACACGGTGGGAGCGGCGTTTACCAGCCGCCGCGTTCTGGAATCCGTGGAGGCCCGCACTATGCTGCTGGCTGGAACCATCCTTCTCGGAGCGGCTGCGTTGTCCTGGTTTTTCCCGCGCGTGCCCGCCTACACGCTGGTGGTTGTTTTTGGCTGGATTGGCTTGGCTCTGCTCTATCGCGGGTACAAGCTGTTTCGCGAGAGGAAGGCAAAACGCCGGGAATCATGACCGCATTCTCCCCGTAGAAAATGAAGGCCAAGCCGCCAGTATTACGAGCGGCGCGACCCCAACTCGTGTGGCGGAGGAATGGACAAACTAGTGATCGAGTGGTTTCGTCCACTCCGGGCGATCAGGCTTTTCGAGATCGCCATCCCAGGACGCGAGCAGCCGGCCGGTGTTCACGTCGCGCAACTCGCAGTGTGAGGAAGGCCCTTCGTGTAGTGGGCCGCTGTGATACGCGACCTGGTCTCCTTGACGGACGAACGCCCAACTCCAGTATGTTGGCCTTGTATCAAAGGTCCGGATGATTCTACCGCCGCGCCAAATGACCAGCGACCCAGAGATGTCATCGAATTTAGTCCTCGCGTCGTTCGCTGGATTGGGGTACAAGACCAGCCAGCCCGCGGTGCGACCGTCCGCCGCAATTTTGGCATCCTCAATGCCGGTTTGATCCTGTCGATGGGGTACAAGCGCTTCATGACCGTGGTCCAGAACTACATGGACGTCGCTATTCTCATCGGCATAGATGCGAAGGACAGAGCTGGTCGAATGTGACCTTGCCGAACTAGCAGCCAGCAAAAACAAGGCCAGCAGGAGCGAGACAGCAGTGCGATTCAAGGAAGCGCCTCGTTTGGAGTCTAACCCAGAGTAGCCGAAATAGTTGCGGGCGGGCATCCCGGTACTTGCGAATGATCAATGCTGCTATTTGCCGCCCGGCAAAGCGAAGCTGGCCAGCTGCTCTGTATTTGACAAACGAAATGCGCGGGAGCATAGAATGACTCAGAGTTGTGCTGTGAGTCGCTGGGCTAAATTCGTCTGCCTCGTACTTGTTGCAGTAGTGCTGGTCATTGTTTTCGTCCCGAACTTCGACTTACCTCCTACAGCGGTACGCTCTGCAAGTCATAGAGTTCACTTCTCGCCGCTGCATGCAATCACTGCTGCGAGTACCTCGTTATTGTTGCCTTGGACAGCAGCTTCACCGCTGCGGCTTGTTTTCTCCAGCCCCGTCGATCTCCCGGCCAATCTGATCGATCTCAACTGCGCTCGCCTCTGCTAAAGCCAATCCACGTTCCCCTCACCAAAAGTTAGACACACCAACAACCGCAGTTGACGAATAGGGGAGTGGTCCCGCCCGGTCCGCCAGCGTTTACCGCCCGCTGGAGATCACCAGCGGCGCCTCCATCGGAGGGTCAGGTGAAAAGCAAACACTATTGTGCCGCATTGGCACTGACTGCAGTTCTACTCTCAATTTCAGCCGTTGCTCAGCGATTGGATGGAACGCTGCGCGGCAAGGTAGCAGATGCTTCCGGCGCCGTGATTCCGGGAGCTGATATCACGGCCAGCAACCAGGCAACCGGAGTCCAGCAAAGAACAAAAACGACCTCCAGCGGCGAGTATGTTTTCCCGAATATGCTCGTGGGTACCTACACAATCGAGGTCGGAGCGAAAGGCTTTGCGAAATTCGAGCGCAAGGATGTTCAGGTCCTGCCGAACCAGACCATAACAGCCGACGCAACCCTGAGAGTTGCCGGTGAAATGACCACTGTGGAAGTAACCACAGGGGCAGAAACGGTGCAGACCACCACCTCACAACTTTCCAATGATTTCGGCGCGAGAGCTGTTTCGGACCTGCCCAGTCCCGGTCTGGGCGGCGGTCCTTTGAATCTGGCATTGCTGGCTCCAAACACCACGACGCAGGGGGCCGGAGTGCTGGGTGAAGGCGGCTCGATCGGCGGGGCACGTCCACGCCTGAATAGCTTCAACATCGACGGCGTCGATGACAACAGAGTTGACGTTACCGGCCACACTTCAGAGGTGATTCCTGAGGCAGTGGCCGACTTCAATCTGGTGACAAACATGTTCAGTGCTGAGCTGGGTCACTCTGCCGGCGGCCAGTTCAACATCGTGACTAAGTCCGGGTCTAACAGTTGGCACGGATCAGCCTGGGAGTTCAACAACAATCGCGATTTCAACGCCATGGATAATCTCGAGAAGGCATCAGGCCTTACGGAGCCGCGGCGAGTTGATCGCAACCGCGCCGGCGGAGACATCGGCGGCCCGATTATCAAGGACAAGCTGTTCATTTACGGCGCTTATCAGTTCTCCAATGTTGGACTGGCGGCCGCCGCCGTGCAGCAGCTTGCGCCCACAGCCGACGGACTTGCTAAGTTGAACACACTTGCCGCCAACCAGGAGGTGCGAAACATCCTGGCCCAATTCCCGACTGCTGCTGTTGCCGACTCTGCCGCGCAGGTAGTCAACGGGGTTTCCATCCCAATCGGAACATTTCAGCCGGCGGCGCCGAGCTACCTGAACCAGCATGACTTCAACATTAACTCCGATCTTCATTTAAACAGCCATCAGATACGCGGGCGCTTCCTGTATGATCGCCAGCGCTCCCCCAACGTCAACCCGGATACGCCGTTGCAGCAGTTCACCGGGGCAATCGAAGCAGACAATCGCAAGATCATCCTCACTGACGCCTGGGCGGTCAGCAGTTCGGTGATCAATGATTTTCGCATCGCTTACTCCAGGTTCGTGCAGGGATTTACCATCCCGACTCAGTTTGCTAACTTCCCCAACGCCAAGATCGATGTCCTGGGACTGAATATTGGACCCGAGGGTAACTCACCGCAGAGTTACGTCCAGAACAATTACCAGGTGCTGAACAACGTGAGCATTGTTCAAGGCGCACACACCTTCAAATTCGGATCGGAGTATCGGAGATGGATCGCCCCTTCCAACTTCCTGCCGCGTGAACGAGGGGAATGGGACTATGGCGATCTGCAGACATTAATCAACGATCAGGTACCGAATGGTTTCAACCAAGCCCTGCGCGGCGCCGGATCAGGAGCCTTCAACGGCAACCAGCACGCCATTTACGGATTCGTGCAGGATGACTGGAAAATAATGCCGCGACTTACAGTCAATCTGGGCGTGCGCTATGAGTGGACCAACAATCCTGCCGACGTTCGCCTGCAAACGCTGAACGCAATCTCCACTTTGCCGGGAGTGTTCGAATTCCGCGAACCAAAGACGGACACGAACAACTGGATGCCGCGCATCGGCTTCGCCTGGGATCCCCTGGGGGATGCGAAGTGGGCGGTGCGTGGCGGGTTTGGCGTTTCCTATGACGTTACGCCGCAAAACTTCCCGCTCCTGCAACTTCCTCCGCAGTTACAGACGGAACAAAATCCTGACATTACTTGTACCCTGCCAAACGCTCCTGCATGGTGCGCCAACTTTCTGGCCGGGGGCCCGGGAACGGGCTTTCTTGCCGGAGGCGGACTCCTGCAGGTGAATGTACCCCCAGCGACCCAAGAAGAAGCCCGCGCCGCAAGTCAGGGCATTATCCTGGACCAGGTCCAGCCTAAAGTCCTGACTTGGACGCTGGGGGTGCAGCGTGAAGTCTCAAAGAACACAAGCGTCGAAGTGCGATATCTGGGCACGCGCGCAACCCAATTGCCCATTCAGGCTCGCATCAACACCAGAAGCGCCTTTAGCGCGCTGCAACCGTTGCCGACTTTCATTTCAAGCACCCAGGTCCCCGGAACGATTGTCGGCGGTTCGCGGCTGAGCGACTTCGAAAACTTTGATCCTTTTATTCACCCTGAGTTCAGCACACTAACCGCGTTTCCGCCGGTTGGAGGCAGCATCTACCATGCAGGCTCGGTTGACTTCAACCGTCGCTTCACGGCCGGGCTCCTGTTTCGGGCCAATTACACGTATGCTCACACCATTGATGACGCCACCAATGAACTGTTCAGCAGCGTGGTAAATCCGCGCCGCCCGTTCGACTGGCAGAACCTGGCGCTCGATCGTGCCAGCTCAACCCTGGATGTCCGGCATAAGTTCGCGATGTCCTGGATTTACGAGTTGCCTAAGGTGCCGACCGAAAACAATTTCCTGAAAACGGTAGCGCATGGATGGCAAGTGGCCGGTACCTACCTGGTTCAGACCGGACAGCCGGTGACGCTTCTCTCTGGTTCCGACGCTAACGCTAACGGCGATACGGCGGGTGATCGCGGCATCCTCAACCCTGGCGGGCTTGAGCGAGTCGGATCCAACGTCAGCCTGGTATGCGTTGGAGCAGGAGGCGCAACCAGTATCGCACCGCTTGCAGCCGGTTGCGCCGGGGGAAGCGGCAGCGTGGCCGGTTACGTCGCCGATAATCCGAACGCGCGTTACATCGTAGCCGAGGTGGGCGCCTTGCCTACTCTGGGACGCAACAGCTTCGATTCTCCCGGCGTGAACGTGTGGAATATGGGGCTGTTCAAAAATACAAAACTCACTGAAGGCACAACGCTGCAATTCCGCGTGGATACCTTCAATACTTTCAATCATCGCAATTTCTCACTGGCTCAACCGACTGTCTTCCAGACGGGTGTGCTGATCGGCACTGTCAACAACGCTTTGAGCACAACCTACTCAAACATAGCCTCTGATCTGTTTCTGAACGACAACCAATTCACCGGCGGAGCTCGCCAGATGCAGTTAGGGGTGAAGTTGTTGTGGTAGCTGCTTCATGCTTCGGGGGCTTCAAACCAGGAGCCCCCGGTTTTT
>DATFDP010000171.1:0-5149 GCA_035252015.1 Terriglobales bacterium
CTTGCCAATGAAAATAAAAACCAAAGAACCGACTTGACTCCAACCGGCCTTCTCATGGAAGGCCTTATCACACTTTACAAAAAGTCCACCCTGCCGCGTTAAATGAGAACCCTCCTCCTAACGAATCACTACGCCGGCGTAGCCGACTACGGCGCTGCGGTCGCCGGAAACGTCGGCGGAGGTGGCGTATTTAACGACCTCGGCGGACTTGGCTCCCAGCAGGCGAGCAGCGGTTAAAGCGGCCACGGTGGGGCCAAAGCCGCACATGGAGATGGATTCCTGCATGACCACGTCGTAGAGGCCGCGAGGGGCGAGGGCCAGAATCTGGTCAATGGCCTTGTGGTCCTTCACGCGAGTTACATCGTCAGGCTCGTAGTGATTCATGTCGCTGGAAGAAATGAGCAGGACCGGCTCGGATTGCTCGCGCAGCACCCCGGCCATGGCTTCTCCTAGAGCTTGCAGCGGCTCATACTTGGCGGTACCGATGGCGATGGGAACGAAAGTAAAGTCCGAAAGGGCGGACTGCAGGAAGGGGAGCTGCACTTCAATGGCGTGCTCGCCACGGTGAGCCATGTCGTCTTCCTCCAGGAGCGGGCAGGCGACGCGGAGAGCGGCAGCGAGTTCGTGGTCAATCTGGGCCAGGCCGAGCGGAGTCTGCCAGGCGCCCTCGGTCATTATCGCCAGCGGACGGCCGAAACCGGTGTGATTGGGGCAGAGAATGACGAAACGCCGGGGCAACTGCAGCCGTCCATAAACCGCGCCCGCCACGTGGCCGGAGTACATGTAGCCGGCATGGGGCACAACGCAGGCGAGGGCGGAAATTTTCTCGCCGGGCTGGGCCGTGTAAGTGGAAACTTCCCGGCTGAGAGCTTCGGAAGAACGGGGATAGAAATAGCCGGCCACGGCCGGCTCGCGCACGGCGGTGATCATGCTGCCTCTCAGTCTGCAGCCGCTGCCGTCAAGCTGCGGAACACGGCAGCCATCTTTTCCAGCGAAACTGCTTCCGCCCGAACGCCGGGCTGCAGGCCGGCCTTCTTCAGGGCGGCAGAGAGCAGGCGCGAGTCGAAGCGCGATTTCAGATTGTTGGCCAGGGTCTTGCGCTTCTGGCCGAAGGAGAGCTTGAGAAAGGCGATGAACTCCTGCTCCGGCACCCGCAACCTGTCCATCTGAGGATTAATGGTAAGCCTAAGCACGGCGGAATGCACCTTGGGAGGCGGGTTGAAGGCGCCCGGGGGCAAAGAAAACAGCTTCTCCACCCGCGCGTAGAGCTGCACGGTGGCGGAAAGCAGTCCGTAGTCGCGGACGCCGGGCTTGGCGGCGATGCGGTCTGCCACTTCCTCCTGGACCATAATGACGATAGTTTCGAAATACGGATGATACTGGAACAGGTGCAGCAGGATATCGGAGGTGATGAAGTAGGGCAGGTTGCCGACCAGGCGCGTTTTTTCCGGCACATGGGCGATGCCGGGATGATTCATGCCGGGACGTGGTCCGAGCACGGTGCTGAAATCAATGGAGAGAATGTCACCCTCGATGATCTCGACATTTTCGAAGCGCACGAAAGACATGCGCAGCTGCGCCGCCAGCACACGGTCGAGTTCGATGGCGATGAGCCGGCGGGCGCGCTCGGCCAGCATTTTGGTCAGGACGCCGCGGCCGGGGCCGATTTCAATTACGGTCTTGTCCGAAACTTCGCCCAGCGCGTCCACGATGCGCTCGGCGGCGTGGTGGTCAGCCAAGAAATGCTGTCCCAGTTTGGGGCGCTTGCGCTGAGCGCGAAAATCATTTTCCACTCGCGCCTGCCGGCGCGTGGGAGCAGCTTTCCACAGGTTCGCAGGTTCCGCCACGTTGACCCTCTTTCCTTTCGCCATTTAGACTCAAATTTCACCCACGGTGCGCTGGCGCAAGCCGTCGTTTTCCACCCAGGGAGCGAACTGCTCGCCGTTGGTAAAGCGCGCCATATTCTTCGGAGGTCCCATTCCAATGCACATTGTGTTTGCCGCATCCGAGAGCGTGCCATTTTCCAAAACTGGCGGCCTGGCCGACGTGGTTGGCGCGTTGCCGCCCGCGCTGGCCGCCCTTGGACACCGAGTTACGGTATACCTGCCGCTTTACCGGCAGACCAAGCTGGCAGATGCCAAGCCTGTGCTGCGCAGCATAACCGTGCCCTTTGACGACCACTACCGGTTCTGCTCGGTGGTAGACGGCGGCGCGCACTCCGGAGTGCAATTCTATTTTATTGACTATCCACCTTTTTTCGACCGCGAAGCCCTGTACGGAACCTCGGTAGGCGATTACCGCGACAATGCCGAGCGATTTGCGCTCTATAGCCGGGCAGTGCTGGAGGCCTGCAAGATCCAGGGCGTGCCCGATGTTTTCCACTGCCACGACTGGCAGTCGGCGATGGTGCCGGTGCTGCTGCGCTCGGTTTACGCCGAGGACCCCGCTTTCCGCGACGTGGGCTGCGTCTTCACCATTCACAACATGGGCTACCAGGGGCTGTTCCCGCCGGAAATCCTACCCCTGCTGATGCTGCCCTGGGACCTGTTTACCATCTCCCGCATGGAATTTTACGGCAATGTGAATTTTCTCAAGGGCGCGCTAGTGTTTGCTGACTTTGTTACCACGGTGAGCAAAAAGTACAGCCAGGAAATCCAGACGGCGGAATATGGCTTCGGCCTGGAAGGGGTGCTGCACGGGCGGGCAGCCACGGTCACCGGCATCCTGAACGGCGTGGATTACAAGGAGTGGAGCCCGGAGGCGGACAAGTTCACCGCCGCGCGCTATTCGCCGGAAGATTTGAGCGGCAAGGCGGCGTGCAAACGCGATCTGCTGACGCAATTCGGAATCACGAATGGAGATGTCAAACTGCCGGTGATCGGCATTGTTTCGCGATTCGCGGCGCAAAAGGGCTTTGACCTGATTTCCCAGGTAATGGACCGGCTGGCGCGGGAAGAGATGATCGTGGTGGCGCTGGGCGCCGGCGACAAGGAATATCAGGACATGTTCCTGCGTCTGCACAAGCAGTACCCGCAGAAAATCGCGGTGAAGGTGGCTTACGACAATGCGCTGGCGCACAAGATCGAGGCGGGCAGCGACATGTTCCTGATGCCCTCGCGTTACGAACCCTGCGGGCTGAATCAGATTTACAGCCTGAAATATGGGACGGTGCCGGTGGTGCGCGCGACGGGCGGCCTGGACGATACCATCGAGAACTGGGACCCGCGCAGCGGCAAGGGAACAGGGTTCAAGTTCAGCGAATACACCGGCGAGGCGCTGCTGGACACGGTTAAGCTGGCGCTGAAGACCTACCAAGGCCAAGACGCGTGGCAGCGCCTGATGCGCAATGGGATGAGCAAGGATTTCTCCTGGAATGCTTCCGCCCGCGAGTATGTACGCGTATACGAGCGGGCACGGCAGTTGCGGACCATCAATGCGGCGTGACGGCGATGCCGGCCCTCTTGCCAATCCAAGTTATAATCGAGAGATGCTCATTGCCCGAAATTGTGTTCTGTGCGGGTGGCGAACAGATTTGCGTTGCATAGTGGCATTTTAGGCGAGGGATTAAGACTATCCGGGGCTCGTGAAGCCGTGCCCTTCCGGAAATCACTTTTGTAACCAACTCTACTTGGGTTTTATGAATTTCAAACTTGTGAGCGATTACAAACCGGCAGGGGATCAGGGCCGGGCGATCGAGCAACTGACGCGCGGCGTGCTGGAAGCCGAGCAGCACCAGGTTCTGCTCGGCGTGACCGGATCGGGCAAGACTTACACCATGGCCAAAGTGATCGAAGCCACCAATCGGCCCACGCTGGTGATGGCCCATAACAAGACGCTGGCGGCGCAGCTCTACCACGAGTTCAAGAGCTTCTTCCCCAACAACGCGGTGGAATACTTCGTGTCGTACTACGACTATTACCAGCCGGAAGCCTACGTTCCCGCCGCCGACCTGTACATCGAAAAAGAAGCGACGATTAACGATGAACTGGACAAGCTGCGGCTTTCTGCCACCAAATCGCTATTCGAACGCCGCGATTGCCTGATTGTGGCCTCGGTGAGCTGCATCTACGGCCTGGGCTCGCCCGAGGCCTACTACGGCATGTTGCTGTTTCTGGAAAAAGGCCAGAAGGTCAAGCGGGAAGACATTACGCGCAAGCTGGTGGAAATCCTCTACGAGCGCACCGACGGGGAGTTCCGCCGCGGCACCTTCCGCGTACGCGGCGACGTGATTGAAATCTTCCCGACCTACGACGACATGGCTTACCGGATCGAACTTTGGGGTGACGAGGTCGAATCCCTTTGCCAAATTGACCCGCTGTTCGGCACGGTGAAGCAGAAATATGTGCGCCTACCCATCTATCCCAAGACACACTACGTAATGAAGCCGGAAACCAGGAGCCGAGCGATTGATTCCATTCTGCAGGAACTGGCGTGGTGGGAAGCGGAACTGGAGAAGCAGGGTCGCGTGGTGGAGGCGCAGCGCGTGCACCAGCGCACCCGCTTCGACCTGGAGATGATCAAGTCGGTTGGCTACTGCCACGGCATCGAGAACTATTCGCGGCACTTCACGGGCCGCCTGCCGGGCGAGCCGCCGCCTACGCTGCTGGACTACGTGCCGCGCGACTACCTGATCTTCATAGACGAGTCGCACCAGACAGTTCCCCAGCTGCACGGGATGTACCACGGCGACCGTTCGCGAAAGGAAACGCTGGTGGAGTACGGCTTCCGCCTGCCCTCCGCGCTGGACAACCGCCCCCTCACCTTCCCCGAGTTCGAGCACCGCGTCAACCAGATCATTTATGTGTCGGCGACTCCCGGGCCATATGAGCTCACCAAATCCGCGGGGGTGGTGGTGGAGCAGATCATCCGGCCTACCGGCCTGGTGGACCCCCAGGTGGAAGTGCGCCCGGTGAAAGGGCAGATTGACGACCTGCTGCATGAAATCCGCCAACGGGTGGAGCGCGGCGAGCGCGTGCTGGTGACAACGCTGACGAAGCGCATGGCAGAGGACCTGGCGGAATACTACAGCGAGGTGGGAGTGCGCTGCCGCTACATGCATTCAGAAATCGAAACGCTGGAACGCGTGAAGATTCTGCGCGACCTACGCAAAGGTGAATTTGATGTCCTAATCGGGATCAACTTATTGCGC
>DATFDP010000172.1:0-30716 GCA_035252015.1 Terriglobales bacterium
TACGCGCTGCGCCGCCGCCGCGTAGAGCGATGATGCTCGGTGCCACCAGTGACCTGGGTTTCTGATGCCGCTTGCGCCTCGGCTACACGCACGGCGGGCTTCTTCTTCCCTTCCATCTGCGCCAGGCTCTGCTTCAATGCAGCCATCAGGTCCACCACCGGCGCCATCTTGGCCGGTTTCTCCACCTCGGCCACTTCGCCACCCTCCAGCTTGGCCTCGATCAGCTTTTTCAAGTTGGCTTCGTAGGTGTCGTAATACTTCTTGGGGTCCCACTTGTCGGCCAGCGCCTCAATGAGCTGGTGCGCTACTTTCACCTCGGCATCCTTCAACTCGACGTCGGGACGCCCAAAATCCTCCACTTCGCGTATTTCGTCGGAGTAGTACATGGTGTGCAGCATCATGCCGCCGGCGTAGGGGCGCAGAAACACCGTGTACTCGCGGTTATGCATGGTGATCTTGGCGATGGCGACATAGTTGGTTTCTTCCAGGGCCTTGGTGAGTAAGGCGTAGGGCCGGCGACCAGCCTCCTCCGCCACCAGGTAGTACGAAGATTCGAAGTAGATGGGGTCCACTTCTTCGGACTTCACAAACTCCAGGATCTCCATAGTTTTGGCGGTCTTAGGTTCGATCTTCTTGATTTCATCCGGCTCAATGATGACGTACTCACCCTTGCGGTACTCGTAGCCTTTTACGATCTCATTGCGTTCCAGCACCTTGCCATCGGCGGAGCAGGTAAGTTGCTGCTTCACGCGGGCGTGATCGTCCCGGTGCAGCATGTTGAACGATATGCCGCTGCCGCGGGCCCCGGAAAACAACCGTACCGGCATGGAGATGAGACCGAACGTTAAGTAACCCGACCACACCGAAGCCGCCATGTCTTGCTCCTGAATGCCTGCGGATTGCAGGGGACAGCAGTTTACACTGCCTCATGAGTGGGGCAAATACCCGCTCGTAGGTGTCCTCCGAGGTGCCTGTGTCACCCCGGGAGCACATCTGCTAGGATGCGCAGCGCCTCAGAACTTATGGCCTGAACCTGACCGCCGCCCAGGATCCATTGAGGTATGTATTTGATTGCAGAGTACTTATCATTATTATTACCCCAGCTCCAGCCCAGCGCTACTGTTGCCCTCGGGCACCGTTTTTGGCCGGCGTTGGCGGTGACGGTCGGCTTCGGTGTGCTGGCTAAGTTATTGCGCGCTGTAGACATGCGCGGGGCCATTGCTGGTGTAATGGTCACCTGGGTTTTGTTCCTCACGGCTGGCCCAGGCGCGTTTGCGGCGGTTGCAGCCGTTTTTGTGCTGGCTTTCCTGACCACCCGGCTGGGGTACCGCCACAAGCAGTTCCTGGGCACAGCAGAGCGCCGGGGAGGACGTACCGGGTCCCAGATCCTCGCCAACCTGGGAGCGGCCGCGGTGTGCGGCGTGGTCTCGATTCTCAGCCGGCGGCCGGAGCTGTGGCTGCTGGGGCTCTCGGCAGCCCTGGCAGAAGCGGCGGCCGACACCGTCTCCAGCGAGTACGGCCAAGCGACCCTGAACCGCGCCTACCTGATCACCACCTGGGAAGTCGTTCCTGCCGGCACTGATGGCGGCATCAGCTGGCCTGGCACGCTAGCAGGAATGGCCGCCGCCGTCCTGCTGTCGCTGATTTGTGCCGCCGGCGGACTTATACCCCAGCGCTGGATGGCAGCAGTCCTGTCTGCTGGCATTCTAGGAATGTTTACCGACAGCTACCTGGGCGCATGGCTGGAACGGAGCAAGCGGCTGAATAATGATCAGGTAAATTTCCTCAGCACCATCATTGCGGCGTTGCTGGCCACATTGCTCGTGCGCTTTTTGTGAGGGTGGCGCCTCCTGATCTGCAGCATCAAGCGGCAGACAACTGAAGAGAGTTTTTGTTGAGGCAACCCGCGGCCCGCAAATACGTGAGCTGTTGCGGAAGTGGAACTCTGCTACAAAATAGCCGCTCACATTACCGTCACTCATAAGTCCATGTCCCTCTGTTCCTTGCGCCAGCTTCTTCTCGGACGCCAAAATTAATCAAAACTTGGCGGTATGGCTCGCATCTGATTAAAAAGCCGGTTCCAGCGGCAACCCAGTGCGCGAGTTCTCCCAGTCCCGAGTTACAGGCTGAATTGAATGATGAAGTGGAAAACTTTTGTGATTGGTTACGCGCTGGCATTGGCGCTGCTGCTATTTGCCCAGCATCGCCCGGAGCAGACCGCGCAACCCGCAACTTTCGCGCACATTGTTGACTTGACGCACAGCATCAACCGGAGCAAGGCTGCCCAGTTCCAATTGAGCCAGAGTTTCCCGCTGCAGCCCATGCCGATTGCGGCCATGGCTGGCAACAACGCCCAGACCAGCACCGGCGTGCGTTTCCCCACGCGCCTGGACGCACCGGCCCGCTTTGCCGGCAGCTTGTGGAGCGTAGATCAGATACCTCCGGAGCGCTTGTTCACGCCCCTGGCAATAATTGACGTCCGCATGCAGGTGCGCCGGAATCCTGACTATGAGCTCTCCGTAAGCGACATCGCTAATTGGGAACAGGCGCACGGCCAGATTCCGCAGGGTGCGGTGGTGATGGCGCGCACTGGCTGGGCGGAGCGCTGGAACTCGCCGCGCGCCTATCGCAACGAGGACAGCCGTGGCAGAGCGCACTTTCCCGGTTTCTCGCTGCAGGCAGCCCAGTTCCTGGTGCAGGGCCGCAACGTGGTGGGACTGGGGATCGATACCGCCAGCATCTCTGCCGGGAATTCAGCCAGCTCCCCGGTGCGTACTTTTACTTTGAGTCATAGTGTGTACCAGCTTCAGAACATCGCCAACCTAGCACAGGCTCCGGCTTCCGGAGGCTTGGTGCTAGTGGCTCCCGCCAAGCTGCAGGGCAGTTCCTCGGCGCCGGCGCGCGTGCTGGCGCTGGCAAGATAGGCGTCCGCACTCAGCAATCAGCATTCGAGTCCAATCAATCGCTGGGCGCATCCGTGCTGGCTGACTGCTCTTCCCGGATGTCTGGGTAGCGGTAGAAGCGCGCCTTGCCCTTGTGCTTCCAGTAGTGCGAGTCGTAGTAGTCCACACCCAAGCCGGAATTCAACGAACTGAAGAAGGAGTGCTCGTCGGGGTCGACCACGATGCCGGAGTGGGTGCGCCAGACTATCAAGTCACCCGGTTGGGGTTGTTTGACAGCTTTGAAACCGGGCGCCCCGCGATAGAGGTCGAGCGAATCCACGTAGGGGTAGGGCAGGCCGGCGTCAGCATAAACCTGATGCACCAGATGCGAGCAGTCAGGCCGGGCGCGATGGATGTGCGAAAAATTGAGGGCGGCCGCGATGATGGCCATGCCCTCTCGCGCCGGTGGTCTTTCCGGGCGCTTGTGGTGGCGATTTGCAGCCCGCCCGGGCAGGGCCGTGCCCAAGAGCGCTACGGTGACAATTCCTACCGCTACCCTGCTGGTTGGCACGATTTCCATTCTGATGCTGAATTCGCCTTTCGGGGATGGTTACTCCGGTTCCGGGGCGAAAGGGCATTGCCCGGGCGCGCAGCGGCTGCTTCTTAAATGGAAAGGATCGAATCAGTTCGCGATGAGACGTAACGAGTTACATCTCTACTGATATTTGTTGCTTCTCAAATCACTACTGCACTCATTACTTTGCAGCGCCTCGAAAGCTCAAAAAATCTCTTAGGGTAACTGTCGAAAACACCGACTAACGAATCTAGACCCGGAATCCCAGGCGCCAGAACATATAGCTGATGGCTTCGCGGGCGACTAGGAAGGAGCGCTCCCAGAAGGAACGCCGCAGCGAATCGGGGCGGGGGGCGGCGTAGGCAGTCACGCCTTCGCCCTGCAGCATTTGCTTCACGCGAAATACGTGATAGGCGTCGCTCACCGCCAGGCAGTTGCGCAAGCCGTTGGTTTTCATGATCACGGCCACACGCTGCGCAGATTGCACCGTATCAGAACTTTGAGTTTCCGCGATCAAGTCGCGATCGGGAATGCCGAGTGAACGAAGATAATCGCGGCCTACGCCGCCTTCGCTATAGGTCGGGTCGTAACCATAGCCGCCAGTGGTGATAACCACAGGCGCCAGGCCCTTGCGAAAGAGATGGAAGGCGTGATCGAGGCGGGCGCGATAGATGGGAGATGGGCGGCCGGCATATTCGGCGGCGCCGAACACCACGATGGCGTTCGCCGACCGGGCTTCATCGGTATGGGCCTGGCTCAAGATACGACCGCAGGTGGCTGCGAACCAAACCAACACGCAGGCGAGGGCCAGCGCGGCAATCCGGGCTGCGGTGTGCTTGCGGCGAGCCCGGCAAACAGATTCAGCACTCATCCTTCGGCAAAAAACTTGGAAATTTCCTGGCTGGGAATGGCGCCCTCGCGCAGAATCTTCCAGCGGGCGTCGGAATCGGTCAGGTCCACGATGGTGGAAGCCACTTCGCGAGGCGAAGCGCCACCATCAATGATGATGCCGATGCGGTTCTGCAGTTGGTCGCGCACCTCAACGGCGGTGGTGCATTCGGTGGCGCCACTGAGGTTGGCGGAGGTGGCGGTCACGGGAATACCGGCGGCTTTAATAACGGCCACGGGGATGGCAGCCGCTGGTATGCGTAGGGCCACATTACCGGTGTTGGCGGTGACCTTCAGCGGCAGCTTGGAGGCGGCGCGCACGATGATGGTGAGCGGCCCCGGCCAGAAGCGCCGCGCCAGGGCGTAAAATTCCGGCGGCAACGGCCGCGCCAATTCTTCTGCCTGCTCGATATTTTCGATGAGCAACGACAGCGGCTTGTGCCGGGAGCGGGTCTTGATTTCGTAGACCCGGTCTACGGCGCGCAAATTGAAAGGGTCGGCGGCCAGGCCGTAAAAGGTATCGGTGGGCATGCCCAGAACTTCGCCCTGGCGGATGTGCTGGGCAGCGTAGCTCACGAGCGACGGCTCGGGCTTGTCATTACTGATCTTGATAATTTCCGGACGCAATCGGGTCCTTCCCTGATATCGGCTCGAAAGCGCGAACGCTAACATAAGCCTGCGCCCGCCCGCAAGTTAGCGGGACCGCGAAGCGTATGATGCAGGGCGAGCCTCCTAGTGACAGCTTAGCAGGATAGCATTCCGATGAAGAACCCGCAGGTAGAGCGATTGCGGCCCCTTACCGGGCGGCACAATGCGCTCATCAAGGAGGTGCGGCGGGCGTTTGCCCGAGGTGAACTGACAGCTGAGGGAGAGTGTGCCGTGGAGGGCGTGCACATTGTCGAGGAGGCCATTCGCAGCGGCCTGCACCTGCGGGCGGTCCTCTTCAGCGAGTCGGGGCAGAGCCGTGCCGGGCGCTTGCTGCCCCAATTAAGCGACCAGGTCGAGACCCTGCTCCTGCCCGACAAGTTATTTACCAGCGTGGTTCCCAGCGAGACCCCGCAAGGCGTGGCCGCCCTGGTGCGCATGAAGTTGTATGCGCTGCAGGATCTGTCTGGCGCGGAAACCGGCAGCTTGGTGGTGACAGTGGCCGGGATGCAGGACCCTGGCAACCTGGGCACCATCCTGCGCTCGGCCGAGGCTTTTAGCGCCAGCGGCGTGCTGCTGGGGGAAAACACGGTCAGCGCGTATAACTCCAAGGTGGTGCGCGGTTCGGCAGGGTCAATTTTCCGCATTCCTCTGGTGAAGAAGGAATTGAAGACGGCACTGCCCGCTCTGCGGGAGCGGGGATTGCGCTTGGCGGCCACGTCTTCGCATCAGGGAACGCCCGTGAACGAAGCCCAGCTCACCTCCCCGCTCTGCCTGCTCGTGGGGAGCGAGGGCGCGGGGCTATCGCGGGAAATCATGTCCCAGGTAGACGAAGTGATTGCCATTCCACACTCGCCCAAAGTGGAATCGTTGAATGCCGGTGTGGCGGCATCTATTGTGCTGTACGAAGCGGCAAGGCAAAGAGCTAAGGGCGGTAGCTCGTAGCTAGTAGTCGGTAGCCGGTAGCCGGGGGCGCCAACTACCAGCTACCCGAATTTATGAATTTGTTTCAGCCCATACCGGGCGATGAGTCCGCCGACCGCACGCGGCCGCTGGCCGACCGCATGCGTCCGCGCACGTTAGAGGAATTCATCGGCCAGGGGCACCTGGTGGGCCCAGGCAAGCCTCTACGCACGCAGATTGATCGGGACGACACGGGCTCCATCATCTTCTGGGGCCCGCCGGGAGTGGGCAAGACCACGCTGGCCAAGGTAATCGCGCGCCTCACGCGGGCGGAGTTTATCGAGTTTTCCGCCGTGCTCTCCGGCATCAAGGAAATCAAGCAGGTGATGGCTGACGCCGACAAGGCGCGCCAGTACGGCACCCGCACCCTGGTCTTCATAGATGAAATTCACCGCTTCAACAAAGCGCAGCAGGACGCTTTCCTGCCGTATGTGGAAAGCGGCGCCATCCGCCTGATTGGCGCCACCACGGAGAATCCGTCGTTCGAAATCATCTCCGCGCTGCTCTCGCGCTGCCGCGTATATACGCTCAATCCTCTCACAGAAGAGCAGATCATTACCCTGCTGCGCCGGGCTTTGGCGGACAAAGAACGCGGGCTAGGCGAAATGCAGCTGCGGGTGGGCGATGAGCCTTTGGCCCGCATTGCCGCCTACTCCAGCGGCGACGCGCGCAGCGCCTATAACGCGCTCGAAGTCGCAGCCGGGCTGGCCGTGCAGGCGAATGGGGGCAAGGCCGGAGCGGAAATCACTAACGCCATCGTGCAGGACGCACTGCAGAAGCGGGTGCTGCTCTATGACAAGGCGGGGGAGGAGCATTACAACCTGATTTCGGCGCTGCACAAGTCGGTGCGCAACAGCGATCCTGATGCCAGCCTCTACTGGCTGGGCCGCATGCTGGAAGCGGGCGAGGATCCGCTTTACATCGCACGGCGCCTGGTGCGCATGGCGGTGGAGGACATTGGCCTAGCCGATCCCCAGGCGCTAGGGCTGACAGTTGCGGCGCGCGATGCCGTCGACTTTATCGGCATGCCCGAAGGCAACCTGGCGCTGGCCGAAGCGGCGGTGTACCTGGCCCTGGCGCCCAAGTCCAACGCGCTCTATACAGCCTACGGCGAAGTGCAGCAGGACGTGGAGCAAACCGTGGCCCAGCCGGTTCCCTTGCACCTGCGCAACGCGCCTACGGGACTGATGAAATCCATGGGATACGGCAGAGATTACCAGTACGCGCACAACTTCGAAAGCAAGGTGGCAGACATGCAATGCCTGCCCGACAACCTGCGCGACCGGGTTTACTACCGGCCTACCGCTGAGGGCGTGGAGCGCCGTATCCGCGAGCGTATGGAAGAGCTCAAAAAGCGGCGTGCGGATGCGGCGGAGCACTGGCCCGAACGAGATAAAAAAGAATCGTGATGGGACCTTTGTAAATCCAAAGTCAGGAGTCAGGCTTTGCTGAGAACTTACTGCTGAGTGCTGACTGCTTGTTACTCGCCAGGGGCGTGCGATGGCCACGTATCCGACACCGATTGCCGAAAGTATCCCGGCGCCATTTTCCTCCGACGACAGCGAAGGACTGCTACTGCTGCACCGCGCCGCGCGTGAGATGGGTTCCATTCTCGATCTTGAGCTGCTCATCGAGCGCATTGTGCACGACGTTGCCCGCTGGTTCGGCATTCTGGAAGCCAACATTTACCTGCGCGAAGACAAGGACATGTCCCTGGCCGCGGTGCACGGTTGCTCGTTGCATCGCAAAGGCCATACCCTGCAACCCGGAGTGGGAATTGTGGGCCACGTGGCTCTCACCGGCCGCATGCACTACGCTCCCGACGTGCGGGTTGATCCCTACTACCTGGCGTGCGAACCGGATACGCGTTCGGAAGTCGGAATTCCCCTGACGATTGATGGCGAGATAATTGGCGTTTTCACCGCCGCGCATACGGACGTTGCCGCTTTCTGCAAAGAGAAACTACAGCTTCTGCAGGCGCTGGGCTGTCACATTGAAGTCGCAGTGCAGAATGCGCGCCTGTTCCGCGAGCAGCGTCTGACGCGGGAGCGCGCTGACCGCGAGGCTCAGGAAGCGCGGCAAATCCAGGAAGCATTATTCCCCAAAAGCTCGCCTTTGGTTCCTGGCTACAGGATCACCGGGTTCTCCGTTCCCGCGGGCGCGGTGGGCGGCGATTGGTACGACTTTATTCCTCTAAGCCAGGGCCGTTGGGGACTGGTGCTGGCGGATGCTTCCGGCAAGGGCACGGCGGCGGCCCTGATGATGTCAGCAGCGCGCGGTATTCTGCGTTCGCTGGCGGAAAACTGCACGCAGCCGGGCGAAGTGCTCGACTGCCTGAACCGGCTATTGCTGAACGATTTTCCTGTCGGCCGCTTCGTAACCATGCTGTATGCCGTGCTCGACCCTGCGGCACGGACTTTGACCATCGCCAATGCCGGCCATCCCTGGCCGCTGCTGGCCAATGGCAACGCCGCGCACGTGGTCAGCGGCGCCAATGGGTTGCCAATTGGGTTTACCCAGGAGAAGTTTTCCCAGACTCAGGTTGACTTGCCGCCCGGCTCGCGCGTGCTTTTTTACAGCGACGGCATCAGCGAGGCGGAAGACAGTAGCGGTGACGACTACGGGGGCCAGCGTCTGCCGCAGTTATTGAATTCCCAGCGCGAGATTTGCGCCGAGGGAGTCCTGGATGATGTGCGTGCGTTTGCCGCAGGCCACGGGTTACAGGATGATGCGACGGCGATTGTGGTGGAAGCGGAATGAGCACTTGGCACTTAGCAAATGGCACTTGGCCGTTCACTTTTCGGCAGTTCCCGGAAGGGCCAGAGGCTAAGTGCTAATTGCAAAATGCGTTCCTCATCCCGCTAACAGATCCTCTTTAGCTTTCGCCTCATTCACCCGCTCCCAGTTGCCGTCCTCGGTGCGCCAGAACACAGCCAGAGGGCTGGCGCCACCGTAGTGCTCCTCCCCGCATACACAGGTCACATAGCCGCGCACGGGAGGCCCGGGTGCGGTATCGGTCAGCAACAACAACTCCCGCCCGCAGTGCTTGCAACGCCAAGGTCCTACCGGGATAACGTTCCTGCCTAATTCCGCCATGCTGGTCCCCTATCGAAAACGGGCGCGATGCTCTTTCAAGATGCATCGATCCATAATCACGAAAAGGCCGGCCTGACGGGCTTTGGCTGCAGCCACCTCGTGAATTACGCCCTCTTGCATCCAGATGGCAGGAACTCCTAACTGGATGGCCTGGTCCACAACTTCAGGCACAAATTCGGGGCGACGAAAGATGTCCACGATGTCAATTCCGTCGTGCACATCCTGCAAGGACGCAAAGGGCTCCTCGCCCAGTACGGCGTCGTGCAGGTTGGGATTCACGGGAATGATGCGGTAGCCCTGACTTTGCATGTAGGCGGAAACACCGTAACTGGCGCGCAATGGGCTATTGGAAAGGCCGACCACGGCGATATTCTTGGCCTTCTTCAGCAGATCGGTAATAGAGTCCTGCATGGGCGGCCCTCAGAAGGGATTGTATAGCAGGCGCTGTACACGTCATGTCACAGGGCATGCTCTCGGGGTGTAGTCGCCATAGACCTGATGCCCTACCACATTGTCCTGTTGAGCGAGGGTGCATGCCCGAGTCGAAATACCCCTGCGTACCCGCGCTCAAGCTAACCGATGAAGGGAGTTTCTACTAAGGGCAATATAACGGGAAGAAGAGATGAGAACTCCCTGGTGCAGTGTGGTTGTGCGAAAAATGCAAGGGTCCTTCGACTGCGCCGGCCGACTCGCGAGCGAATCAGCCGGCTTCGCTCAGGACGACAGGACTAAATTCAAAGTGGGCTATCGCTTGCGAGTGTCGGACTTCTGCACGAAGAGGCGCAGCGCGGCTTTGCGCACCGTGTCGGGAACTTCCTTGTTGATGGAAAGACTCTTCAAGTCGCTGAGCAGCAGGTTGTTGACCAGGCCCAGGGCAAGGTCAATGGGCACCTTGGGATTGAATGCCAGGTTGCGCTGGATGCGGTAATTCTTCACGAATTTGCGCTTGCTGGAAAGACCGCGGAACACCACTTCCTGCACGTTTTTCATGCTGGCGAACATTTCCGCTTCCGTATCGGTCAGTTTGGAAGACTCCAGCACGGCCTGCGGCACGACCTTGGCGCCGTCGCGGATGAGGATGAATCGCTCGTCTTTAGTCCCCTTCATGGCCAACTGCACACGCTCGCCTACGGTCAAGGCGGCGATTTTCTGCAACACGCTCTTGGCCTTCTTCTCGGTTTCCCGCGCTGGAGCCACGGCAGCGGCATGACCAGCAGCAGGCGCAGTCACCGCAACCGACGCTTCAGGAGGAATCTCGGTTTCTTCGATGCCACCAATCACGTGGAAGGGCTTGCCTTCATCGCCGGCGATCTCCGTCGCGTGCTCGGCGAGAAATGCTCTGATTTCTTCGTCGGTGGTTTCCGGACCTGAAACTGCAGCTTTCTCGGCAGGCTGTGGTTCGAGGGAAAGTGCTGTCAGCAGGGTCTGAATGCGCGTCATTTCCGCATCGCGCAACTCCTGGTTGCCCGCCAGAGCTTGCAAAACCGGGCGCGATTTGCTCACTCGCGGACTGGCCAGTAATTGTGCAATTACCTCGCGGGCGGCCACGGCAGCAATTTCCGCCAGCCTGGCCTCAGCTACGGATGGATTCTCCAGCAACACGGCATACACGGCGGGACGGCGGTTGCGCGGGTCCACCATGTAATCCAGGACCTCGCGCGGAGTATGGGGATCGGAAGCTGCAGCCAGGCACGCCGCTTCGTCCCAGCTGGCCAGGGTCATGCGGGCTTGCTCGGCGAAAACCGGGTTCTGGGTGAGCAGAACCAGAATTTCTATCATCTCCGCCGGAGGCACGGAGAGAGCGCCTTTAGCAGCGGCGCGCAGAAGGTTCGGCGGCACCGCCGATTGCCGAATCATATCCACCATTCGCGCCATACCATCAACTCCCTGCAGCGGGGCGGCCGTTTTTGAACACCAGATGTTCCAGTTGCGCAACCACCCGGTCCAGCTCATCCACCAGGCGATTGCCGCCGCCGACGCGAAACGCCTCCACCAGCGCGCGGTAATACCACAGCGTGCCCTCGCGCCCGCCGCGGAACCTTTTCCAAACCTCGTCGCCATGCTGGCGATAGTCGGCCAGAATGTCGCGCGCGTTGTGCAATTTGTCCGCTGCCGAAATCAGTCGCGCGTCCTCCGGCTCGTGACGAATCACCTCAATATAGCGCGTCTTGCGGTCCTTCCAGGGCGGCTTGGGGATGGTATCGGCGTCGGTGCAGGCCTCCACCAGCCGGGCCACGCGCTTGCCAAAGCGGCGCTCGATTTCGCATAGCGTGGGCTTGCCACCCTGGTCCTCCACCGCATCGTGCAGCAAGGCGGCGATGGCCATGTCCTCGTCTCCCCCCTCCGCTAGCACGATGGATGCGACCCCAAGCAGATGTGCGACATAGGGTACCCGAGTACCTTTGCGCGACTGTCGCGCGTGCAATTTGGTGGCATAGACCAACCCGTCCTGGAAACGCTGGTTCAAAATCGGGTCCGGCGGCTCGAGATGGTGCGGCTGGGGCTTCTCCTCGGCTTTCATCTACAGAACAGGGTAATACAGTTTCCAGGGCAAACGTGCGTATCTGCCTGATTACGTATGTAATGAGCGCATGGGTGCAGGCGGTCGCGTGGTCAGCTCTCCGGGCAGTTTCCGACAACGCTAAGAAAACGTTACCAATGCTCGTGAATGACATCTAGCAATCGAATTATTGCTCTTCCGAGGAGCTCTGCATGGCGAACGACGCGATGGATGATATCCGCAAGCTACGACACAGCGCCCGCAATCACAAGGGCAAGGTGCTGGCGATTGTAAGCAGCAATGACAAGCTGGGTGAAACCAGCTACAAGACCGGCTTTTGGATTTCTGAGCTGGCCCACCCCTACCTGCTGCTCTGGCGCGCCGGTTACGAGGTGGAAGTCGCGAGTCCCAAGGGCGGCAAGGCCCCAGTGGACGCGTGGAGCGACCCCAACAGCCCCGTGGCGCAAAGCCCCGATGACTTCGTCAGTACCGGCCTGCTGGAGAATAAGCTGCATGGCCAAAAACTCTCGGTTACGAAAAAACTGTCGCAAATCAATCCGCGCGACTACACAGGCGTGTGGCTGGTGGGCGGTTATGGAGCCGCGTTCGAATTCGCCGATGACCCCGACATTCCTCGCATTTTGCGGGACATTTGGGAGGCAGGCAAGATTGTTGCCTCTATTTGCCACGGGTCGGCCGGATGGCTCAACGCTAAAGCTTCTAATGGCGAGTACCTGATCCAGGGACAGGTGGTTACCGGCTTCTCCAAGGCGGAAGATCAGGAAGTCGAGAAAGTAGTCGGTTCGAAGTTCCTGAAGTTCTACGTTGAGGAGGAACTCACCAAACGCGGCGCACGTTACACGCGGGGAGAGCTATTTCAGCCGTTTGCCACGATTTCGGAAAATGGCCGGCTGGTTACCGGCCAGCAGCAGTTTTCAGGTGAGGTGTTTGGGGCGAAGCTCCTGCAAGCATTGGAGAATGTGCGCACGGCCTGCAGCCAGGCTGCCTAGGTTGGTTGGTCAGGTCGAGTGATTGTGTGGGAACGGGGCTTCGCCCCGTCCAGGCGGGGCAAAGCCCCGCTTCCACACCGGCGGTGGTTGGCTCAGTCGCAGCAGCGTTTTGCTCGCAGGCCTTCCACGCCTTCCCGCGCAATCAGAGGCACCATGACCAGGGCGGCCGCGGGATCGGCCCACCACCAGCCCAGCAGCGCATTCAGCAGCAGGCCGGCGAGGAGGATGGCGGAAAGATAGGCGCAGAAATCGGTCTGGCGGGAATCGGCGCGCATAGCCCCGCTGTTGAGTTGACGCGCCACCTGCCGTTTAGCCCGGGCCAGCAGCGGCATGGCAATCAGGGAGGCGATAGCTACGCATATCCCGAAGATGCTTTCCTGGGGAGCTTCGTGGCGCACCACGCCTTTGATGGAGTCATAAGCCACGTAGGCAGCGAGAGCGAGAAAACATATTCCTACCAGACGATGGGCGCGGCGTTCAGCGCGCTCCCGGCGCTCCGCGTCATTCTCGGCACGCAGGCGCCACAGCAGCACGGCGCCGGAAGAAATTTCAATTACGGAATCCAATCCAAAGCCGACCAGCGCAATGCTACCCGCGAGAACGCCCGCCACCAGCGCCGCGATAGCTTCGGCTGAGTTCCAGGCGATGGTGAAGTATTCCAGGCGTCGGCCACGGGCAGCAGCCGATCGGGTGATTGTGTAATCGGGTAATTGAGTAATTGAGTTCGAATGTGGTGATGTGTCGGCCATGCCTACACCCGATGAGAACAGCTCAATTTCAGGCTGTGAACCACTGTCCGAAACGCACAGGTCCTTCGGTCGCGCTCAGGTCGCTGCGCTCGCTCGCGCTCTCTCAGGATGACATCATCCTCTGAGACAAATGTGATTACCAACATCGAGTGGGTTCAATTTACAAAATAACCCGATTACTCAATACACAATTGCTCAATTCTTCTCCCCGCGTCTCATCCGCAAATATGCCCGAATGAACGGATCAATATCGCCATCGAGCACGCGGTCCACATCGCCCACTTCTTCCTTGGTGCGGTGATCCTTGATAAGCCGGTAGGGCGCCAGCACGTAAGAGCGAATCTGGGAGCCAAAATCAATGTCCAGCTTGGATTCTTCCAGCTTCTTGGAGACCTCGCGCTTCTTCTCCAATTCGTGCTCGTAGAGCTTGGAGCGCAGGATGCTCATGGCGCGCTCGCGGTTCTTGTGCTGCGAGCGCTCGTTCTGGCAGCTGACCACAATTCCAGTGGGATTGTGCGTAATGCGCACCGCGGAATCGGTGGTATTCACGTGCTGCCCGCCTTTGCCGCTGGAGCGATAGGTGTCTACGCGCAGGTCTTCGGGCTTGATGACGATTTCGATGCTCTCGTCAATTTCCGGAGAAACGAAAACGCTGGCAAAGGATGTATGCCGGCGCTTGGCCTGGTCGAAGGGCGAAATGCGCACCAGGCGATGCACGCCGATTTCGCTGGTCAGCAGCCCATAGGCGTACTGCCCGTTCACGCTAAACGTGGCCGATTTGATGCCCGCTTCCTCTCCCGGTTGGTAATCGTTCAGCACCGTTTCGAAGCCATGGCGCTCCCCCCAGCGCAGGTACATACGCAGCAGCATCTCCGCCCAGTCCTGCGACTCGGTGCCGCCGGCGCCGGGGTGAATGGTCACAATGGCATTGCGGGCATCGTTTTCACCTGAGAGCAGGGTCTCGGTTTCGATGCGGTCCACCGTCTCGCGCAAGGCGGAAATTTCGCGCTTCAGGTCAGTGGCGACATTTTCGCCCTCGCGCGCCAGTTCCAGGTAGGCAGCGATGTCATCGCTGCGCCGGGCCAGATCGGACTCCGTGGCCAGCACATCTTCCAGGCGCTTGCGCTCGCGCATTACCCTCTGCGATTCCTGGGGATTGGACCACAGCTTGGGATCAGCGGCCTTCTTTTCGATTTCGCTTAGTTGCTGGCGCAGCCGGTCTGCGTCAAAGATACTCCCGGAGGTCGCGCACTTTGTCCTTCAGCGCAACGTACTCTTGCTCGAGTTCTTCAGGCATCAGGAGGAAACCTTCCCGGAGGGCACTCGGTAGCGCCACAAAAGCGCTGCCACTGAAATTATCGCACACAGGTAAGCGAACCAGTCGCCGTAGCGCGTGTAGAAAGTAGTTCCATTGACCAGGGCGTAGGGAGCTTCCAGCGCGGTACGCTGCTTGCGGGGCACGTGGGCTATGACGCGGCCATAGGGGTCAATCGAGGCGGTCAAGCCGGTGTTGGTGTCGCGCAGCAGCCAGCGGTTATTTTCTACCGCCCGCATGCGCGCCTGGTTCAGGTGCTGTGCCCAGGCGCCGGTATCGCCATACCAGCCGTCGTTAGAGATGTTGACGAACACCTGGCCGCCATTTTGGGCGAATTGGCGCACTTCGCCGGGAAACACCGATTCGTAGCAGATGAAGACGCCCAGCTTGTAGCCATCCACTACCAGGGGCTCGCGGGAGGAGCCTCGGCCAAATTCGCCCACCGCCTGGGTCAGCCCGCCGGCAAACCCGAAGATGGATTTAAAGGGCACATATTCGCCGAAAGGGACCAAGTGAATCTTGTCGTAGCGCGCCACCCATTGGCCTTGTGGGGACATCAGCCCTGCCGAGTTGTAGGCCGGACCGGTGCCGGCCGGAACGCCTGGATTCTCTCCCAGGCTACCGGCCAACACGTAGGCGTGATCCTTCTCGGCCACTGCGGCAATGACTTGACGAAAGCGTGGATCGTTGACGTAGAACGGCGCGGGCGATTCCGGCCAAACTACCAGGTCGGGCTTAGGCACTGCCGGCGCCTCCGGCGGCATGCTCAGCCGGACCAGGTCGGTGATCGTGCTCTGGAAGTATTGCGGCGTCCATTCGTCCGAGGGCAGGATGGGAATATTTTCCTGGACCAGCAGCGCGTTATGATCGGTGCGCAAGGGCGCGGGGTGAATCAGGGCCAGTAACTGCAGGGCAGCCGCCACGACGAGGCCTTCGACGAGGATAACTTTGCGCTTGTCGCGCCCGACCAGGAAAGCGGCGGCAAACACGGTGTTCACCAGCATGATTTCGAACGACACGCCGTAGACACCGGTGATGGTGGCCAGGCGGCTGAGCGAGATATTGTTCACCTGCGCTGTGCCCAGCAGGTCCCAGGGAAAGCCGCTAATGCGGGTGCGGGCCAGTTCCAACGCCACCCAGACAAACGGGCTGAGAAACAAAGCGCGGCGCGAGCCTGCGGCCCTGCCGCCCGCCAGCAGCGCCACGACCAGCCCAAACAAACCTTCATACACGCCCAGATAAAGGCAAAAGAGCACCAGGATGCCGGCAGCCGCTGCCGCGCTCAACCCGCCGTACTGGTGCATCGTGTGGTAGACCCAGTAGCAAGTGCCGGCATACCACATGATGCCGCTCACGTAACCGAGAAAAAAACCCTGAAGGGGTGTGGCTGGCAAATATTTCTGCGCCAGCCCCGCGGGCAGACGGATTTCCTCCGGTTCGCGGGCACGCAATACCGCCATCAGCAGTGGCGCAATGGCAAACCAGCTCAGCGGGTAGAGATTGGGCAGGGGAAATGCCAGAATCTGCAGGACGCCAGAGAGGAAGGCCAGCAGCCAGGCGTCGCGGTGGATTTGCCTCACATTTGAAGCATAGCAAAAGCAGGTGCACCAGTTTCGAGTTTCAAGTTTCGGGTTTCTCGAGAATTCTTTCGAACTTGAGACTGGAAACTAGCGCCTTCGCCTGTAGCGGTTAAACTCGTGATCCCCCACCTTTCGGCAGCTGATCCAACTCCACCAGGGCGCTTTATCGGCCGTGAACCCGGGAGCGCTGAAGGTGGTGGGGCGCAGTCGCGCCGGACCTTCCAGCATCCCGACCTCCTGTTCCTGGGGAATAATTTGCCCCGCCTCCACCGGCGAGATGGTGAGGAACTTCTCGTCAATCAGCCCGGCGCGTGACATGTAGCCGTAGAGCGTTGGCCCGCCTTCGCAGAGCAAGAGTCGAATCTCCAGTTCTCGGCGGAGCATCCGCATGGCGGCGGTCAGGTCAACCACATTGCTATCGCCAGCCACCAGGATGCGAAGATGTGGGTGGCCCCCCTGTTGCAGCGCCAGCTTCTCCGCGCCTGCTCGAGCAGTGAGAATCACCGCGTCCACCTTGTCACCATCGAAAACGGCGTAGTCGGAGAGCTTGAGCGCGGCTGAGCCGGTCACAAAAATAATAGTTTCACGCCGGCGCCCTAAGTGGGCGCGCAGGTCGCGTAACTGCGGATCTTCCATAGTGTAGGTTGCACCACGGGAGGTTGCACCCAGCACGGCCTTTTCTACCGCTAGGGTCTTGCTGCCCAGCAGGACCGCATCGGCGTGAGCGCGCAGCAGGTCCATGAGCCAGCGGTCTTCGGCGGAGCGGGAAATATCGCTGCCCAGCGCGTGCTCGCCTTTCCAGGAAGTAATGCCGTCCAAGGTCTGTACGAAGTTCGAGTATATCCAGGGGCGATCCGCAGGCGACGCTGGAAAACCCAGCTTGCCATAAGGAGAGTACGCGGGATGCTGCACCGGATTTTCTTCGCCGTGGTCGAACAGCACTTCAAACTTGCGCATGCACCGGCTCGATCTTCTGGCGCACGAAGTCCACAATCTCCGGAGTGATGTAGGACGGCGGGTTGATGTAGAAGACGGGTTTGCCTGCCAGGTGGGCGCGCGAAACCTGGTTCCAATTGGGTTCTTTGTGGCCATTGGCTGCGGGATCGTGCAGCACCACTGCATCGGCGCGCTGAAGATAACGGCGAGCAGATTCCTTGAAATCGGCCACGGCAAAATCCAGCACGGTCAAATAGACGTCCGGCTGCAGGAAACCGACGATGCTGTTCGATTCGATGATTACGTTTTCATCAGCGGCGATACGCTGCTGAAAGGCCGGCATTACTTCTTCCAACTTCCCCTGCCTGCAGCGCACCCACAGCCCTTTGGCAGCCCCGGCGGAGAGGAAGCGCGACGTATCGGAATCACCCTCGCCGTCATAAACCTGGGTGATCGCCCAGGGATGCTCATCAACCTGGCAGGCACAGGGCTTTCCATCTACCGAGCACACACCGTGGCCATACTGGCTGATTTTGACGGCGGTCCAATTACGCTCACGAAAGACGGAGATCAGGCCCGCCATGAGGCTGGTCTTGCCTACATTACGTGTGTGCCCGCCGATGACGATGAGGGACATTCGCTCTTTGCTCTTGGCTCTCAACAACCAGGTACCAAGTACTAGCTGTTGCCCTTCCTTCCTAAACGCGCTAGCACTGCCAACTCCTTCAAATACTGCCGCAAGGGTCTCGCCGGCGTGCCCCAAAATACTGCTCCCGGCCCGCGGACTATCTTTTTGGGGAGCACTCCGCACTGCGAGCCCAGGACTACACCTTGTTCGATGCGGGCGTGGTCCCCAATGCCCACCTGCCCGCCGATCACGGCGCTATTCTCCACCGTGATACTGCCGGAGAAGCCCGTCTGGGCGGCAATCACCACATCTTCTCCGATGCGAACATTGTGACCTACGTGCACCAGATTATCCAGCTTTGTGCCTCGACCGATGATGGTCAAGTCCAGGGCACCGCGGTCCAGCGTAGTGTTGGCGCCGATTTCCACGTCGTCGCCTATCTCAAGCCCGCCAACCTGAGGGAACTTTTCATAGCGACCCGTGGTAGGGTCGCGGACGTAGCCAAAACCATCGCTGCCCAGCACCGCGCCGCTGTGCACGATAACGCGATTGCCCAAGCGAACTCCGGAGTAGATTGTCACATTAGGAGCGATGTTGCACTCGCTGCCCATGCGAACCTCCGGACCAATGACGCTGCCGGCGCCAATGCGGCTGCGGTCGCCGATTACGGCTTTTTCCCCAATTACCACGCCCGGCTCAACCGCAACATGGCGGCCCAGGCGGGCAGAATCTTCGACGATCGCGGAAGAGTGAATTCCCGGCTCAAACGACCGCGGCGGGCACAGCAACTGGGCGGCCCGCGAAAATGCCAGTTTGGGAAAACGCACAATCAGTAGCGGCTTTCGCGTTTTGCCAGTCGCCGCGAACTCCCCGGTTATTACCGCGGTGGCGCCGGATTCCAGAGCTTTGGCCAGCGCCGCCTCGTCTTCTGCAAACACCAGGTCGCCGGACTTGGCCGAGCCGATGCTGGCCACGTTTTCGAGTTCAAGTCCACCATCGCCCACCAGTTGCGCTGCAATTTTTTGCGCCACCGCCGCCAGGGTAGTTTTCATGCCAACGTTGTATACAAATCGGTTCCCAGTTGCCAGTACCCAGTTGTGAGTTGCCGGCGGCGAAAAACCGATTAATCGGTTGTCACGAGGGCTGCCAGGCGCCTGGGTGCAACGAGGGCGTAGCTGCTTAACAGCAGTTCTCTTACTTCCTCCCAATTTATTTTGCCTAGATCCAGGCGCAGCGCAACCCAGCCGCGAGAGCCGATGTAGGCCGGCAGATAGAATCTGCGAGGCTGCGCCTCAGCCAGAGCCTTGTTGTCGCCGGGCAAAACCTTGCAAGTGACAGCCACTATGCCGTCGCCGTGATGGTTGTCGAGGAAGTAGGCAAAGGTCTTTTTGCGGACCAGAAACTGCGCATGTGACCCGTAGATATGGCGCGTAGTTTCGGGAAAGGTGAGTGCGATCTGCGTCAGTCGCGTCAGACGTAGATCTTCAGCAGAACGTTTAGCCATAAATTCAGCGGCGGATCTTTTTACCACGAAAATCCAGCCAGCCCGGTGAAGAATGATAATTCCGCTGTTTACTTGTCAGCGCAAGAGTGAATGCATTTGCGCCAGTTTTTCGTTCAGCTGCTGTTTCTGCTCCAGCACGCGTTTGCTGTTGGGAATAAGATCCGCCACCTGCCTGGGCGCGCTGCCAATCGCCTGCTGCAGAGCCGGCATCCTGGAAGCTTCAGTGAGCGCACCGATGTAGCAAGAAATGATCCGTGAGAGCGCCGCCGAGGCGTGCGGATCGCCCGCGAAGCGCCTGCGCAGGCTCTCCAGATCGCGCCGGGCGGCGGCCGGCCAATCCAGGGGATTCGGCCCGAGTTGAGCCACCGCGCTCTGCAGTTGCTGTCGCTGCTCAGGTGTAAGGCCCCCCCGATGGGAGGCGAACGCTATCGCCCGGAAATGGTTTTCGAGCAGATCCTTTGATACCAGGGCCGAAAAAAGGGAGCCGCCATTGGCAACGTCCTTTGAAAAACGCAACCCAGCTGCCAGCGTGTGAACCGCGCCGGCTCTGTCGCCGATGATCAACAAATGAAAAGCGTAAAGAACGTTGATCCGCCCCAACGCCAACGCCTTCCGGGCGTATTCCACCGGCACATCTTCGCCCAACGCATAGTCCAGGCCCCAATCACAGTTCGGCAGAGCAGTCGCACGCGCCATGATTTGAAGGGCCAGTTTGTTCTTCTCGACCAAGTCTTTGTATTTCAAATCTTGATAAGGCGCCGTGCCGTCGAGAGTGGCATTGAGCTCTTTGGCCTGCTGGCTGCTGATATCGGAATCCTGCATAGCGGAGAATGCCGCCCAGTAGCGCAAAGCGGCGTTATCTCCAAGGCTCGCCTTTCGCTGGGCGGACGTGGATGCACCCGCTAAGCCAGCAACCAGAATGACCGATACAAGCAGGCGAAGGTTTTTCATAACCGGGTTTTCTCCTTGCTGAGAACAGCGAGCGCGCTGAATTTGCCCGCGGGAGGCGGAGCAGTTGCGGAACGGAATGACATTTCCTTGAAGACGAAGCTGAACGATGGAGCGGTGGATAGCAATGCATTTGCGCCGGCCAGAGTTAGAGGTGTGGAATTTTCCAGGTGCTCAGTAGACGCGATGGCGGTGCCCCGCTGGTAAGAATTTTGGCGGAGCGGGCGCAAGCGCAGGCTGAAGCCCAAGAGGACCAGGACCACGGCAGCGGCGGCCAGCCGTGCCAGCAGCACGAACCGGGGCCTGCGAGCCGACTTTCCGATCGGCAGAGGCAATGCCGCTGCCGGCCGGAACTGCTTTAAGTAGGATTCAAACCGCTCATCGTCAGGGATTGGCACAGGAGTCCTCCTTGGGGCACATCGCTTCGCGCAACTTGGCCAGGGCGTAACGGTGGCGCGAGGCGGCGGTATTGGCGCTGATGTTAAGCAGTTCCGAGATCTGCTGGAATGTCAAGTCGCCCCAGATGTGCAGAACGACGACCTGTCGCTGGTCCTCGGGAAGACATGCCAAAGCGCGGCGCAGGTTCAGTTCCGCTGCATAGTCGCGCTGCGGCGGGTCAAACCAGGCCGCCTCCGGGTCAAGCACGGCATTCCGCCGCTCCATCCGGACCTCGTTCAACACCGCGTTTCGCACGCAGGCGAACAGGTAGGCCTTCTTGTCGAAAGCGCCTTGTAGCTTGTCGTCCTGAAGCAGCTTTAGAAAGACATGCTGGACCGCATCCCGGGCCCGTTCCGTTTCGCCCATTATGGCCGTAGCAAAAAGCACGAGCGCCGGCCCATGCTGCCGATAGAGCGCCTCGATTTCCCGGACTGTTCGATTTTTTTGCTGCACGTTTCGGTCTCACCTATAAAGACACGTGAGGAGGCTAAGTTTGTCTACGGAACTCAACTGCGCCGAATTTCGGTCGAAGGTGACTTTAGTGATCTGCTCGGCCGACCTCCCTACCGTTGTTCTGCCCAAACAGGGCCTACAATATCTCTGAGGAAACGTTGGAAAAGAAGCTTTTCTGGATCATTTTTCTCGGGCTGAGCCTGCTGGCGGACGCATTTCTCCCTTTCTTCTGGGGAATGGCTGCCACCCTGCCCATCGTCGTCTTCAGTTGGTGGCTGGTCTACCGCAGCGGATGGCTGTGTTGAAGCAGTGGTCAGTTGCCAGTTGTCAGTTGTCAGTGGCCTGGTCTCAGTCAGTGGCGTCCGTGGAATCCCGCGTACTGAGTACTGTGTACTGGACACTAACCACTCAATAGATCGGCAATTCCCCCTCCGGCCGAGTTTTCCAGCGGCGATGCACCCATAACCACTGCTCCGGATAGCGCCGCACATAGGCTTCAATTGCCTTGGTGAACGAAGCCGTATTGGTAACCACATCGGCCGCATCATCGCCGGTACGCACCAGTTCCAGAGCAGAGTCAAAACGGATGCGATACTTCCCCATTGCTGCGTCCCAGATTGTGAACGCCGGCACCACGGCGGCGTCGGTACGCAGGGCCACGCGAGCCACCCCGCTGGCCGTGCAGGCCAGGTGCCCGAAAAAATCCACGAACACGCCCTGAGGAGGAGTCATGTTCGTGTCCATGAGAACTCCAACCGTCTCGCCGTCCTTCATTGCGCTCAGCAGGCCACGGGCGAAATCCTGCTTATCGAAAGTAGTGTTGCCGTGTAGCGTGCGATAGCGTAGCACCAGAGCGTCGAGATACGAATTATCCAGCGGCCGGACCACGATGTGCAGCTTGTGGCCATAGAGCGAATGGGCGAACGAGCCCACTTCCCAGCCGCCCAGATGGGCAGTGAGAAAGAGCACACCTTTGCCGCGCTGCTCGGCGTTCAGGAAGTTTTCCAAGCCGTCGTAGACCGCCACCTTCGAGACGTTTTCCGAGCTATAGCGGGGAAACTGGCAGACTTCTGCCAGCAGTCGTCCCAGAGAAGTGAACACGCCGTACACAATGCGCCGGCGCTCGGCTTGCCGCATCTCTGGAAAAGCCAGTTCCAGGTTGCGCATGGCCACGCGACTTAACCGCCGGTGCAGTAAGCGCACGGTGTGTCCCAGGGCAATTCCTGCCGCTCGCGCCAAAGGCCGCGGGAGAATGCCGAGTATTCGGACCAGCAGCCACACCGGCGCGTACTCAAGGCGATGGCGCATTCAGGAAGCGTGACGGTAACATCGAGCGGCCATTTTTTCAAACTGGAAACTGTAACTAAGTTGCCGCTCAGCTCTCAGCTTTCAGCAGTCAGCTTTGGCTTCCATTTGGCTTTCGGCTCTGGCTATTCTTTGTAGCGCCGGCATCTTGCCGGCTGTTCGCGAGGGCATCTTGCCCTCGCGCTGTGAGCGAGACGCCCACAGGACAGCCGCCCGGATGGCGGCGCTACAAAGGTGGGGCGCTTTCGCACCTATAATGGAAGTTCTTTGGGAGCGCACATGAAGAACTGGTTCAACTTTGAGAGATCCAGCCATGAAATCGTAAACCTTTGCATTTTTTCTCTGCTGGCGGCCTGCTTTTGTCTGACGTTGCTTGCCTGTTCCGCCAACAGTCCGGGAAATATCGAAAGCATGGTGGCGCAGGAAGCTAAACGCGTGGCGATCGCAGGCAAAAATCTGAAGAATCCTCTGCCGGACACGCCTGAAACGGTAAAGACTGGCCAGGAGCATTTCGGGCATCATTGCCAGGTTTGCCATGGGCTGGACGGCCACAACACCGGCGTGCCCTTCGCCGCCAAAATGTCGCCCAACGTTCCCGACTTGGGCGACAAAAGCGTGCAGGAATTCAGCGATGGACAACTCAAGATGATCATTCAGAATGGCATCCGCTTCAGCGGCATGCCAGGCTGGCAGGGCGTGCTGGACGAGAATGAAATGTGGTCCATCGTGCATTTCATCCGCCACTTGCCGTCCAAAGGCAGTCTGGGCGTGCCCGCCGTCTTCCAGGAGTCAGAAGAGGAACATCACCATGCCGAAGGGGAGGAACACCACCACTAATTGGTGAATGATAAATTGACGATTTTCGATTGACGATTGAAAAACCCGTTGAGAAATCGCAACCGCGCGACCTAATCGGATCTACACCAATCGTCAATTTTCAATCATAAATCGTCATTTATTCGCCTGCGGAGTTGCGAACGGCGCTATTTCGCTGCTTCGGTTGCGAATTTGCTCAGCGAAACCAGCAGCGGCCGTCCACCCTCGGGGGACTGGATCTCGCCCGTCAGGGAAGTACGGAAGGGCACCATGCGCCCATAGAAGTCGCGCGTGCTCGTTTTATCCTGCTTCACCACCGCGCCATTCAGGCTTACGCCGGCGAACACGCCACGGGCTCGCGAGTAAGTAAGGATTTCGGCGCGCATCTTCCAGTCAGTTGAGCCCTCGGCGTGGCGGCCCACCGGGCCCGCCGCGGCGGAGGCGTCGGCGCCCACCTGGAACTTGCTGGAGAGCAGGTTGCGCATACCCTTCTCGTTCATCACCAACATGATGAGGTCTACTGCCTGCCCACCAATCTGAAAACCGAAGCTGCCGCCCTTGATGGTGAAGAAGGCGGGCGCGCTCCAACCTTTCGGCGTGCGGCAACTGGCAACGCCGCGACCATAACGTGCCCCAACGATGAATCCCCCTTTCAGCATGGAGGGCACCACAGCGACGCACTGCGCCGAGCCCATCACTTCCATGGGGATTCCCTTGTCAGGGGCGGACATGATCTCGTCCACTACCTCGGCAGCTGCCCGCACGCGGTCGACTGCTTTGCTTTCATCGGCGCTCTGCGTTGCGGCAGTCGCCCCCCCTTGGACCGCGGAGGCATTCGTGGCGGGTTGCGCCGCTGGAGTCTGTGCTGGCATGGTGCTGGAAGTCTGCGAAAAGGAGCACGTGGCACAAAAGGTCACGAGCAGTACAAGAAGTTTCTTCATGATTTCCTACCTTGACCCGGATTCGGCTACCAGACGAGCGGAATGGGCACCACCTAGGAAATACCCCAACTGCCGCCCCGGTCAAGAGCCAGTGCAAAATAGCAGTGAAAAAAGACCTTGAAACCAAAGCCGCAGAGTAGGCCGACGACACAAAGGAAGGCTAAATAGGTCCTTGACAAAGTGTTTTTTTAGAATCTGTCTTGCGGAGCGCAGGAATAATAAACAGAAGCAAAACGCACCGGGACAAGATTCCCCAAGGATCTCGCGTCCTTCGTGTCCTCTATGGTTTTGGTTTGAAAAAAAAGCGGGGCCAAGATTGTGACCCTTCATCAATCCCGACCCCGTCTCCCAGGTTCTGTGGTAGGTGAGTGCAGTATGGGGTCGGGGTGCAAAAGCAGCAAGGTTACCAAGGGCCGCTGTCCTTCGTAACTCCCTGGCTACTTTGCAGTTACCAGCGAATGCGTGATGGCGTGCACGGAAAGCGCAATGCGATTCTGCACCCCCACCTTCCGCATCAACTTGGCGACGTGGGCCTTTACGGTGCGCTCCTCTATGCCTAAGGCGGCTCCGATTTCCTTGTTGGAGCGTCCAGCCACAAGCATTTCCAACACTTCTTTTTCGCGGTCGGTGAAGGTGACGCGGCCGGCGGGGAAAATGCGCCCGGGCGAAGAACTGACGCGCTCAATGAACATGGAGAGCACGCGCCGTGGCGCCCATACCGAACCCTGGTTGACGATGCGGATGGCTTGCGTGAACTCCGAAGGGGTGGCAGCCTCATCCACATAGCCCTTGGCACCGGCGGCGATAGCCTTCAGAATGGTTTCCTCGTCGGCCCCCGAACCGGTCACGATGATGCGCAGATCAGGGCGAGCGGCTTTCAGGCTGGCCATGACATCGAATAGGTTCGGGCCTCCGCGGCTGCCCAACAGCACCAGGTCAATGTTCTCCTGGTGTGCCAGTTCCGCCACGCTCGACGAGACCAGTTCAAAATCCGGCTCCGAATCGAACAGGGCGCGAAAACCAACAAAGCGCAGCGGATCGCTCTCCACCACGGCGATGCGAATATGCGGTTTCTTCACCGGTTTAGCCGCCGGTTTCATAGTTTATCCTTCCGGGAGGTTGGCGCTAGCATAGCTGTATTTGTGGAACTTGGAAAGAGGACGGAACTTCATCGGGCAATATGCGCCGCATCCAAATAGGGGGAAGATGGAATCGGGACAAAACATCATGAAACCAACTCCCAAGGTAGCTTTCGCAATCATTCTCGGCCTGGCGGTAGTCGGTGCGTTAAGCATATCAGGCTGGGCGCAGACAGAGCCTGCCCCAGCTGGGCCAGCAACCGCTCAGGTCCCCTACCAGCCTAAGTTCCGCGGCGACCCGGCAAAATCGGAAGCCGAATCGCAAACCCTGGGTTACATGCGGACCGTTGTCCGGGCGGAAAAAATCTACTACAAGCGGCACAACGAATTTGCCTCTTCCTTGGCCACCCTGGCCGGTACGGGGTCTTTCACCAAGCGCATGGCCCACACTACCCAGCGCGGCGACTACACCATTCATTATCGAGGCAAGAAGGACGGTTACGTGCTGACGGCCATCCCACAGCAGTTTGGCCCCGATCATCGGGCGTTTTATGCCGATGAGGATGGAAAAATTCGCGTGGAAGAAGACAAGCCGGCCGGCAGCGAGTCCCCGGTCCTGAGGTGAAGCTCAGCTACCCGGACCGATATCGGCTGCCCGGCCCTTGCGGAACGTGACTTCTACGGGCTTACCGCCGTTGGGGAATTTCACCGTCTTGACGTCGGGTTCGTCAGAGGGCTGGGGCACGCCCATACCCAAGGCAAAGCTGACCTGAACTTCATCCATGCCGGGCTTGACCTGGTGTTGCTCAATGGCTTGCCAAACTTCTCTCGGCCACGCGTTGTAGAGCTGGTGCGGGTCCTGAATGAACAGCATCTCGTCGGAATAGATCTGGTACTTGCCGCCCTTAAGCACGCCGATGGGAAGGGCATAAGTTTTCCCACCCTTGTCGAACACCGCTAAGACCTGGCGCTGATCTCGGGCACCAGGGGTCACATCAGTAACCACTTCGCGTATGTTTAGCTTCTCGATAGGACCCAAGAGCCCGGCATCATGGGTAAAATCCGCGCGGTGCCGCACCGCATCGTAGGGATAGTAGTAGTACCGGTACCCCTCCTTAACCCAGGCCGGCTGCTGCGTCAGTTGCCGTGCCGACTTTAAATCGTAGGGGTAGAGCTTCTTAGGAACCACGTAGTAGGTAGGATCAAGAGGCGGGGCAGCGTTCGCCTTGGCCTGGCGAGAAGGTTCGTGGCGCTCGCGGAAGATGATTATCAGGCGCACCGCTGCGGCGATGAGCGCCACTACCAGAAACACCTGGATGTATTTGCGGATTTCTGCTTTCATGTTTGAAGCGTAGTCCGTAGGCGGTAGTGGGTAAAACCCTTACGTAGCGACCAGGTACCTACTGCCGGCTAAAGGGTTAAGGTCTTATTCTCACCCACCTAGGACTTTCCCTCAATTCTCGTTTTGGACTCAGACCGGCACAATAAGCTCACTTTTGCCCCAAAATCCAATCTAGTCCGCTCTCGCTCGTGCACAAAATCCTGGGGGAAACGATGCAGGGGAGGGAGCGTGGGGTTGGGAACTACTCCCCGGTAGCCGCAAGCTGCCGGGGAGTTTGTTTTTGGATTAGCTCTTGGCCTTAGCTGCTCGCGGCCTTAATTTAAAACAGCAGCAACAAGAGCCAAAGGCGAAAGAGCCAAGAGCTCCGGAGCTATTCCGTTACTATCCCGCGCCAGGCTCGGCCACCGCTGCGCGCCGCTTCCTCCGCCACTCGCTCGCCAATAGCCGACAGGGCCGAAAAGATACGAACTCCGCGATCAATATAGACAGGCGCGTCTTGCCAGACAGTTTCAAACGCTTCCGGGTACTCCGAGGCCAGCACCGCCAACCCGGCCGCGGCTACAATCATGCCCGGAGCCTTGCGCCCGGCGACCAGGAGCAGAGCGCCTGCCCCCAGGGAACCAAAAACCACTGCCCGCTTCCAGCCTTGCATTCCTGCCTCCAGCCGTGCCCGGCTCTACCGCTTAAGTCTGCCGAGGATATCATGGCTCTCTCTGAACTTAGCCTGCAAAGGATTAGAGACACCGGGCAGCAACGCCGTTGCTCGCCAATTCAGGCGACACTCTTTACAGCCCATGTAAACTGAGACGCTTCGCTCTGGAGAAGACTCGTGCCACAAAGAGCTCTCAACGCCGCAATGATCATCCTGTTTGCCGCCACTCTGGTCCTCGCCCAGAATGCGCCCCGGGCGCGGGATTTGGGCGTTCCCTTTGAAGGCACACCCGCGCCGCTGAACGCTATCACGGACGTCGCCGGAGTGGAAGTCGGCCACACTACCCTGGTTTCTGGGGATGGGCCGCTCAAGGTTGGTGTGGGCCCGGTGCGCACCGGCGTGACCGCGGTCCTGCCGCGGGGACGAGATAACGCCGACCCAGTCTTCGCCGGCTGGTTCACCGAAAATGGCAATGGCGAGATGACCGGCACCACCTGGGTGGAAGAGTCTGGCTTCCTCGAAGGTCCGGTGATGATCACGAACACACATAGCGTGGGGGTGGTGCGCGATGCCGTGATCGCATGGCGCGTGAAGAATGGCCAGCCTAAAGGATCGGAGTACTGGTGGTCGCTGCCTGTGGTGGCAGAAACCTGGGACGGCTTCCTGAACGACGTGAACGGATTTCACGTGCACCCGGAAGACGCCTTCCACGCCATTGATACCGCCCGCGGCGGACTCGTGCCCGAGGGCAATGTGGGCGGCGGCACGGGCATGATCTGCTACGAGTTTAAAGGCGGAATTGGTACGGCCTCACGCAAGTTGCCCGACAAGCAGGGCGGCTATACAGTCGGCGTGCTGGTGCAATGCAACCATGGTGACCGCGAGCAACTGCGAATCGCCGGCGCGCCCGTGGGCAAGGAGATCACGCAAAACCCGGTGTGGGCCAGAGCCGGTTCGCCCGCGCGCGACATGGGCTCCATTATAGTGGTGGTGGCTACAGACGCCCCACTACTGCCGCATCAACTCAAGCGCATTGCCCGGCGCGTCACACTGGGCCTGGGCCGGAACGGCGCCATCGCCGGCAATGGCTCCGGCGATATTTTCATAGCTTTTTCTACCGCCAACCCTGGCGCTTTTGATTATTCGAAAATCACTCACCCGGCCATGATGGCCAATGACCAGCTCGATCCGGTATTTGAAGCTACGGTGCAGGCGGTGGAGGAAGCGGAAGTGAACGCCATGGTTGCCGCTCAAACGATGGTCGGCCGCGACGGACACAAAGCCATTGCCTTGCCTCACGACCAGCTGCGAGAGGTGCTGAAGAAGTACAATCGGCTGGAAAAATGAAGATGTAGCGCCGGCATCTTGCCGGCCCAATTCGCGGGCGGGACGCCGGGAGGGCGGCGCTACGACGCTGCTCGTACTTTCTTTCCGGATACTTCCGCGAAGGACTGCTCCAGCACGTTCAGCGCCTTGTCCAGTTGCTGGCGGGAGATAACCAGGGGCGGTTGCATGCGCACCACGTTGCCGAACACACCGCCGACACCGATGAGCACGCCGTTGTGCAGGCAGAAATCGCGCACGGCTTCGGCTTCAGCGGCAGCCGGCGTCAGCGCCGCATCTTTGACCAGCTCAATTCCTATCATCAGCCCCAGGCCACGCACCTCGCCCATCAGCGGGGTGTGCTTCTGGATGGCTCTTAGCCGCTCCATGACGTAGGCGCCGCTTTCGCGCGAGCGCTCACACAGCTTTTCCTCTTCCATCACTTGAAGGTTGGCCAGGGCGGCGGCGCACGACACAGGATTGCCGCCGAAGGTAGAAAGATGGTCGCCAGGCGTAAAAGCGGCCGCGATTTCCGGGCGGGTCGTGAAAGCGCTGAGCGGGAAACCATCAGCAATGCCCTTGGCCGTGACCATAATGTCGGGCGTCACCCCGTAGTGCTCGATGGCGAACAGCTTCCCGGTGCGGGCGAACCCGCTCTGCACCTCGTCGGCAATGAAGAGGATTTTGTGCGCGTCCAGCACCTTCTTAATTTCGCGGAAATAATTCAGGGGCGGCACGATGATGCCACCCTCGCCCATTACCGGTTCGGCGATGAACGCGGCTACATCGTTGGAGGAGCTGAAGCGAATGGCGTCGTCAAGCGTCTGCGCCCACTGGCGGACGGCTTCTTCGGGATTGTCGCGCCAAGGCGAGCGAAACAGGTATGGCGCAGGAAGGAAGGCCACGCCGCCCGCATATGGACCGCCACGTTTCTTGCGGCCATAGTTGCCGGTGACGCTAAGCGCGCCCCAGCTGCGGCCGTGAAAGCTCATCTGCAGCGAGAGGTATTCGTGCTTGCCGGTATAGAGCCGGGCCAGCTTCAGCGCGCCTTCGATCGCTTCCGCTCCGCCGTTGCCAAAGAAGGTCTTGGTTAGACCGCGCGGCATGATGTGAGCCATCTTTTCCGCCAAGTCTGCCGTGGGTTGCGAATGGTAGATATAGGAGGCGCAGTGCACCAGCTTATCCATTTGCGCCTTGGCAGCGGCGATCACCTTGGGATGGTTGTGCCCCGCGTTGACCACACTAATACCGGCAAAGCAGTCCACGTACTCGCGGCCGTTCACATCTGTGACGCTGGCGCCGGAGGCGCGCTCCACAACCAACGGCTGAACGGATTTCATGAAGCTGGTAATGACGTAATCGGAATACTTCTGGATAGTGTTGGACATGGTCTTCTTGGCTATCGGCTCTCGTCCTGCGGTCGTCGGCCGAGTCCCCGGTGGTTTGGCCGAAAACCAAAGACCGAGAGCCGAAGGCGGTTTCAGAATTTTCTGCTGTGCTCTCTGGCCCAGCGCTCGATCACAATCTTTTTATCGGTATAGAACTCGATGGCATCGTTGCCCTGGGCGTGCACGGTGCCGAAGAAGCTCTCTTTCCAGCCGCTGAAGGCAAAGTAGGCCATGGGTGCGGCCACGCCAATGTTGATGCCGATATTGCCCGCCGGCGCTTCGTAGCGGAATTTGCGCGCTGCCGAACCGCTGGAGGTGAACAGCGAGGCCTGGTTGCCGTAAGGGCTGCGCGCCAGGAAGGCTAGCGCTTCGTCAATGTCGTTGGCCGGCACCAGGCTGAGCACGGGTCCAAAAATCTCCGTGTCGGCCAGCGAACTGTCCTGGCGCACGCCATCGAGCACGGTAGGCCGCACGAAGTTTCCCGATTCGTATTTGGTAATACGTGGGTTGCGTCCATCTACTAGCACTTTTGCGCCATCGCTCGATCCCTTGGCAATGAGCGATTCAACCCGCGCCTTGCTCTCCTTGGTGATGACCGGCCCCATCTGCACGCCTTCATCGAGGCCGAATCCGACGCGCAACGAGGAGGCATTGTCAGCGATGGCTTCGCGAAACGTCTTCTGCGCCTCGCCCACTGTAACCGCTACAGACACCGCCAGGCAGCGCTGCCCGGCGCAGCCAAAGGCGCTGTCGCTGATGAT
>DATFDP010000173.1:0-11019 GCA_035252015.1 Terriglobales bacterium
CACGTAGCTGGTCACGGTGGACGTTCCTGTCAGCGAACCCAGCACTGTGCCCACACCATCCGCCAGCAGCACTCGGCCCACCCGGGGGATCATGCCGTTTTTCACAAACCCTGCCTGCTCGCACACTCCCATCAGAGTGCCGATGTTGTCGAACAGGTCCACAAACAGAAAGGCAAAAATAATCTCGAAAAGGCCCAGGTGTACCGCGCCTCGCAGATCCAGTCGCAGCAGCGTTCCCGAAGGATGCGGCATGGAGATGAAGGCGCCCGGCAGGTGCACGATGCCGCGCGCAATCCCGAACAGCATGGTCCCCACAATCCCCAGCAGCACACTGCCGTGCACTTTTCTGGCCAGCAGAGCCACGGTCAGCAGAATTCCGAAACAGGCCGCCTGCGCGCCGCGGTCGGAAAAACTCCCCAAACTCAGGAACGTTGCGGGGTTGGCCACTACCAGCCGCGCATTGCGCATGCCGATGAAGGCGATGAAGATGCCGATGCCCGCTGCGGTCGAATGTTTCAGACAGTCAGGAATTCCGTTCACGATCTGCTCGCGCACCCGCGTGACCGTGATCAGGATGAACACCACCCCGGAGATGAAAACCACGCCCAGCGCAGTTTGCCATGGCACATGCATGCCCATGCACACGGAGTAGGTGAAGTAGGCGTTCAGCGACATGCCCGGCGCCAGCGCGATGGGATAGTTGGCGTACAGGCCCATGACCAGCGTCGCCGCTGCCGCGGAAACGCAGGTGGCGAAGACCACACCCTCTGCCGGCATTCCCGCCTGCGACAGGATTTGCGCGTTCACCACCACGATGTAAGCCATGGTAATGAATGTGGTCAGGCCGCCCAGCAGTTCCTGGCGGACCGTACTTTTGTTTTCTTTGAGCTTGAACCAGCGTTCCAGCAGGCTGTCTGACTGCGGCTTGCGGGGAATAGTGATGGTTTGCGACCCTGGCATAAAGCCTGCCACTCTACGGGCGCCCTCGTTGGCAAGTCAACGCGAATATGCGTACTCTCGCAACATACTTCAGGAATGTCATGCTGAGCGGATACAGGGCCGGTTCGCTTGCGAACCGGCCTGTGAAGTCGAAGCACCCCTGTGCAGTTCCTTCGGCTGCCGTTCGCGGGAGTTTCTGCTGCTGCGCCGTCTGTGCCCCAGCGGCATCCACCACAGACACCACTCACTTCCCCCGAATGCGGCTCACCAGCAGATCCAGAAAGCGCTGCGCCTGCACATCAACGCACACCTTAGTGTTGGGCGTGACCTTGTCCACGCCTTCAATGATGTAGCGATCGCCGTGCAGCACGTTGCGCTCCACCATGTTCATGCGATTCGCCACCGTTTCCCCGCGCGTGAACTGGCCTCGCGTCTCCACATCCACCCGCATCGCTTCGGTCTTCACCAGGGTGGGGTCAAGCGTTACGCCCATGGCCAGCGGGTCATACATGGGACTGCCGTTTTCGCCAAAGCGTCGCGAGAGGTCGAGCAAAAAGCTCCCCACCTGGGCTACGAAGTTCGCCATCGGCCCCGGCGCGGCCTTCAACTCTGCGATCTCCTTTTCAGTCATCAGCGTCTTGTTGCCCACGTCCAGGCCTACCATGGTCAGCGAGGCAAACCCGGCGTTGAACACGATCTGCGCCGCCTCTGGGTCGTTGTAGATGTTGGCTTCCGCCGCCGCATTCACATTGCCGCCCGAGATGCTGCCTCCCATCAGGATAACCTCCTTCACCAGCGGCACGATCGAAGGGTCCTTGGAAACGGCGAGTGCGATGTTGGTCAGCGGTCCCACCGGCACCAGGGTGATTTCGTGCGGATACTTGTGTACTAGTTCAATAATCAGGTCGGGCCCGAAGCGCGGGTTCGCCTGACATCGCGTGGGCAGTTCGATGTCAGCCAGGCCGTTCTTTCCGTGCCAGAACTCGGCGGTGATGAGCTTTTGCGCCAGCGGGTGCTGCGCTCCGCCTGCCACCGGAATGTCGCAGCGGTTGGCCAGCGTCGCCAGCTTGAGTGCGTTCTCCAGGCCCATCTGCGCGGTCACGTTGCCTGGTACCACTGTGATCGCCTGCACCTGCACCTCCGGCGCATTGAGCGCCAGCAGGATGGCCAAGGCGTCATCTGTGCCCGGGTCGGTATCAATGATGATCTTCTTCGCCGCGGCTTGCGAGAAAGCCGAGGTCGCGGCGGCCAGCAACAGCAACATCACGCGCATCGATGATGTTTTCATGTCCCATCCTGGGTGAATTGATAAGAACGAGTTGCTCTGCTTCCACGTTTCGTTTACAAACGTTGCGCCAGTTTACATCGAGGGCAAAATGTCAGAAGAAAAACTCCCAGCCGCGCCGAGCAAGCTCGTTATCCACAACATCGGCCTGCTTCTGAGCGGTGACTTGTCCAAACCGATTCTCGACGCCGATACCGTCGTGGCCCTCAACAGCCGCATTTTCGCCATCGGCAGAGAAAAGGACCTCGACGTCGCAGGCGCCACTACCCGCATTAACGCCAACGGCACCACCCTGATTCCCGGCCTCATTGACAGCCACGTCCATCCCGTGGCCGGCGACTGGACGCCGCGCCAGAATCAGCTCAACTGGATTGATAGCTACCTTCATGGCGGTGTCACCACCATGATCTCCGCCGGCGAAGTGCACACCCCCGGCCGCCCCAAGGACATCACCGGGCTCAAAGCCATGGCGGTCTTTGCCCAGCGCGCCTTCACCAACTTCCGTCCCGGTGGCGTGCGCATTCATGCGGGCGCGCCCGTGCTGGAGCACGGCATGGTCGAGGAGGATTTCAGGGAATTGGCTGCCGCCGGTGTAACCCTGTTGGGCGAAGTTGGCCTGGGCAGCGTAAAGGACGGCTCTACAGCCCGCCAGATGGTGGCCTGGGCGCGCAAATACGGCATCCAGAGCACTATCCACACCGGCGGGCCTTCCATCCCCGGTTCCAGCCTGATTGATAAGGAAATTGTCCTCGCCGCCGACGCCGACGTCATCGGACACATTAACGGCGGCCACACGGCTTTACCCGACGAGCAGATTATGGCGTTGTGCGAAAGCTCATCCCGGGCCCTGGAGATTGTTCACAACGGCAATGAAAAAGCCGCTCTGCTGACTCTGTTTACCGCCGGCGAGCTCAAGCAGCTTCACCGTGTGATCCTGGGCACCGATTCGCCCGCCGGCTCGGGCGTCCAACCCTTGGGTATCTTGCGCTTGATTTCGATGCTCTCCGCTTTAGGAAACGTTCCCGCGGAGGCGGCCGTCTGTTTCGCTACTGGAAATACGGCAAAAATTCGCAACCTCGACTGCGGCCTCATCGCCGAAGGCCGCGCCGCCACCTTCGTCTTCATTGACCAGGCCCAGCACTCCGCTGGCAAAACCGTCCTCCACAGCATGCAGCGCGGCGACCTGCCCGGCATCGGCATGGTAGTAATTGACGGCGCCATTAGCGCCCACCGCTCTCGTAACACGCCCCCCGCCACCCGAGTTCCGGAAATCGCCAAGTAACAACAAATTCTGATTGTCATGCTGAGCGGCAATCGGCCGGTTCGCAGTGCAATATTCTTTTGACTGTCATGCTGAGCGGAACAGGCCGGTTCGCTTGCGAACCGGCCTGTGGAGTCGAAGCACCCCTATACCGCCGGGCCCGCTCTAATCGTCTCAGGGGAGTTCTCTCACGGCGAACGCAACGACTGTCCAACTACCAACTACCAACTACCGCAACCCATCCTCCCCCTTAATCTCATCTTTCGTCAGCCCGCCCACACGCGCCAGCGGACGACCGCTGTCGGTCAGGGCCACCGCCACCATGATTTCATTCGCCCTTGGCGCGTCGTTGATGCGCACCTCCATGCCGTCAAAATGGCTGCGCACAAACGCGGCGTCCTTATGTCCCAGGGGAATATCCAGCACCACTCCCATCCCTCCGCGCTTTTTGGAAGAAGGAATCAGCGCCGCACCCTTGCCCAGCACCCGCCGCACCGGCGTGCCCAGCTTGGGATGCAGGATGGCAGCCGCATGCTCAATCTCGCCGTTTTCTCCCACTGCCGCCGCCTTGCCATAACTCTCCGCTGTTGTCGGCGCGATGCCCAGCGCGGCCACCGCACGCTGCGTCAGCAACTCGCCCAGTTCTTCGCCGATATCCATCAGCTCGGATAGATCTTCCACGTATTTGCCGGCACACGGGTTCTCGATCACCGCCACTGCTGCTGCGCGGCGAGTAGGCGGCTCAATTGCCCGCCCGATCTCACTTCTCGTTTCCTCCACGAATGTGGCCAGCTTGCGGATTCGCGCTTTCATCGCAGTCCGTCTTCTCCTTTGATCTCCGAAGCCTGCAGCCCGCCCACGCGCGCATGCACCCGCGGGCCCGTGGTCATCACCAAGGCCAGGACCATCTCACGGGCTCCCGGCGCATCGGCAATCCCGACCTCCATGGCATCGAAGTGGCTGCGCACATAGGAGGCATTGATGTGCGTGATTGGCACGTCGAGACGCGTTCCCGGTCCACCCACCTTCTTCGTTGATGCCACAATTGCTTTCGCTCCTTCCAACACCTCGCGCATGGCATAGCCCCCGGGCGCGTGCCACAGCGCGCCGTGTTCCAGTTCTCCCGCCGCACCTACAATGGCTCCCTTGCCATAACCTTCGACGATCTTGTAATTCCCGCCCAGCGCGGCAATCAGCGAGTTCGCCAACTCCATGCCTAATGGCTTCAGGTCATCCATGAAGCCGGCGATATCCGCGACGTATCGTCCGGCAAACGGGTTGTCGATGACGGCCAGCGCCGCGGCCCGCCGCAGTGGCGTTTTCGGCGCCGGACCCGCTTCGTGGAAAATTTCTTCTACTGTCGTCAATATCTTTCTGACCCGCACCTCAGGCATGAACCAGACTCCTGTGCGACGTTTCTGAAAGGCTGACGTTCGCAAGGCTAAGAGCCGCGCCCGTGATGCGCGTTTCCCCGCTCAAGTGCAGCGCAGCGGAATGAATCAAACCTTCTGCTGCGAGTCTCTCCGCCACCGCAACCCCCGTCTGCAGCGCCAAGTCTACTTCTTCCGCCGAAAGCGTTCCGACATCTTGCGTCACCAGCAAGTCGCCCAAATCGCTGTCCGGAACCAGGCTGCGCGCCGGCACGCGCACAATCTTCGGGTTCCCCGGAAGATCCACGGCATTAGCGATGACGGTGGCCGCGGCATCGGCCTGCGCCGCGCTTTTCGCTAGCACCGTGACTGCGTCCGCAACCCCCAACGAGAAGCTTCGCCCGCGCCAACCGCTGGTAGCGATGCCTCGAATGCCGTCCTCGGAGCTTATGGTCGCCGTCCCGAACAGCGATGGCCGATCGGGCCTTTCCACCATCCCGACCACGAAATGCTCTCCTGGCTCCAGGTGCAGCGCGATGTCGCCGCCATCGTTGACATAACCTTTCCTTAGCCGCGCCGCCGACGTCATCGTCGCCAAAATTTCTTCTGCTACCCCTCCCGCCACCGCCGCCATGGATGTGATAAACGCCCGCTCGGCGTAGGGCGCGACTGCCGCTAGCATTCGCCGTGCCACTGTTCCTTTCGGCGAACACCCGCCGGGCACAGCCTGCGCGCGCAGCAAGGGAAGCTCGGCGCAAAGTTCATTCAGCACGTTTACAAAGCGTCCTGCCGCCGCCCGATACCCGCGTTGCACATTTCGAGAATCCCCAAACGCCTCCACGATGAGATCAATCGGTCCGTCCTGCAGGTGCAGCCGCCCCTGGTCGGGCAACATCCGTATCTGCGCGCGCTGGGCCATCACTGGCCTCCTCGGCGCGCGCTCACTCCCAGCGGCCACGGATTCTCTTCCCGAGCCGAGAGGTGCCGCCGCCGCTGGTCAATCATCAGCGACTCCAGCGAGCGCACCTGCTCCACATATCCGCCCAGCGTGGCGTAATCGGCCAGCTTCAGCGTGAACTCGATGGGCGCAACCAGCGCCGGCGTGGGCACATACCCGAAGGCATTCTCCGGCATGCGGCTCACATCCACCATGAAGGTGATGCCCCCGCCGGGCCACACATACACCGGCGCGCCGCCGCAGGTCACGCGCGTGAGCGCGTCACGCACCGAATGCGTCAGCCGTACCGGGTTTTCCGTCACTCCCGCACGCAGCGACCCGCCCGCTCCCGCCATGAACAGCACCGTGCACAGCGCCGGCTCGCAGTTCTCCTTGATCCTCAGCACCGATTCGCTCAGCGCAGCCGGCAGTTCCTTTTCCACTGGCCGAAGCTCTTCATCCAGCTCGTAGTATGCGAAGTGCTCTCCCGTCGTGCTCACCATCAGCAGGCGCAGTCCCGGCCAGGCTAGTTTCGAATTGAACTCCCGCAGAATCGAAAGCGGCTTGCTGATGTTCGTCCCGCCCCAACCTGTCCCCGGCTCTGCCACCTGAAAATAGCGTCCTGGCGTCGAGCGCCGCCCCTTCAGCTTTATCCCAGTCGCCGGGATGCCCAGCAGCTTGCCTGCCTGGTGCTCCGAGAGCACGCCGGTGATGTGATCATCCAACACCACCACGTCGTCCACTTTGCCGAACCACTGCTTGGCGAACATGCCGATGGTGGCGGAGCCACAGCCGACTCGCATCTGTACTTCCGGCTGGCCATCCACCACCGGGCCCTTGCCCGCCTGTACTATCACGTTGGCGCCTTCGTCCACTTTCAGTTCCACCGCCTTGCCGTTGCACAGGTTGAGCAGCGTCTCGCAGGTGACGGTACCCTCGCGGCGGCTGCCTCCGGTCAGGTGGCGCACTCCGCCCAGCGAAAGCATTTGCGAACCGTATTCGCTGGTGGTCACATGCCCCACCGCCTCGCCCTGGGCGCGCACCAGGTTCGTTTCCGGGCCCAGGTGGCGGTCGGTGTCAATCTTCACCTTTACGCCGCAGTAGCTGAAGATTCCCTCCGTGACCACCGTCACCATGTCCACGCCTTCCACCTGCGAGGAAATGATGAACGGCGCCGGCTTGTAGTCCGGATAGGTGGTGCCGGCTCCGATGGCGGTTACAAAAGTCTTGGGACCACTAACCACATTTCCGTCCCATTCGTCCTGTCGTTGCAAAAAGGGAACAACAGATTCGCCTCGCGACACTGCCCGGTCCAGCACCACGTGCGGGTCCAGACGCACCAGTTGCCCGTCGCGATTGCCGTAGCGGTCGCATGCCCCCGTCCTCCCCGGCTTGATGTAGCACAGCACCGGGCAGGCGTCACAGCGGATGGCGTCCTCAGGCGGTTGGTTGTTCATGGCGTGCTGCTAGAATGGCCGCTTTTAACCGGTCGGGCGTGGCCGGCACCCGTCGCATTCGCACCCCAGTGGCGTGGTGAATGGCGTTCAGTATCGCCGGCGCAGTGGGAATCACTGCCTGCTCGCCGATTCCTTTCGCGCCAAACGGCCCGATGGGCGACGGGTCCTCGATCAAAATAGATTCCACCAGCGGCATGTCACCTGCCGTGGGAATCAGATAATCGTGCAGGTTTTCCCCTTTGCCGGGGAAGAATTCTTCCATCAGCGCCTGCCCCAGTCCTTGCGCCGCTCCACCCTCAATCTGTCCCTCAATTAGCGTGGGATTGATTGCCCGCCCAACGTCATGCGCCGCCGTGATCCTCAGCACTTTCACCGTGCCCAGTTCGGTGTCTACGGCCACCTCGGCCATGTGTGCTCCAAACCCGAACACGGCGTAGGGAATGCCTTGTCCATCTGCATCCAGTGGTTGCGTGGGCGGATCGAAAGTCGCCTCGCGTGTCAGCACATATCCATGCTCATCCAGCGGCAGGTCGCGCAAGTTCAGCACGTGTTCATCCCCGTGTTCTGTAACTGTAACGCTACCATCCTCGAAGTGTATGCTGGCGCAATCGCAGCACCCTGCCAACTTCAAAATCGCCCGCCGCAGCTCGGCTCCTGCCATCTGCGCCGCTTTCCCGGTCACGAACGTCTGCCGCGAAGCCGAAGTCTTACCACAGTCCGGTGTAATCGCCGTATCACCGGACACCAGATCGAAGCGCTCGATTGGCGCCCTCAGCGCGTCAGCACAGATCTGCGTCACGATGGTGTTCGAGCCCTGCCCAATGTCTACTGCTCCCTGGTGCAGCGCGATGCGTCCATCCGCCTTCAGTCCCACCCGTATGGTGGAGGGATTAGGCAGGGAAGTGTTGCCGCAGCCATACCACATGCCTGCAACTCCCACGCCACGCCGCAGCGGCCCTGTGGCCTCACCATTGAACGCTGCCACCTCCGCCAGTGCCGCCTTCCACTTCGGCCGCAGCGCCTCCAGGCAGGCGCGGATACCCACTCCCGCTCCCAGCACTTGCCCCGTAACAGTGGGAGTCTCGTTGGTAAGTGCGTTCAGGATTCGGAACTCAAGCCGGTCTATGCCCAGGCGGTTGGCGAGTTCGTCGTATGCCTGCTCCTGGGCGATCGCCGTTTGCGGCACTCCAAACCCGCGAAACGCTCCTGCCGGCACCAGGTTGGTGTGTACTGCCCGCGTTAGCGCCCGGTAATGCGGGACCACATAGGGCCCGGAAGCGTGCACTGGCACTCTCGCCGCCACTGTCGGTCCCCAGGAGGAATACGCTCCGGTATTGAAGTCGGCGCTGAAGTCCAGCGCCTTCAGCCTACCGTCGGGGCTCGCCCCGGCGCGAATCCGCATTCGCGCAGGATGCCGCTTGGTGGTGGAGAGAATGGATTCAAACCGCGTATACACCATGCGCACCGGCCGCCACAGGCGCCACGCTGCCAGCGCGATGAACGGCTGCACGGAAAGATCGAGCTTCGACCCAAACCCTCCGCCCACTGCTGTGGGGATGATCCTCACCGCTTCCGGCGGAATCCCCAGAATGTGCGCAATATCGGCCCGGTCCATGTAAGGGGACTGTGTGCAGGCTTCAATCTCGATTCTGTCGCCCACCCGCCGCGCCCAGCCCGCCTCTGGTTCGATGTAGGCGTGCTCGACGAAGCCGGTCTCGTATTCCTCTTCCACTACGACATCTGCTTCCGCCAGCGCCTTCTCCACGTCGCCACGCACCACACGTCCGCGAACCAGCACGTTGCCTTCGCGATGCGCATGGATCAGCGGCGCATCCGGCGCCAACGCCGCCTCCATTGTGGTCAGCGCGGGCAACTTCTCCCACCGCACGGGAAAGTCTCCGGTGTCCAGCTCTTCGACAGCTTCTGCTTCGCCCACCACGGCCGCTACTGCTTCGCCGCGAAACCGGCTCTCCTTCTCCGCGAACACCGGTTGGTCGGCGAACGGCGGAATCACTCCGTAACGGTTTTCTCCTGGGATATCTTTGGCCGTGAATACTGCCTCGATTCCAGGATGTTGGGCGACAAAAGCCCCCAAGTCACCGAATTGGAAGCGCGCCCGGTCATAAGGACTGCGGATAGCCCGCGCGATTAGGGTTGCAGCAGGAATCCCGTCCGCGCCAAAAATCTCGCTGCCCTCCACCTTCCGTTTGCCATCCAGCCGCGCCAGCCTCTTGCCCACTGCTTCCCCCGGTGTTGCCGCGACCTCATCCTGCTGCCGGTCGTTCACCTGCAGAATTGCGTGAATGATTTTGCGATATCCGGTGCACCGGCACAGGACTCCACCAATCGCATCCATCGCCTCGTTTTCTGAAGGTGCCGGGTTGCGCTCCAGCAATGCCGTCGCTGCTACCAGCATGCCCGGCGTGCAGATGCCGCACTGCGCGGCTCCATGGCGGAGAAATGAATCCTGCAGCCGTCCGCATAACGACGATCGTTCGTGCAGCCCTTCGACCGTCGTTACGTCGCAGTCCTCCGCCTGGCCTGCCGCCACCAGGCATGCGGTCACTGGCTCGCCGTTGAGCAGCACCGTGCACGCACCGCAGTCGCCGGCATCACATCCCACCTTAGTGCCCTTCAGCCCAAGGTGTTCGCGCAGCACCCTCGACAGCCGCTCTAAGGGGTTGGCAAGAACATCCACAGCGCGCCCATTCACGCTGAATTTTAGCCGCGTCTCGGTGCTCGCCTTGGGAGTCTCCAGCGTTGCCATCTCAGCTATTCCCCACGCATGCTTCGAGCGCCCGCGCCACCAGTGTCAGTGCCGCTTTCCTGCGATAAACGCCGGTCGCGCGTACATCATCAATCGGCGAGAGTATTCCCAGGTGCTCGGGACGGACTACGGCTCCAATGCCACGTCTGGCCGGCATTCCCCTCAGCTCCTGCTCCATCCCCGTAAGCCGTTGCGCCCGCGCTGAACACGCTCCCACAGCAATGCGCGCCTCCTCCACGCGTCCGTTATCCACCTTAATCACGGCAGCAACCATGACGATGGAAATTACCAGGTAACGGCGTGCTCCCAGCTTCAGAAAGACAGACGCGGCATCGTCCAGTTCCCGCGGAACGATCACTGCGGTGAGAATTTCGTTTGCGCGCCGTTGCGTCTTGCGGTTTCCCACGATGAATTTTGCCAGCGTCATCCGCCGCATCCCTGAGCGTGACAGCAGCTCCACCTTCGCATTCAGCGCCAGCAGCGGCGGCACGCTGTCGGCGGCCGGTGACGCGTTGCACAGGTTGCCTGCCACCGTTCCCCGATTCTGTATCTGTACGCCCCCGATTTCTCGCGCGGCGCTTTTCAGCCCGTCGTAGCAGCGTGGAAGGGAACTGGCCACCAGTTCACTCCAGGTGGTCAGCCCGCCGATACGGATCTCATCCGCGGTACGGGTAACTCCTTTTATCTCTCTGATTCGGGAGATGTCCACCACGCTCCCCGTGACTGGCCGGTCGCCCAGGCTGGGATAAAAATCGGTGCCTCCCGCCAGCACGCTGCTACCCCTCTCGGCAAGCCGATGGATAGCTTCGTCAAGGGTTTGGGGACGCGCGTAGCGGTTCATGGCACCTCGGGACGCCAGTGGACGGAAGCGCCGACGGATTTCGTCCCGCCGCACAGTGGGCGTTATTCTGGCATGAATCCCCGGCTTTGCAAAGTTTAGCGCAGCCTTTGCCTAACTCCATTTTTGCGGGCATGTGCTAAAGTCGCCCCTGCGTCAAGGAAG
>DATFDP010000174.1:0-48145 GCA_035252015.1 Terriglobales bacterium
CCCGCCCCCAGCCACGATCGCCACGGCTTGCGCCGCCAGCTCAACCTGGCGATTCCTGCCGACGCGGAGCACATTGGCAACGCGACCGACGCGATCCTCGCCTGCTTGGCCAGCCTGAATGTCGAAGAAGAAAAGAGTATGGCTATCGGCTTGGCCGTGCAGGAAGCTTTGGCCAACGCCGTAACTCACGGCTGCCAGAGCGATGCTTCCAAGACCATCCGGTGCGAGGTCAGCGCCGATGATCAGGGCCACGTACTTATCGTTGTCGCCGATCCCGGCCCCGGCTTCGACTACTCGGCTCCCCCGAAACCTGTGGTTCAGGACGTTTACAACGATCATGGTCGCGGTGTTTTTCTGATTCGCCAGCTCATGGACGAGGTCAGCTTCGACCGCGGCGGCAGCGTGATTCAGATGTGGAAGTACTGAAAAAGGCAGGCGTCAGGAGTCGGCACTAGTGGTCAGCAGCGCATACAACGCTGACTACTGACGGTTGACCAATCGGCCAGGTCTGAGGCGGGAGTAGGAGGCATTGCGATCTGCAACCTTCCCCGCTGACTTCTACTCTTTCTCTTCGGGATTTTAGGGCGAGGTGGGAGATTTGTTGCGGAAATTAAAAGGGCTGCGATCTTGGTTACGCTCTAGCCACCAGCTCTTGCGAGGGAGCCGGCAGCGTGGATACGTGCACCATCGCAGCCCCTGACGCGATCACCGCTTTCGCGGTTCCAGACCCCGACTGCTCCTCGCAGAGCCGTCGGTTTTTTCGGGTCCAGTTGCCCTGCGGGTTGCCCCGCCTGGCTAATCACCCAGCTTACTTCGGACTGGCCAATTTGATTTAACCAACCCTTTCAGCCGTCGACGGAAGTGAAGGTAAAGGCAATAACAAAAAAAGTCAACGCCGTTTGTTGGTGCAAACTCGTTGTTTAACTGAACTTCTAATTAGATGTGCAATTGACTGAGCCGCCTTTGCTTGTCTCCACCGACGCGCAATATATCCCGTTTTTGCACAGTGTTTTGCACAATTTTGCAGCACAGTGGAGTTTGCAACCACGGCAGATTTCTTCCCAAAGTACCGTCTTTCGCTCCGCCTAGGTTCGGCCAGAAATGCGTTTGCGGTCACCCTTTCGTCACCTGCCGCGACCGAAGCAGCAGGGTACATTGAGAACATGAGACGCATCTCCGGCACCGCCCTGCTAGCCGCAGTTCTCCTGGTGACGCTATTGGCCTCTGCCCAGAATGCCCCAGCGGCGGAGACAGCTTGGCAGGTACGCTTCGAACCCACGACGCTGGTCAACGGTGCGCCTGCCGTGTTGTATGTGCTCCCGCCGCTCGAACTGGAAGAGCTAAGTGGCTCTTGGATGAACCACAAGCTCTATTTCAGCTTTGACCCTGACAGCCACTGCTGGTACGCGCTATTTGGCGCGAGTCTCAACAGCGCGCCGGGTGCGTACAAGTTGGGGCTGAACGGAAAGACGGTTACCGGGAACATGGTCTCCTTCGAACAGAATCTCGAGGTGGCGAGCGAGCCTTATGCGACGGTGGAACTGAAAGTCGCACACAAGTTCACCGCTCCCAACCGCAGACTGCTCAAACGGATCAGGAGAGAAGAAATTCTCAAACACCGGATTTTTGAGGAAAGCAGCGCCAAGCAACTCTGGGCCGGCGATTTTATGGCTCCGGTCAGCGAATCGGTTTCGGAGCCGTTTGGCGTCAGGCGCGTGTTCAATGGCGAGCTGAAGACGGAACATCAGGGGCTGGATTATCATGCGCCGCGCGGCACGCGGGTGGGGGCTGCCAACTCCGGTACCGTCCTGTTGGCGCGGCGTCTCTTCTTTGAGGGTAATTGCGTGATCGTGGATCATGGCCAGGGGCTGATGACCCTTTACATGCATCTCTCAAAATTCAGGGTGCGAAAAGGCCAGATGGTCCGCCGGGGGCAACTGCTCGGCCTGAGCGGCGCTACGGGCCGAGCCACTGGGCCGCATCTGCACCTGGCAGTAAGGTGGGAGGGAGTTTACCTTGATCCCGCGAAGCTACTGAAGCTTGATATGCCTCCAGCCGAAGCTGTTCATTCCGCAGCCGCCGAACCAAAAGCGAAACTTGCCCGCTATTGAGCGGCAGCCCCCGGCTACGCGGCAGCCGGGAGTCTCATCTAAATTCCTATGATAAAAAATTACCCTCTGCTGTGCGGAGTGACAGTGTTTCTCATCGCAATGTCGAGCGCCTTCGCCGCGGCAGCTGATGGCCCCCAGACGGCGGCCGAGCAACAATTGGTCCAGCTCATCAACCAGGCGCGTTCGCAGCAGGGCCTTGCGCCCCTTCAGCGAAATGCTCGGCTGCAGCAGGCAGCACGCTCACACTCCCAGATTATGGCTTCGCGGCAAACCCTCTCCCACCAGTTGCCCGGCGAACCCATTCTTCGCAAACGGCTGGCGCTCAGCGGCTTGCGTTTCCACACCGATGGGGAAACCGTCGCGTTCAATCAAAGCGCTGAGGCAGCCCACCAGGGCTTGATGCACTCGTCGCCGCACCGCGCAATCATTCTGAGCCCCGAGTACAACGCAGTCGGCGTCGGGGCAGTAGAGCGCGATGGGACGCTTTGGATAACAGAGGATTTCGCGCGCTTGCGCTGATCTCGCATCCCCTTGCTCAAGGCACTTCCCTGCTCTGCCAACTCCAGGCATTCCTGTATCATTTCCGTCGAGTTACGCGATTGCTGATTGGGAGAAGCATGTCCAAATCACGCAGGCAGTTTCTGACGGAAACCTCGCTGTTCCTTCTAGCTTCGGCCGCCGCCAAACGCGTCTACGCGCAACAACCAGGAGAACTGCCCGCCGGCATGCCGTCGGCGTTTGGAGAGGGACCGGCGGTGGGACCGGCAGTCTCGACAGCTACTTTTGCTGAAGCGGGAAAGCTGGTTCAGTTCCCCATGACGCAGGACGAGCGGGCAATGGCGGCCAACAGCTGGGCAAGGACCATGGCATCGCTCTACGAACGGCGAAGTGGGCCGCGCAAGGTAGCGCTGGAGGCAACGCTCACCCCGGCTTCGCGCTGGGATCCCATTTTGCCGGGAGTGAAAGCGGGGCCGGAGCAGGACCGATTTGTGCGCAGCCAGGGTGAGCCGGGACCTTTGCCCACAAACGATCAAGACATTGCCTTCGCCCCGGTGACATACTTGTCGCGCTGGATAGAAGCGAAAAAGCTTAGCTCCGAACGGCTAACCAAGATCTATCTGCAGCGTTTGCAGCGCTTCAACCCCGAACTGCGCTGCGCGATCACACTTACTCCCGAGCTGGCACTGAAACAGGCGCGGCAGGCCGATCAGGAGATCGCGAGCGGCAAATACCGTGGCCCACTGCACGGCATTCCCTGGGGTGGCAAGGATTTACTCGATACGGCCGGCATACCCACCACCTATGGCGCTGAGCCATTTCGGAATCGCGTGCCCGCCGAAAACGCCGCTGTGGTCGAGCGCCTGCACGAGGCGGGCGCGGTGATGGTGGCCAAGCTGAGCCTGGGGGCGCTGGCGCTGAACGATATCTGGTTTGGTGGGCAGACCATGAATCCCTGGCTGCCGCAGGAGGGCTCGGGCGGCTCCAGCGCCGGGCCGGCTTCTGCCGTAGCTGCGGGCCTGGTGGGATTTGCCATTGGCAGCGAAACTGGAGGCAGCATCGTGGACCCGTCTATGCGCTGCGGCATTACCGGGCTGCGGCCTACGTATGGGCGAGTGCCACGCACCGGCGCTATGACCTTGTGCTGGTCGCTCGACAAGCTTGGCCCCATGGCGCGTACCGTGGAGGACACCATGTTGGTGCTCCACGCCATAACCGGCCCTGACCCAGGCGACCTGGCAAGCGTGCCCAGTCGCCTTGATTTTGTGGCGAATAACCCCGTCGCCGGCCTCCGCGTGGGATACTTCCCTGCCTGGATGAACCAACCACCCGCCACCTCTGTGGACCGCGACACGCTGCAAAGCCTTAAGAAGCTGGAGCTGGTGCCGGTGGAGGTTTCAATTCCCGACTGGCCATATGGCGCGCTGCAACTGATGCTGTTTGCCGAAGCAGCGGCGGCATTTGAGGAACTTACGCTAAGCCACGGAATTGACGAACTGAAGGTCCAGACGCGGGATGCTTGGCCTAACATTTTCCGCGAAGCGCGCTTTCTCTCCGCCGTGGATTTCGTGCAGGCCGACCGCTTCCGGCGCAAGGTAGCGGAGATGATGGCTGGCGTTTTCGATCAGGTTGACCTGCTGCTCGTGCCCTCGCTGCGCGACGAGATGCTCACCATCACTAACTTCACCGGACACCCATCGCTGACACTGCGCACGGGCTTTGTAGAAGTCAGAAAAGCGCGCAGCGACTGGGCGCCTGACCCAAGCCATCCTTTGCCTAACTTCTCCCAGCCGCGACGCGTGCCGTACGGGGTTACGGTCATCGGGCGGCTGTTCGATGAGGGCACGATTGCGCGCGTTGGTCTGGCCCTGGAGCGCGGGTTAGGAGTGGCGGGCGAACGGCCACAGGGATTCTAAGTATGCAGCATCAGGTTCACGCACCGTACCATGTGACTTGGCGGGCTCGGGCCTGGCTCATTGCAGCCACTCTCTTTGTTTCCTACGCCTACTTTTACCAGGGCACGGGGTGGAACCAGAATTCCCACTTCGACCTGGCGCGGGCACTCGCGGAGCAGCACAGCGTCCGCATTGATCGGTACGAGTGGAATACCGGCGATAAGGCCTTTTACCAGGGGCACTATTACTCGGATAAAGCGCCGGGTCTCTCGCTGGCGGCTGTACCGGCACTTTCGGCCGGCGCAATGCTGGCTCGCCCACTTCGCGTTGCGCGTGTCCTCGCGTTGCAGCTCTATCTGGCAAATGTCCTGACCTCTTCCCTGGCGATAGCGCTGGCAGCCGCGGTGATGTTTTTGACGTTGCGGAATTGGAACATCACGCCGGAGGCGGCGGCTTTTGCTGCGGTGGTGTTCGGGCTGGGCACACCGATGTGGATCTACGCCACGCAGTTCTGGGGGCACGCCCTCGCCTCAGCCTGCCTGGTTTTTGCGTTCGCCGCGGCCGAACGCCTCCGACAACCCGGAGGTCGGACCCGACAGCTCGCACTCGCAGCCGCGGCGGGCCTGGCCGCGGGCTGGGCGGTGCTCACCGAATTTCCGGCCGCCGTTCCCGCGGCGATGATTGGAATTATCGCGCTGGTTTATTGCCGGCGCTCGGCGCCGAGCACAAAGAATTTTTTTTGGAATGGGGCGGTACTGTGCCTGACCGCCGGGCTGTGCCTGGCCACCATTCTTATCTATCAGAAGGCGGCGTTTAGCTCGCCCTTCCGCCTGGGATACGAATATGTGGTCAACTATCAGGACACTCTGCAACATGGCGCGCTCGGTGTAACTTACCCAAAATGGCATGTTCTGATCGCGCTGCTGTTCGGGAAACGTTGCGGGCTGCTGCTGTTCACACCCATACTGGTGGTTGCACCGGTTGGCTTCCGCCTGCTCTGGCGCGCGGGTCTGCCCCGGTTGAGCCTGTGTGTGAGCGCAGGCATCGCCATTTACTATCTTCTGTTCAACGCTTCTTACCTGCACTGGCAGGCGGGAGCATCGTTTGGGCCCCGGTATCTCTCTCCTGGCCTTCCCTTTGCCTGCTTATTTATTGCCCCGGTGTGGGAGCGCTCAAGGCCAGCAAGTAAGGCGATTCTGGCCGTGCTGGCCGCGTTCGGAGTTGGAGTGGCACTTGCCGGAGTCGCAACCCGGCCAGTGATTCCTGAGGCCGTCACCTTTCCCATCAAAGAGGCGGTGCAGGCGTTCGCGCGCGGCGAACTGTATCAGCAAGGTGAAGCCTGGAACCTAGGGTTGCGCGCAGGCTTGCATGGAGTGACGAGCCTGGCTCCGCTAATCGGAGTCTGGGCGATTGCAGTAGTAATCTGGGGGCGCCTGGGGCACAACGGACGGCAATGGCCCGTTAGTGCAGATTTAGAACCCGCATCAGCAACTCACGTGCACTGATATCTTACGGCTGTAGCCGCAGACTTTGCCCCTTGAAGCGACTATCGGTACTGCTGCTAAGGGGTAGCTCAGGTGCTGGCTGCTCGTCCATTTCCGCACAGGCGGTGCTTAATCACAAGCGCAGTGGCGACAACGGCGCAGGCACCCACCAGCAACAGCACCATGCCCGCGCGCACACTGCTGGCTTCTGAGATTTGGCCCACGGCCCAGGGGAAGACGGCGCCCCCAGCCAAGCCGATCGCAAACAGCACGCCGAAAGCGGTAGCGGCATAGCGTTGGTAGCGGTCGCCAATCATGGCCAGAGTGGTGGGGAAAATGGCTGACTGGGCGAACCCGGTGAAGACTACAACGGCGGCGAGCGCTGGGACCGACCGCACGCCAAGAAGAACGGCACAGCCGACCATAGCACCGAACGTGCAGCGCAGCACTAGCTGTACATCGCGAAAATGGCGCAGCAGTCGAGTGGCGCAAAAGCGGCCCAGCATCAGACCTGCCCAGTATCCGGCCAGAATCCAGGTGGCAAGCTGAGCCGCCGCTCCAGCCTTCCCAACATAAGTGGAGGTCCAGCCGGCGAGCACGGCTTCGTTGCCCGATTCAATAAACAGAAGAAGGCCAAACAACAGCAGGCCGGGGTAGCGGACCACCTCCAAAATTTCCCGCCAGCTCATGCCATGCCCTTCGCGCGCCGGGGGAAAAGGCAACACGGCATAAGCCACGACTGCGATCGCGGGCAGCACGGCGGTGCAGAGCAACAGTTCGGGCATGGGCAGCAGCTTTGTGATGCTGGCCGCCAGCAACGGAATGAAGAGTGCTCCAAAGCCGTAGAAGATGCCCAGCAAGTTGAGCATGGGCCCCCGGTTGCCTTCGTACAGTTCTGAAGTAAGGACGTTGGAGGAGGTGTTAAGGCCGCCGCCGCCCAGGCCAATTAAGAGCGCGGCGATGGAGGCGGAGAACACCGAGTGTGCTGCGGCAAATTCAAGCAGCGCGAGCGTGACCAGGAGGGCTGAGATCAGCAACACCAGCTTGGTCCCAAAGCGGTCAATCAGCGGGCCGACGGCGACCGTGGCGAGGCAGACTCCGGCAAACAACAGCAGAAAGAGGTCGCCCTGCTGGGCCAGGTTCACTCCCAGGCGGTCACGCATGGCGGGCAAGCCGAACAGGGTTCCGAGCAGCGCCAGCACCACGCCAAAAATGAACATGCCGGCACAGGCGGCGGCAAAAAGACGGTTGCGGTGGCCACCCTGGGGCATGAGTTAGCGCCTCGCCGATTCCCGAAATTGGTGACTGCTCATAAGGTTGGTTACCGACGAGCGGTGATTGACGATTTCATCCTCTCCGTGCCGCTGAGCGCCGGGTGCGTTACGCCCAGCAGATTGGCATCCCTTCCCAAGCGGCTCAGCTTGATCTGAACGTGTTTGGCGGCAAGCGGCTGGCACCGCGTCAGGGCGGTTTCCTTCAACGTCTGAAAGAACAGATCAGCGGCAGCGAGCATATCGTTCACAATCAGCACTTCAGGATCGAAGGGGCTGATAAGGTTGGCGGCCGCCAAGCCCAGCAGCTTGCCGGCACGATTGAAGAGTTGGCGTGGCACTGGTTCGTGCTCGCGGGCAAATCGGGCGATAATTTCTGGGTAAGCTCCGCCGCGGGCAGTGCCGCCAGCTGTACTGGAACGCGCAGACGCTTGCGCTGCGGGGGCCGAGGGGAATTTGTTCCCAGCCGGGAAGGCTGGAAGTCCAGACCGCGCCGCTCGGGCCACTTGGCCGGACGGCGATGCCGGCGGCGCAAATCTTGGTTCTGCCGGCCAGCTCGCGGAAAAGGCGGCACATTTGTTCCACCGGAGCGAGGTTGGAGGAAAGATCAACCGCCTCGGTTTTGCGAGCCAGGAATTTGCCCTCCAGAGTGACCAGACGCGCGGCCAGTTTTGTTCCTCCGAGATCGGCGGCAAAGACGGTGTATGGCATGGGTGGTGCGATTGTAGCGGAAGCAGCTGTTAGCTGTTGGCACTGGCCATATAAAAGGCGATGCCCGGGGCGGATCAAGGCAGTCGGCGATTTCGGTTGCAGGAAAAAGCAGGTCCTTCGCTGCGCTCAGCATGACAATCATAAAAAGATCGGTGCTGCATCCCCGTTGACATGAAATGAACTTGGGCTTCTATTGGTAGTGACTCAGGACTGTTAACGGCAGATGACGGGTACTGCCACGAAAATCACGACGAGCCCCAGTTTCATCGCTACATATTTTGGCCTGGACCGCGCTGGAACGACGCTGGGGCGGGAGGTGACGGCGGGCGTGACCACGTTCGTCACCATGTCCTACATCATCGTGGTCAATCCCGCGGTCTTGAAGGCAGCGGGCATTCCGGCAAAGCCGGCAATGGTAGCCACCATCGTTACCGCGATATTCGGCACGCTGCTGATGGGCCTCTATGCCAACCGGCCTTTCGCCATCGCGCCGTACATGGGAGAGAACGCGTTCATCGCCTACACCGTGGTGCAGGTGCTGGGCTACAGCTGGCAGGCGGCGCTGGCTTCAGTGTTTATTGCAGGCGTGCTCTTCCTGCTGCTAACCGTGGTTCGGCTACGGCAGCGGCTGGTGGACGCCATTCCTTCGGCGCTCCGCTACAGCTTCGCGGTGGGCATCGGGCTGTTTACCTTCGTGGGGCTGAATGAAACCGGCATCGTCATGCTCGGCACGCAGGGCGCGCCGGTGCGTACCGGGCACGTGACCTCGGCGCCGGTGCTGGTGGCCATTTTTGGCTTTGTGCTGATGGCGGTGCTGATGATCCGGCGCTTTCCTGGCGCCATCCTGGTAGGCATTGTGACCACGGCACTGGTAGCGTTTGCAACCAAAGTTGCGCCGGCGCCGCATGGCTGGATCAGCCTGCCGCCCAGCCTTTCACCAGTGCTGTTCAAACTGGATCTGAAGAGCGCATGGAGTTGGGGATTTTTCCCAGTGGTGCTCACCATTTTTGTGATGGCGTTCGTGGACACGATGGGGACACTGATAGGCGTTTCGGCGCGGGCCGGGTTCCTGGATGAGAACGGCAACCTGCCGCAGATTGAGCGGCCGATGATTGCGGACGCGCTCTCCACGACTTTTGCGGCATTGGTCGGCACGACCACGTCGGGGGCATTCATCGAATCGGCGACCGGGGTAGAAGCAGGAGGACGCACCGGGCTGACCGCCATAGTTACGGCGGTATGTTTCGCCGGAACGCTGTTCTTTTCGCCTTTTGTGGCTGCCATTCCACCACAGGCGTATGGGCCGGCGTTGATTGTGGTGGGATTGCTGATGCTTGCGCCCATCACCAAAATCCGCTTCGATGATTTCACCGAGCTGATTCCGGCCTTCGCCGTGGTAGCCTTGATGAGTTTTACTTACAACATCGGCGTGGGCATCACGGCGGGATTCGTGCTCTACCCCTTCTGCAAACTGGTGGCGGGGCGCTTTCGCGAGGTGAAGCCGGGGCTGTGGGTGCTGGCGGGGTTGTCGCTGCTGTTTTTCATTTTCTACCCCTATACCTGATGATTCGCTTCGGCATACTGGGCTTCGGATTGCACGCGGTGAAGCGGCTGATGCCGGGCTTCGCCGAGGCCAGGAACTGCAAAGTCAGCGCACTCAGCCGGCGCAAACTGGAGGATGCGAAAGTTTCCGCCACGCAGTTCAACATTCCGCTGGCCTTCGATTCCGCCGAGGAATTGTGCAAATCCAAAGAAGTGGACGCGGTACTCGTTACCACGCCCAACGCCAACCACCTGGATGACGTGCTGCTGGCCCTGAAATATGGCAAGCCGGTGCTGGTGGAAAAGCCCATGGGCATGAACGCCGGCGAGTGCAAAAAGATGGTGGAGGCGGCGCACAAGGCCAAGCTGCTGCTGGGAGTGGCGCAGGTGTTTCGCTTTGAAAACAGTACGGCGCGGCTGCGCGAGCGAGTGGCGGCCCACGAGCTGGGGAAAATTATATTCGCACGCAGCGAGTTTTCCTATCCCGGGCGGGCGCACGCGCGCAAATGGCTGAATAAGCGTTCCATTGCCGGCGGCGGGCCAATTGCCGACGTGGGCGTGCACTGCATTGACGCCCTGCGCTTCATTCTGCAGGACGAGATACTGCGGGTGAGCGCGCGCACCATGACCGATCGCGACTCGGGCGATGTGGAGGCGGCGGCGGTCGTGTCGCTGGGGTTCGGCCGCGGGGCCTTGGGCGCGGTGCTGGTTTCCACCCGCGCGGCATACCGCACGCCACTGGAGATCGTCGGTGAAAATGGCGTGCTGCGAGCCGACAACGCGCTCAGCGTGGAGGAGCCAATTCGCATTGAATTGTTGCGCAACGGAGAAATTGTTGATAGCGAGCGCGTTTCCAATCATGGAGCCTATGCGCGGCAGGTGGACGCGTTTGCCGATGCGTTGGAAGGCAAAGGCTCGTTTCCCGCGCCAGGCGAAGAGGGCTGGACCAACCAGATGATTCTGGATGCCGCGTATCGCAGCGCCAAGAGCGGGAAAGTGGAGAAGGTCGGTAGCTAGTTCTCGGTACTCAGTTCTCTGTTCTCAGTTCGCGATAGTTTGTAGGTAAAGCTTGTTTCAAAAATAGTTTTCAGAAGGGCACGGCTTCAGCCGTGCCGCCAAGAGCCGCAAGAATTACGGCCTTTAGCTCCTGAGGAGAAGCCCTCAAAAGGATTTCTTAAACGACTTCGAGAAGACCACTATTGGCCGCTAACGGGAGTGGCGGGAGGAAGCCCGCGAGCCTGCAGGATGGCCCAATGCCACTCGTCATTAGGACTGAGGTTCAGGCCCAGAGCCTGCTTGAAGGCAGTGGTGGACGAGGGCGGCGCTGAACCCTTCAGGTGGTACAGAAACGTTATATCCGGTTTCTTAAGCATGGGCGCAGGACCGGCGTCGCTGACGGGCAGCAGTTGCGCCGGAGTGGTCAGCGCAGCCACCTGGTTCTCGCGCTTGACCACAGTAATTCCAACAGTAATTTCTTGCACATCCCAATTGCTGCCGTTATAGATGGAGACTTGCAGGGTGTCGCCGCTGATAACGGCGGGACCATCCAGCTTGGCGAGCATGCCAACCGGCAAATCCTGCGGGATAGAAGCATTGGCGGCGGGGGCCGATTGTGACTGGGCGCTGAAAGCCAGGCTGCAGGTTATTTCTGGCTCGGAGTGCTTGGCCACCGGGGGCGGTACCAGGCCCGCTGCCAGCGCCTGCTGCTCGGTTTGCCGGATCAGCTGCGGCAGATGAGAAAAATTCTCGTTGGTGATGACTGGCAGCTCAGCCTTCTTTTTGGCGCGCAAGGCGCGGGCAATGTCGCCCAGCGACGGTCTCTGGTCTTCGGCTTGGGCGCGGGCCGATGCGCAACCCAGACCAAGGGCAACTGCAACCAGCACAATGGCGCTAACACGTCTCATGCAGAAACGAAAGCTCTCCTGTCGCATTCTAGCGGCATGGACACCAACCCCAGCGCGGGCGAACTCAAGTAATTACTAGAGAACAGCGGTTCTAGAAATTCTACCCAGAGCGGAACGGCGTTGGCGGACACGTTGGTCGTAGCACAAACGGGAATGCTGCCCCATGGTCACTTGACCTTTGGGCCATCTGTGCCAGTATTTGGGGGAGTTCAACTTGGCTCCGAGAAAGACTTCTATGCGGTCCACTGAAAGAACATATTTGCGAAGTCTGTGGGTTGGCGCCTGGCTGGTATGCGGCCTGGTAATAGCTGCGCCGACTTGCGCCCGGGCGCAATCCTCGCCCAGCGGTGAGAAGAACGCCGCGATTCCGGCAACCGCGCAAGCACAGGCAGCACCTGGCCCGCAGCAGGCGCTTTACGACCGGTATATCCGCCTCAACATTCCTGCAGGTTGGCAGGAAAAACGCTCCTGGGAGCTGGGGGACGACCGCTCCTTGCCTCTTTACAATCCCGCCACCGAGGCGGTGGTGTTTGTGTGGGGCTTCGACCGGCCGCTTTACCGCAACGGGTACATCGAGTCGCTGGCCTCGGGCGACCGGCTGAGCCGGCGCCTGGAGATGGACCTGAGCTTGTGGTCGGCGGAGGCTTCGCGCTACTACGCCATGGTATCGGGCGGCTTTATGATGAAGACATCGGCGCACGCGGTTACCTTGGGGCCGTCGCTGAAGCCAGGAGACGTCCATTACCTGGGCAAGATCAAAGTTGGCCGGGCCGCGCTGGACGCGGTGGAGTACATCTCCGAGAACAAAGTGGATGAAGGTTTTGCCACGAAATACTGGATGGCCCCAGGAATGGTGGGCAGCCGGGCACAAATCCTGCTCGGGCAGGCCACTTTCGGTCACGGGCCGCAGGGTTACACGCTGGTAGCTTGCCGTTTCACTGACCAGCCTGACGATACAAAGTGGGTCCAGATGCTCCTGCAGAACGTGGAGCAACTGGGCAAGGCGGAACGGGAAAAGGGCATGATGGCGGAGCGGATTCGCGATGAGCTGAGCCACGCGGCCGCAATTATCCAGGACCATCGTTACGGTCCGGTATTGGCTCTGTTGGAAGCGGTGCTGCAGCAGGATCCGCAGAATGACAACGCTTTCATGCTGCAGGGCGAGACTTTTCTAAGGCTGCGCAAGTTTGGGGAAGCGGAAAAGGCGCTGCGCCAGGCGGTGACGCTTAACCAGAACAATGACCGCGCCCACTTCCTGCTGGGCGGGGTGTTATGGGAGGAAAAGAAATACGACGAAGCAACCGCAGAATGGAAATTAGTGCAGCGGATCAGCCCGCTCTATCCGCAGATCCAAGAAGTGCTGCTGCAGAAACGAGGGCTGCATTCAGAAGCTGCTACGGAAAAACAGCCGTAGCGACACGGGCCCTAATAAGCTTCCCCGATTACAAGCCGCCCATGGAACGGAGCCGGGTCACCGGATCCACAATGGGCTGCCGCTTGAACACCCAACGCGCTACCAGGAATCCCAAAGCCACCCACCAGACTTGTAAAGGCTTCATGTTCGTCCCCCGCCCGTGGCTGGGGCAACCAGGGCTTCCCATAACGGTACGGGCGGGCACACGAAAGGACAATGGCCCGAAGGTACCACGCTGCGGTTACAGCGGTAACAGGTGACTAGGGGCAAGGTTTCACAGGGTTCAAGCTTTCAAGGTTCGGGTTTACTTTCGACCTTGGAGCGAGGTGCAGGAGTCGGTCTCGCGAAGGCTGGAAACTTTGAAACCGTGAAACTATGAAACCTTAGACGCCGGCCCGAAATCCAAATTCCACCATCCCGAAAGGAGCAACCTTATGCATTACCTTCTTTTCTATGAAGTTGCCGAGGATTACGTGGCGCGGCGGGCGGAGTTTCGGGCCGCACATCTGGAGAAGGCATGGGAGGCCAGCGCGCGCGGCGAGCTGGTACTGGGTGGGGCGCTGGCTAATCCGGTGGACGGAGCCGTGCTGCTCTTCAAAGGCGACTCATCGGAGGTGGCGGAGAAGTTTGCCCAGGCCGACCCTTATGTGACCAGCGGTGCGGTGAAGCGCTGGTATGTGCGCGAGTGGGCGACGGTGGCGGGAGAAGACGCTGCCAAGCCCATCCGCCCGGCAGGGGCAAAGGCTTCTGCGGCACAAACCAAGGGCATGATTCTGCGGATGTGGAAGGGACAGGCGGCCCCGGAGAAGGCCGAGAAGTATGTTCATCACGCCACCAGAAACGTTTTTCCCGAGCTGCGCACGATTGAAGGTCATCGGGGTGCATATCTGCTTCGGCGCGCGGTGAATGGTGCCGTGGAGTTTGTGGTGCTCACGCTGTGGGATTCAATGGAAGCGGTGCGGAAGTTTGCGGGAGCAAAACCGGAGAAGGCAGTGGTGGCTCCAGACGCGCAAGCCCTGCTAAGCAGTTTCGACGATCTTGTCAGCCACTATGAGGTGGTAGACGGAAAGTTTTAAGGTTTCTAGCGGTTTCGTGGTTTCTGCGTTCCAAAGTTTCGAATTTCTGGTTTCTAGTTCAACTCTCAATTTCTTAATGTCATTCTGAGAGAGTGCGAGCCTGGCTTGCGCGGCAAACGCGACCGAAGAACCTACGCATTTGGTTGGGAGCTATCTACGATTGGCGCTCAGCATACCCCAAAAACCCTTGTGCCTCAGCCTATACCTGCAGCACGTCGCCATCGCGGGCCACGGTCAGGTACCACGTGGGATCCACGAAAAAACCGAGCAACAACCGGGAGACCATGCCGGTGACGATGACGATAGCAAACGGCTTCTGCGTGTCGGAGCCGATGCCGGTAGAAAGCGCCGCGGGGAGCAGGCCGAGGCCGGCAACCAGAGCGGTCATCATAATGGGGCGGAGCCGCAGCAGGGCGGCTTCGCGAGTCGCGGTGCGTATGTCCCTGCCCTCCAGTCGCAGCTTGTTGATGTAGGAGACGAGAATGACGGCAGTCTCCACCGAGACCCCCAGCAGCGCCAGCAGGCCGAGCACGGAGGAGACGCTAAATGGAGTATGAGTCAGCTTGAGCGCAACCAGCGCGCCCACGGGTTCGGTCATGATCACGCCCAGAGCGATGGATACGGGGAACTTGAAGTTACCGTAAAGGGCAAATAGGATGAGGAAGATCAGCACCACCGCCAGCGGGCCAATCACATTGAGTTGCTGCTTGGCGGCCACATACTGGCTGTACTCCCCGCCCCATGTCATCCAATAGCCTTGGGGCAAGATGATGGCTTTCTTGACTGCCGCCTGGCCGTCGTCCACTGCACGCGCCAAATCGCGGCCTTCAATGCTGTACTGAATGCCGATGTAGCGTGAGTTATCTTCGCGATAAATGAATGAAGCGCCATTGCCCTGGGTAATATTGGCCAGTTCCGAGAGCGGCACCTGCTGGCCGTCAGGCGTGCCCACCAGCAGGTTGCCGATCTGCTGGGCGTTGCTGCGGAACTGCGGCTGCATGCGCACCACCAGGTCGAAGAGCTTCTCGCCCTGGATCACCTGGGTGGCGGCCTGTCCACCCACCGCCGCCTGCACCACGTTCTCCACGTCACCCACGTTGATTCCATAGCGCGCGATTTTCTCCCGATTCACGTCCACCAAGAGGCTCGGTTGGCCCAGTTCGCGCACCACGGTTAGCTCGGTGAACCCGGGCACCTGGGAGAGAGTCTTCTTGATCTCGAGGGCGGTCTTCTGCAGCACCTGCAGGTCGGGCCCGTAAACCTTTACAGCCAATGAACTCTACAGTCGAGTGAGCGCCTCGTCAACTGCATCTTCAGCCGGCTGAGTATAGTTGAAAATAATTCCGGGATAGGTTCGCAGCTTGGAATCAATGGAAGCGATCAGTTGCTGCTTATCGCGGATACTGCCCGTCTGCCACGCCTGGTCCTTGTAGGGTTTGAGGCCGACGTAGAACTCGCAGTTGAAGAACCCAGTAGGGTCGGTCCCGTCGTCGGGACGGCCTAGCTCGGAACCTACCACCGTCACCTGCGGGTAGGACATCAGGATCTGCCGAATCTGGGGCGCAATCTTGCTGGCCTCCTCGAAGGAGATCGTATAGGGCATGGTGGCGCGCACCCAAAGCGCGCCTTCGTCGAGGTGAGGCATGAACTCGCCCCCGATGAACGGCACAAGCAGCAGGGTGGCACCGAAAATAGCCGCCGCAATCAGCAACGTAAGCCGGGGATGGTCGAGCGACCAATCAAGCTGGCGGGCATACTTGGCCTTGATCCACTCGTAGGGTTTGTTGACGCGTTCCTTCACTCCTGTCTTGAACCACAGCGAAGCCAACACCGGCGTCAGGGTCAGCGTGAGAATGAGGGCGCCGATAAGGGCGAAGGACATTGTCTCCGCCATGGGATGGAAGAGCTTTCCGGAAGGGCCGCTCAGGGCATATATGGGCAGGTAACCGGCGATAATGACGGCGACGGAATAGAAGATGGGCCGGTCTACGTCCTTGGCCGCAAGCAGAATCACTTCATTGATATTGACGGGCTGGCCGGAACGCTCGGCGAGCTCGCGGTAGATGTTTTCCATCATGACCACGGTGCCGTCAATGATGATGCCGAAGTCTATGGCGCCAATAGAAAGGAGGTTGGCGGAAACATCGTGGGCGTGCAGGACGATGAAGGAAAACAGCAGCGCCAGCGGGATGGTGAGGGCAACGATTATGGCGGCGCGTATGCTGACCAGAAAAAAGATGAGCACAATCAGCACCAGCACCATGCCGCGCAGCAGGTTGCTTTCCACCGTGTCAGTGGTCAGATTCACCAGCTCGCTGCGGTCGTAGAAGGGACGGACCTTTACATCCTTGGGGAGGATCTGGTGGTTGAGCTGCCGGGTTTTTTCCTCCACGCCCTTGAGCACGGTCTGGGTCTGCTCGCCGCGGCGCATGAGAATGACGCCTTCCACCGCATCGTCATGGTTCTCAAATCCGAACTCGCCCAGCCGGGGTGCATGGCCGATCACCACCTGACCGATGTCCTTGACGCGAATGGGCGCGCCTTTGTTACTGCCCACCACGATGTCCCCTATATCTGCGGTGTCGCGCACAAGGCCCAGGCCGCGCACGTAGTAGAACTGGCCGCCCTGGGAATAAAAGCCGCCGCCGGTGTTGCCGTTGTTGGCGGCTAGAGCATTCATCACCTGGGGCACCGTGAGGTGGTAGGCATAAATCTGCGCGGGGTCCAGGAGCACCTGGTATTGCATGGTTGTGCCACCGAGGCTGGAGTCGTCGGCTACGCCGGGGACGGACTTGTACGCGCGTTCGATTACCCAATCCTCAATGGTTTTCAGTTCCTGCGGGCTGCGGTCGGGGCTCTCTAGAACGTAGCGGTAAACCAGGCCGCTGGGGCTGAACAGCGGCGCCATGGTGGGGGTTACCCCTGTGGGCAGTTGCGGCTGACCCAGGCGCTCGAACACCACCTGACGCGCGAAGTAGTCGTCCGTTCCTTCTTCAAATGTCAGGCGAATATCGGAGAGCCCGTAAAGAGAGATGGAGCGCATCACCTCCATGTGGGGCACGCCATTCATCTCCACCTCGATCGGCAGAGTTACCAGGCGCTCCACCTCTTCGGCGGCGTGACCGGGCCACTGGGTAATCAACTCCACCATGGGCGGAGAGAGATCGGGGTAGGCGTCCACCGGCATGCGCTGGAAGGAAATGATTCCCGCCACCGCCAGGAAGACGGTGAACATCAGCACCAGGAAACGCTGGCGCAAAGCAGCTTGAACAATGCGGTGAATCATCCCGAATTAGCGCCGACCTGTGCTGTTCTCCCTATTGCTGTAGTGAATTGGCAAATTGCAGGAAAAGGCTGCCGTCGCCTACTACCTGTTCTCCCGGCTTGAGGCCATCGAGGATCTGGCTTGTCCCGTGATTGCTCTCGCCTACCTTCACCATGCGGCGCGCGAACTGATGGTTAGCCTGGTTTACGGCGACATAGACAAACGGCTCGTTTTCCTCGTTGCGTAGCACCGCAGAATCGGGTACGGCGAGGGCGTTCTTGATGGCGCCGGCGGCCACCGTGACCGTCACATACATGTCCTTCTTCAAGCGCCGGCCGGGGTTCTCGGTGACAACGCGGGCCTGCACCGTGCGCGAAGCGGGATCCATGCCTTCGGACACGTAGGAAATTTTGCCGCGGAATTCTTGCCCCGGGTACGTAGATGTGGTGATGGTGACGGGATCGCCCACGTGTACGTAAGCCAAGTCATCCTGGAAGATATTGGCCAGCACCCAGACCGTGCTCATGTCGGAGATGGTGAAGCACTGCGTGTTGCCCGCCTGCACTACCTGGCCGGGCGAGACCAGGCGCTCCACCACTTCGCCGCCCAGGGGTGCAAGCAGCGGCACCTCCGGCGATGCCGGCTTGGAAATCACGGTTTCGGGATTGGAAATCCCGATGATGGTAAGCGCCTGTTGAGCCGCTACCATGTCTGCCTGAGCCTGGGTGCGGGCTGATTCTGCCGCCTGCAGATCGCGCTCGGCAATCGCGTTGTGGGCGTAGAGATCCTTGGAGCGAGCGTAATTCTTGTCTGCCAGTTCGAAGGCGTCGCGCGCCTTCAGGTAGTTGGCCCGCAGTTGGGAGTAGTCGGGGCTGGCCAGGTAAAGCATGGGCTGGCCCTTGCGGACCACCTCGCCAGGCTGCGCCACGATGCGACTGACCGGACCGCTGACCTGGGTGATAACCGGGGCGGTGCGAAAGGCATTGAAGGCCACGGCACCGCTAAGGCGCAAGATGCGACGCAGGGTGGTGGGCTCTACAGTCACCACTTGCACATGCGACATCTGCTCCGCCGGAACAGTGAACAGCAACGAGCCGCCGCTGTTGGGGTTGGCGGCTTCGGCCGTCTTGGAGTTGTTATTGCAGGCTGCGAGCGCCAAAATCGCGGCCAACCCCAAACCAGCGGCTGCCTGCCAGCCCCGGTGCCGCTGCGGATTGAGATGAAGTTGGCTCATGGCAGATTCCGGGTGCCTACCGCTTCCTTCAACTGCTCCACTGCTGTCATATATGAGGCCAGCGCCTGGCGATAGGCCAGTTCGGTGGCGCGATAACTGCGCTCTGCATCCAGAAAATCCAGCAGGCTAGCTCCCCCCTTCTTGTAAGCATACTCGCTGATATCTCGCGAATCCTGGGCGTTCTTGAGGTAACCACCGAGGTAAAGCTGCACCACCTGCTGGTTGGTAGAGACAGCCGCATAGGCGCTCTCCACGTCGGTAAGCACGATATCGCTGGCGGCATATGCGTTTTCCTGCGCCTGAGTAATGGCGTAACGGGTACGCGCGATTTCGCCCTGGTTGCGGTTGAAGATAGGCAGTTCCATGTTAGCGAACCAGGATCCCGAGCTGAAGCCCGACACGTGGGAGAAGTTGACCGCGAGATTCACGTCGCGTTTGCCATTAGCTCGTTCCAGTTCGTATGCGCTCTTAGATGCGGTCAAGCCCGCCTGCGCAGCAATCAGATCAGGGCGCGTGCGCAGAGCCAGGGCCTTGAGGTCATCCTCGTTCTCGTTGACTGGGGTGTAAGCCAAGTCGCCGACGACATCATAATTCTCCGGAACAGCCGTATATCCCATTAGCTGGCGCAGTGTCGCCAGGGCCTGCACGCGGGCCACCTGGGCGGCAGAAACGTCAGTTTGGAACTGTAGAAGCTGCAGCTTGATCTTAAGGTAGTCGGCTTCGCTTATATCACCGGCCTTGTAACGCTCTTCGCTTATGGTGACCGTCTGCTGGAAGCTGTTGAGGTCCTGCTGCGCGAACTGCAGGTTGGAGTCGGCCAGCAGGGCAGCAACGAATTGCTGCGCCACGTTGAAGGCGAGGGTGCGCTGGTTGTCCAGCACGGTGGAACGAGTCTGCGTGGTCACATCGCGGGCCGCCTGCAGGCGGCGATGGCGTTTCCCGCCGCGCTCAATCAGGTAACCGATGCCGACATCGAATTGCGACAACTGCTGCAGTGTGTCAGAAGTGGTCGAGCCCGAAGGGTTGCCGAAAATCGGTAGAAACTGGGAGTCGCCGCTAAGAACCGGGTTGGGGCGGAGGTTAGCGGTGATCTCTTCCGCCTGGGCCTGCTGAATGGTGGTCTCCGCTGCCTTCAGCACATGACTGTGGGTAAAGGCCAGATTGATGGCTTCATCAAGCGTGATGCGCACCGCCGGAGGCTGTGAAGCGGGCGAGGGCGACGGCGCTGCGGACTGAGTCGGGGCGGATTGGGCCGGCGCGGGTTGTGTAGGCGATTGCGCGGGCGTAGGTGATTGCCCGCCTGGAGTCGCGAGCTGGGTAGAGCCGACCTGCCCGGCCGAAATGCCCGCCAGAACCGCCATTGCAACCAGCAGAAGAACGGAGGAACGGTGGGGAGACCTGGTGTTTTTCAGCATACGAGCAAGATGTGCGAGCGGACCGGCATTTCCTCCAGGCGGAGGGCCGGTAACCACGGCTGTCCGGGCGAAATTAGGCTCGCGCACTGCGTTGGCTTCGGCCTGGCCAGACGCCCCTGGCTGCCGTTGTCCTCCCCCTTCTTTACACGCCCTTTGCTTTGTTTCTCCCATTCTAAACGGAAGTAGCAGAAACTCTCCACCGGGAGACGGGCGGGAAACCGGGAAGGAACGGGGGGAGGAGTCGGTAGTCAGGAGTAACGAGTCAGGAGCCAGGGTCAGGAACTGCTGGCCTGAGCGCAAGATTTCAACATTTCTCAGATTTCAAAGTTTCAGGTTTCGAGTGTTTCGGGTTTCGAGCAGCGCTCAAGATTCAGACTCGAAAGAAAAAGCCTTCACAGTTGTGATCCTGAGCGCGGCGAAGAGCCAGCCCTGAGCGAAGCCGACGGGACCAGCTTTTCTGCGCAAGCTTTAGATGTCCACTTGCTCCGCTGACTCCCGACTGATGACTCCTGACTACTTTTCTGGGTGTGCAAACGCCGCCGCCGGAATGTCATTCGCGTGCGGCGTCACGCGCTCCAAGTCCGGCGGCACATGCGCGTTCACGTCGCGCACCGCCCAGGCGATAGCGCCGGTGATCAGGGCCTGGTAGGCGGGATTGGACCACACGTCTTCGCGGTGGCCAAGCGCGGTATAGAAAACGCGTCCCTGACCGTACATGCGCGCCCAGGTATTGGGGTAAGCCGGGCGCTGGTAGAAATTGCCCTGCATGCCCTCGGTTTCCATTACCAGCAGCACATGAAGCTCAGGGGGAAAGGCGCGCAGGGCGTACCATTCCTCCGTCCATTCAATTCCCTGCCCCAGGGCGTGCATGCCGGGAAAGCGGAAGTCGGCGACGCGGGCGCGGGCTTTCTGCTGCTGGCCGTGGCCGACAAATTCCGCGCCGATCATGTCAACATACGGGTCCAGCGACGCCGGCGGGTTGGGATCAGTGTGAGCTGAGGCCGGCTCAAAAGTGTCGGTGGCGGAATGGGTGCCGATGAAGCCCTTGCCCTGCCGAATGAGATCGAGAAACGACTTCTTGCCCTCCGGCGTCATAGGCGGATTTTTGTCCTGGCCAGCGGTAGTGAGGTCGCCGGTCGTGTAGAAAAAAAACGCGTCGTATTGCGACAGAGTGGGCTGCGAGAAAAAGCTGCCGTCTTTGGTAGCGGTGACCTCAACGCCGCGTTTATGGCCTAGGTCGGTGACGATCTGCTCGGCCGGGCTCAGTTTCCCGCCGCTCCGCTTCACCATGTCGTGCTCGAAGCCCGAGGATTTCGTAAACATCAGGATTCTTTTACGGGCGGGAGTTTTGGCCGCCGACAGACTGCTTAGGCCCAGGCCCATGGCCCCCGATCCGAAAAAGCGCAGCAGGTCGCGGCGGTTCATAAATGGGTAGAGTAACGGGTTTGGGAGTGGAGCTCAAGACGGGGTATTGGCGCGTCGCAGTCTTGAGTACAATAACCGCATTATGGCAGGTTATTCGGGCACGCCGCTGGTCAAGAAGCTCGGCATCAAACCGGGGCAGCGCATCGCATTGCTGAGCGGTCCGCCGGGATACCGCAAGACCCTGGGCGCATTGCCGGAGCAAGTAAATTGCGCAGAGCAACTGGGCGAGAAGCTTGACTTCATTCAATTGTTCATCACCAGTCACGCAGAACTGAAGCAACGGTTTAAGGATGCCAAGAGGTGCTTGGCCACGAATGGCTCGCTGTGGATTTCCTGGCCCAAGAAGACCTCGGGAATAACAACCGACCTCAACGAAAACTTAATCCGCGAGATCGGCCTGGGACTCGGGCTGGTGGACGTGAAGGTGTGCGCGGTAGATGAAACTTGGTCGGGGCTGAAATTCGTATATCGCTTAAAGGATCGCGCATGAAGAGCATGAAAAGGGCAGGTATAGTGACGCTGATACTGGCCGCCTCAGTCATGGCCCAAGGAGCGCGCCGGCCCGCCATTGTAGGCATTTCGCACGCGACCCTGCGGGCCGCCGACCTCGCCAAATCGCGCGAGTTTTATGGCCGCGTGCTCGGGCTAGCCGAAGAGCCGGCGGGGAGTTCGCAACGTGCGCGCTTCCGCATCAACGGTCAACAGTATGTGGAGTTGGTAGCAGCGGGGGCCGATGCGCCGGCGGATCGCCTGATAGAGGTTGGATTTCAAACCAAAGATGCTGAAGCGATGCGGCGCTACCTGGGCGGACATGGGGTAAAGGTGCCGGAACAGTTAACCAAATCTGCTGATGGGACTCGCAGTTTTGACGTCCGCGATCCGGAAGGTCATCAGATTTGCTTCGAGCAGTTTGGAACGGCCGCGGCAGGCGGCGCCTCGGGACATCCCATTTCCACCCACATGATTCACGCCGGTTTTATTGTGCGCGATCGTGCTGCGGAAGATCGCTTTTATAAAGACCTGCTCGGATTCCATGTGTACTGGCACGGCGGCATGAAAAAGGAGGAAACCGACTGGGTGGACATGCAGGTCCCCAACGGCAGCGACTGGCTGGAATACATGCTCAACGTGGCGGAAAACCCTTCTCCTCACGAGGCCGGAGTGATGCGGCACCTTGCGTTGGGGGTGGTAGACATCAAGCCCGCAGTGAAGATGGCGGAACAGAGCGGCTGGCCCATCCCTGAGCCGGCGCAGGTTGGCCGGGACGGCAAATGGCAGCTCAACCTTTATGATCCCGACCTGACTCGCGTGGAAGTGATGGAATTTCGTCCCGTGGAGCCGCCCTGCTGCGCGAAGTATACCGGCCCGCACCCGCATTAATTCCGACCGCCGAGCACGCTAAGAGCGCCGAGAGGACGCAAGTTATCTCGGGAAAAACAAAGGTTCCCATGAAGGAGTCTCTAAACATCCCATGTTTGCTCGGCGAACTCGGTGTCCCCGGCGGTGATAGGCTTTTGTGGGTGGAATAGAATGCTACAGTCACAACGAACACCCGAGGCCAAAAGCACCCATGTCTGCACCTACCAAGGTTCGTCCCCCAATCGCCGAGATGCCGCCTGTACCGCTGACCCTGGAGGGCTCCAGCGTGCTACACCAAATGATGCGATTCCGCTGGGCGGAATGGCGACGGCTCAATCCCAGCGAGTGCAACCGTATCCTCAACGAAGCTCAACCTGTACTTCAGGAAATGGAAGAGCGGCAGAGCGCCGTCTATTCCCTGCTCGGCCATAAGGGCGATCTGATGCTGGTGCATTTCCGGGCATCGTTCGACGAACTCAAACAGGTGGAGCTGCAGCTGGCGCGGACGGGACTGAATGACTACCTGGAAACCACCACATCGTATCTTTCCGTGGTTGAACTGGGACTTTATGATTCCTCAGTAAAGCTTTACCAGCAATTGGGGGAGCGGGGCCTGCAGCCACAGTCGCCGGAGTGGAACGCCGAAGTGGAACAGGAAATGGAGCGGCAACGCGCGGCTATGCGCCCGCGGCTTTATCCGGAGATGCCGCCCAACCGTTATATCTGCTTTTATCCCATGGACCGGCGGCGCGGCGAGGATAAAAACTGGTACACGCTGCCCATCGAAGAGCGGCAGCGGCAGATGCGCGAGCATGGGTTGGTAGGGCGGCGCTATGCCGGCGATGTGAAGCAGATTATCACCGGCTCCATCGGCTTCGACGACTGGGAGTGGGGTGTGGACCTGTTTGCCCACGATCCGCTGGTGTTCAAGAAGCTGATATACGAGATGCGCTTCGACGAGGTCAGCGCCGTGTATGCCCTGTTCGGGCATTTCTACGTTGGCGTGCGCTGCCCGGCGGCGCAGCTGGGCAGGCTGCTGGAAGGCGAGTTGCCCACGAGCAACAGCGCGGGCTAGAACGCTTCGTGCAAAGCATCTCAGGGCTGAAACCCGCCAACTTCATCGTGTTTCCATTCCCCGGGCTATCTTCGGCGCTTCCGCGCGTAAATCGGCGCCTCCGGCTCGTTATAATGAGGGACACGGCTGAGCGACTCTGGCCTGATTCTTAGCGTGGCGCGAAGTGCCTCCCCAGGTACCCCAACGCGACGAACCCTCGCGGCGCAGGACGGTGATCATCCTGCTGGCCGCAGGTATATTTGTGCTTTTCACCATCCTGCTGTCGCAAGCCTCGTTTAACTGGCCCCTCTTTCAGCCTAACGCCAGTGAGCAGCCTTTGGTTTTTGCCGCGCTTTCGGCGCTGGTGTTTCTGCTGTTCGTGGTGCTTACCTTCGTTCTGCTGCGCACGCTGCTAAAACTCTTCGCAGAACGCCGCGGAGGCGTGCTGGGCTCCAAGTTTCGCACCAAGATGGTGGGAGGAGCGCTCCTGCTTTCCTTCACCCCGGTGCTGTTCCTGTTTCTGTTTGCCTATGGGCTGATGAACCACTCCATTGACAAGTGGTTCTCGCGGCCGGTGGAGGAGGTGCGCGAAGACACGGAAGCAATGACCCGGCTGCTCTCCGCTTATGCGGAAGAGAATGCACACCAGGAGGCGGTGCTGCTGGCCAGCGCGACGGAAACGCAGCAGGCGTTTGCCAGCGGAAACTTCACCGGAGTCGCCGATTTGTTTGAGCGGCATCAGCCCACGCTGCAGGGCGGTTTCGCGATCGCTCTGCGGCAAGGACGGGCGGAAGCCAGTTTCCGCGTGCCGGAAGCGTGGTCGGTACTGAAGCCCATCTTGCCGCTGAAGGAGGCGGCTGCCGACCGTCCCGCGCGATTTTCCTGGAACGGATCGGAATACATCCTGGGCAGCGCCCGCGTGGGCTCGGAAGGGGCCATTCTGGTGGCCATGCCCCTGCCCCCGGCCTTTTCCGAAACCGTGCGCCAGATTGACGCCAGCCAGCAACGCTATTTCCAGTTGGCGCAGCAGCGCAAGCTAGTGCGCATCACTTACATGGAACTGCTGGCGCTCCTCACCATGCTGGCCCTGTTCGCGGCTACCTGGCTGGCGCTGTTCACCTCCAAGTTGGTGACGCGCCCCGTGGCGGCGCTGGCGGAAGCGACCCAGCAGATTTCGCGAGGCCGCCTGGATTACCGCGTGCAAGTGGCGGCGGCCGACGAACTGGGCGAGTTGGTGGCCTCCTTCAACCGCATGGCCGAGGAACTGGAGACCAGCCGCCAGCAGATCATGGCTTCCAGCCGCGAACTCAAGGATGCCAATCTTGCCCTGGAGCAGCGCCGCCGCCACATGGAAACCATACTGGAGAGCATTCCTACGGGCGTGCTCTCGCTGAACGCCAAACGCAGGGTCACCCACGCCAACGTCGCCTTGCAGCGCATCTTCACTCCTCAATCTCGCATTGCCGACCGGGTGAATTTCCTCACCGGCAGCACGCTGGCGGAAATTTTCCCCAGGGAAATGGTGGAGGATCTGGAGCCCCTGCTGCGGCGTGCCGACCGCATGGGAGTGGCCACCAGCCAGATGGAACTGAGCTGGCACGGCAGCACGCTCAACGTGGCGGTCACCGTGGCCACCTTGGAACATGAGAACTTGGGGCTGGGCTACGTGGTCATTTTCGAAGACCTCTCCGACCTGCTGAAGGCGCAGAAGCAGGCAGCGTGGCGGGAAGTGGCGCGACGGGTGGCGCACGAAATCAAGAATCCGCTGACCCCTATCGCGCTATCGGCCGAGCGCATTCGCCGCCACCTGGAGCGGGGGCGCCCGCCGGATGCGGTTTCGCTTTCCGTGATCGGCAGTTGCGCGGAAACCATTGCCGGCGCGGTGGAGACGGTGCGCAGCCTGGTGGACGAGTTTTCGGCCCTGGCGCGCTTTCCCGCTGCCAACCCTCAGCCTGCCAACATCAACGCCATAGTGGAGAGCACCCTTTCCATGTTCAATGGGCGGCTGGAGGGAATCGAGGTGCGTACGCTGTTGACTCCCGAGCTGCCGCGCGTACTGGCCGACAGCGAGGCCATCAAACGTGCCCTGGCCAACCTGATTGATAACGCCGCCGAGGCCACGCAGGATTCCATGCTGCGCGAAATTGAGATCTCGACCGCCGTGGTACCAGGCCGGGACGCGGTGGAAATCGTGATTAGCGACACCGGCCCCGGCGTCACCCCGGAACTGAAAGAGAAGCTATTCCTCCCTTACTTCTCCACCAAGAAGCGGGGCACCGGACTGGGGCTGGCCATCGTCGGCCGCATCGTGGAGGACCACCACGGCTCCATTCGGGTGGAAGAGAACGAACCGACCGGGGCGCGCTTTATCTTGGAATTGCCGGTCGCGGCCGAAGGCGTGGCCTCTGCGGCGCTCGAACATGCATAACATCCTGATCGTGGACGACGAGGCCAGCATACGCCAGTCCCTCAAGGGCGTGCTGGAGGACGAAGGCTACAAGGTGGCAGCCGTGGAGAGCGGCGAAACCTGCCTGGAAATGCTGCGCCGGCGTTCCTTCGACGTGATCCTGCTGGATATCTGGCTGCCGGGCATGGACGGCCTGGAAACACTGGAGAAGATCCGCGAAGCGGAGGATGCGCCCGAAATCATCATCATCTCTGGTCACGGGACCATCGAGACCGCGGTGCGAGCCACCAAACTGGGGGCCTTCGACTTCCTGGAAAAGCCGCTTTCGCTCGAGAAGACGCTCATTTTGGTAAAGAACGCCGCCGATGCCAAGCGCCTGCGTGGCGAGAACCGCGACTTAAAAAAACAGTTGCTGGCCAAGAGCGTCATCGTGGGCGACAGCATCCCCCTGAAAGCGCTCCGGCAGCAGATCGGACTAATGGCGCCCACCAACGGCCGGGTGCTCATCTATGGCGAATCGGGCACGGGCAAGGAACTGGTAGCCCATGCCATCCACGCGCATAGCCCGCGCAAGGACGGCATGTTCGTAGAGGTGAATTGCGCGGCCATTCCCGAGGACTTGATCGGCAGCGAGCTTTTCGGGCACCGCAAAGGATCGTTTCCGGCAGCGACCTCCGACAAGGACGGCAAGTTTCAGAAAGCAAACGGAGGCACGCTGTTCCTCGACGAAGTGGGCGACATGAGCCTGAAGACGCAATCCAAGGTGCTGCGCACCCTCGATGAGCAGCGCTTCACCCCCGTGGGCGGGGACGAAACCATCACTGTCGATGTGCGGGTGATTGCCGCCACCAACAAAGACCTGGAAGAGGAAATTTCCAAGGGCAACTTCCGCGAGGACCTGTTTTATCGGCTGAACGTGATTCCCTTCTACGTGCCTCCGCTGCGCGAGCGCAAGGAGGACATTCCTATGCTGGCGCGCTACTTCCTGAGGGAATTCTCCGCCACCTACGGACGGCGGCCGCGGGAAATTACCGATGATGCCATTGACGCTCTGATGCGCTACTCCTGGCCGGGTAATGTGCGCGAACTGCGCAACGTGATGGAGCGCATCGTCATCATGAATCCCACTGCCTTCAAACTCGACCGCAAGCACCTGCCGCCCCTGGTCTACCGCGATGGCAGCCGGCGGCCGACAGGCGACACCTCCACCCTGCACCAGGCGCGCGCCGCCTACGAGCGCGATTACATCCTGAAAAAGCTGGATGAGAACCACGGCAACGTGAGCCGCACCGCCGAGGTGCTGGGCCTGGAGCGCAGCCACCTTTACCGCAAGATGAAGTCGCTGGGCATTGCAGAGAAAGAGTAGCCCGGGTTGCACCCGCACCTTCACGCCAGTCGGAGCCACTGACTGCCAGCTACGGTTGCAAATCACTTTTCCGTTCCAGGCTGCTAACCAGCGTGGCCATCTGCCGTCTAAGTGCCCGCTGACATTTAGAGTGGCAGTGTGACTGCCGCCGGGATCAAATCTTTCAAAAAAACGAGGAGGTAGCGAGATATGTACAAAACGCGCATAGTCGCGGCCGTTCTTGGCCTGTTATTCGCGGCCAGCCTGTGCCAGGCGCAGTCGGCGGTGCTGAATATTCCCCGCCAGAGCCAGCACGCGGTGATTACCCAGCGCATCGGCATCACCGATATCACCATCAACTACCATCGTCCTCTGGTGAACGGACGTAAAGTCTGGGGCGACCTGGTGCCTTATGGGCAGGTCTGGCGTGCGGGCGCCAACGAAAACACCACCATCACCTTCAGCGATCCGGTCACCATCGAAGGCCAGCCGCTCGACAAAGGCGTGTATGGCCTGCACATGATTCCCGGCGAAAACGAATGGACAGTCATCTTCTCCCACGCCGCAACCTCCTGGGGCAGCTTTACCTATAAACAGGCGGAAGATGCCCTGCGAGTGACGGTGAAGCCACAGCCTGCGGACATGCACAACGCGCTGACTTACGATTTCGATAAGCTCACGCCCACTTCCGCCGTGGTGGAACTGGAATGGGAAAAAGTCGCCGTGCCCTTCAAGGTGGATGTTGAGGTGAACAAGATCGTTGAGGCCAGCCTGAACCGGCAGCTACGCGGACTGGCGCAATACACCTGGGAGGGATGGGACGACGCCGCCAACTACCTGCTGGCTCAAAAAACCGATCTGGACGAGGCGCTCAAGTATGAAGACCAGTCCATCGAGGTGGAAAAGCGCTTCGACAATCTGCTGACTAAATCGAACATTCTGGAGGCACTGAATCGCAAGGATGAGGCCGACACCACGCGCAAACAGGCGCTGGCCTTGGCCAATCCGCTGCAGTTGCATATTTACGCAAGGGGATTGCAGGCACAGAAGCACCAGGACGAGGCTTTCGCCATCTTCCGTGACAACGCCAGAAAGCATCCCGAGCAGTGGTTCGTGCATAGCGGCCTGGCGCGCATCTATTCCAGCCAGGGCAAGTTCGATGATGCGGTGAAGGAAATGAATCTGGCGCTGGCCGGCGCTCCTGACGGGCAGAAGACTTATGTCGAAAGCCTGGTGAAGCGCCTGCAGTCGAAGCAGGATATTAACTGAAGCGATAGCTGGCAGGCGGTGAACCGCCGACAATTAGCAATTAGCAGTTTGCATTTAGCCCTGAACCGATATGTAATTGCCCGCTGGGGCAATGCTAAGTGCTAATTGCTAATGGCTTGGTCCGCAATGAGAACGACTATGAAACCTATTTCCTTTCTGACTTTGCTTGCCGCCTGCTTGCCGCTTTTTGCCCAAGCTCCAAAACCGCAGCAAAAGCCGACGCTCAAGAGCATTCTGCTGGAGCAATTGCGCTCCACGCACAACAAGGCGGAGTGGTTCGTGCCCGCCAATACAGCGGTCGCAGGTCTGACCGCGGAACAGGCCAACTGGACAGACGGCAAAGGAAACCACTCCGTCGGCCAGCTAGCCACTCACCTGGTATTTTGGGACCGCCGCGCGCTGGATCAATTCCAGGGCAAGCCAGTGGAGAAATACAACGGCAACAACGACGAAACCTTCACCCGCTTCGACAGCAAACAGTGGGACGCCACTGTCAAGCAGCTCGATGAGGTGATGAGCGAGTGGGAAAAAGCTGTGGAAGCCGCGGACGAAAGCAAACTGCAAGCTTCGTATTCCACGATCGCGCACATCGGAACCCATAACGCGTACCACATTGGGCAGATTATCTATGTGCGAAAAGAGCAGGGCTCGTGGAATCCAGCAAATGGCGTGAAGTGAATGCCTATAGCTTCGAGAAGCCGGCGACCACGGATTAGGGTTTGTTGAGGTCCGGACGCCCGCCCGCCAGCTGCTCCAGTTGCCGACGCCAGTCCAGGCCCTCAACGAATTCGCGGGAGTTGCGCCAGCCCGCGCGCACTTTGACGAACAGCTCCAGGAACACCTTGGCGCCCAACATGGCTTGAATTTCCAGCCGGGCCTGGGTGCCGATCTTCTTCAGCATCTGCCCCTGCCGGCCAATCAGAATGGCCTTCTGGCCCTCACGTTCGCAATAAATGGTGGCTGCAATGCGGGTGAGCTTCGGCTTTTCCTCGAATTCGTCAATGATGACGGTGGTGGAATACGGCACCTCTTCACCCGTAGCCAGCAGCACCTGTTCGCGGATGATCTCGGCCGCCATGAAGCGCGCCGGCTGATCGGTGAGCTCGTCCTCGGCGAAGTAGCGCGGCCCTTGGGGCAGCGCCGCGACAATGCTGTCCAGCAGCACATCCAGGCCATCCCGTTTGCGGGCGGAGATGGGAACGATTTCCTTGAACTCGTATAGCTTGCTGTAGCGCTCAATCAGGGGCAACAGTTCGTCTTTGCGGACCAGATCAATTTTGTTGAGCAGGAGGAATGCGGGCGTGCCCGCCTGCCGGACCAGCCGGAGAACATGCTCGTCCAGCGCTTCCCCGCCACGCTTCGCGGCATCAACGATCAGCAGCACCAGGTGGCAGCCCTCCAGGGCCTCGCGCACTTCCACCATCATCTTGCGGCCAAGGGCACTGTCCGGCTGATGAATGCCGGGCGTGTCAATCAGGATGACTTGCGCCGCTGGCCGCTTACTCTTCTTGGGCAGGTTGAGGATACCCTGGATGCGGTTGCGCGTGGTTTGCGGCTTACGCGTGACGATGGCCAGCTTGGCCCCCACCAGCGCGTTCAGCAGCGTGGATTTGCCGGCGTTGGGCCGGCCCAGAATGGTCACAAATCCGGAGCGGAGGGGCATGGAGTTCGGACGGTGCGGAAGACAGTGTAGCAATTAGCGACCAGCAGTTGGCACTTGGCAATTGGCATTTGGCCAAATAACGGTTGTCATCTACCGGCTCAATGCCAATTGCTGAATGCCACCGGCTGGTTTACAGCAGTTTGATCTGCTGCGGCACGGCAGGCTGCACTGCCTTTACGCGCAAACGCTCCACCCGCCGATCGGTGGATTCCAGGATTTCAAAGCGCAGGCCTTCGCCTTCTACGACCTCGCCTTTCTGCGGGATGTGGCCAAGAATTTCGCTCACCAGGCCGGCCACAGTGGTAGCGTCATGCCCATCCAGGCGCACGCCAAACAACTGGTCCAGCCGGTCCACATCCATGTTGCCGGGCACCAGGTAGGAGTTGTCGGCCTCGCGCACAATATCAGCCTTGGTTTCGTGCTCATCGCGGATTTCACCCACAATCTCCTCGACCAAGTCCTCAATCGTGACCAGGCCGGCAACACCGCCATATTCATCAATCACGATGGCCATGCGCACGTTGTTTTTTTGCATATCGCGCAGCAGCTCGCTGGTGCGTTTGCTTTCGGGAACGAAACAGGTATCCGTGTGCATCAGGCTGCCCACCGTGCGGGTGGGAGCTTCGGCATCGGAAATCTGCAGCAGGTCATGCACGAAAACAATGCCCTTGATGTTGTCCAGTGAGCCTTCGTAGACGGGCACGCGGGAAAACCGGCGCACGCGCAGCATTTCCAGAAACTTCTCTACGGTCGTATCTGCCGGTACCGCCACCATCTCCGGGCGGGGGGTCATGGCCTCACGCGCAGTTTTCTCGCCGAACTGCACCACTGACTGGATAAGCTCACGGTCAGCCGCTTGTAGGATGCCTTCCTCCTGCCCCGCTTCAATCAGGGCGTCCACCGCTTCCGCGGGATGATCCGGAGTTTCTTCCGCGTGCTCGCGGGTAAGCGACGCCACAGACTGACAGAAGCCGATCACCAGCGTCACCGGCATAACCACGTAAATGAGCAGCCGCAGCAACGGCACCAGAGAGACCAGCCACGTGCCCTTGGTACGGGAGAAGAAAACGAACGGCAGGAGCCGATTGCACACAATCACAATCAGCACCAGACTGATGGTGGCCTGAATAATTTCCGGCGTGTTCCAGCCCTTCTCGTGAAAAACCGCGTAGCCGACCATCAGCGCGATGGCTGCCATGCTCAGCTGAGTAAGCACCGCCATGGAGAGAGCCGCGCGGCTGCGGCTCACCTTCAGCCGTGGCTCAACTCGCTGCTCAAAGGCGTCAATGTTGTCCTGAAACTCGCGGGAAAGAAATTTCCCAATCTCCGTGTAGAGCCGTTCCACGTAGGAGACCAGCGTCAGCACGCCCAGCATGAGCACAATAGGAAGCGCGATGACGCTCATCAGCCTCGCTCCTTCCGCCGCGGGACGTGGCCGGACCGCAGTTGTTGCGGGCGGGCGTCATCATCGCCGCTGCGGGCAATCAGCGCGGTGGGCAGCCCCAGCCGAGCGCGCAGGCGTTCTTCCATTCGCGCCATGCGTCCATTGTCGCGCTCGTGGTCGTATCCAGCCAGATGAAGGACTCCGTGCAGCAACAAAATTTTCAGCTCCTCCGCTGGAGCGTGGCCGAACTGACACGCGCTCTGCGCCGCCAGGTCGGCAGAAATGGCGATGTCGCCGGCAAAGCACTTGCCTGCCCCGCCGTCGGCAGGAAACGAAAGCACGTCCGTGGCCTTATCGTCCCCCCGATAGCGGCGGTTGAGCTCGCGAATTTCGCGGCTACCGGCGACCACAACGTTCACCTCGCCAGGCAGTCCGGCGGCCCGTTGGGCTCGTGCGAGAAAGTGCGCGAGCATTGTGCTGGTTGCGCCCGGCACATTTTTTTTGAGGACAATCACAGGCGTCCAAAAGCAAAGGGAGAGCCAGGACGGGGCCCTCCCGTGCAAGCTTCCTGGCTTATTCTTCGGCCGGCTCGGCAACAGGCGCCTTCTCCGCAGCCAGCGCAGCGCTCTTGCCGTTGCCATTGCCGCCCTTGCCTTCCAGGGAAAGCGACATCTGGTCTTCGGCCACTTTGGCCTTATGCTCATCGTAGGCGCGAATGATGCGCTGTACCAACTGATGGCGCACCACGTCGCTTTCGTCGAACCAGATGAACGAAAGCCCGTCCACGTTCTTCAGAATGTCGACCGCCTCCAGCAGCCCGCTGCGCCGGTAGTTGGGCAGATCAATCTGCGTGATGTCGCCGGTAATCACCGCCTTGGAGTTGAAGCCCAGGCGGGTGACAAACATCTTCATCTGCTCGGAGGTGGTGTTCTGCGCCTCATCCAGAATGACAAAGGAATCGTTTAGCGTGCGCCCTCGCATAAAAGCAATAGGCGCAATCTCGATCACGTTTTTCTCCAGGTAGCGGTCCACCTTCTCGGGGTCGAGCATGTCATACAGCGCGTCATAGAGCGGGCGCAGGTAGGGATCTACCTTCTCCTGCAGCGTGCCGGGCAGGAAGCCCAGACGCTCGCCGGCCTCCACCGCCGGGCGCGCCAGAATGATCCGGTTCACGCGCTTGGCCAGCAGGGCGGAAATGGCCATAGCCACCGCCAGGTAGGTTTTGCCCGTGCCGGCAGGGCCGATGCCGAACACCATGTCGTACTTCTCGATGGCTTCGAGATAGCGGCGCTGGTTGATGCTCTTGGGCTGCACCGTGCGGCCCCCGAAAGAACGCTGCTTGCCGGCTTCCGCCAGCCCCCGCAGGGTTGCGCTGGCGTCGTTAATTACAATGCGCAGCATGCTGCCCAGGTCGCCGTTGTTGAAGACGAACCCGGAGCGCTGCAGTTGGTCGTAGTCGGAAAAAACCTGCTCGGCGCGCGCCACGTCGCGGGCCGCGCCCTCGATCTCCACCGAATCGGTCTTGAGGTCAATGGTAACGTTCAGACCGTCTTCCAGCAGGTGCAAGTTTTCGTCGCGGGTGCCAAAGAGGGTGCCGATGTTGGAGCTGATTTCGATATTTTTCTTCATTTACTGTCGGGTCTTAGCCTCCGAAGGCGCTGTCGCCACGAAATTTCTCTTTGATTCCTGGTTGCACCAAGTGCGTAAGTTGACGAGGCGCCTTGCGGCACACGCCGGGCAAGCGATTGGCGCACAGGAATTTCTGCATGAAGTGAAGATTGGCCGGAATGCTCGCCACCGAGTGCAAGCAACTACCATTGGCTGTAGGGTACCCCCCTACCGGGCCGGAGTCAACGGGTATGACCGCCAGGCGCACGCACCCCTTTTCCCGCTTTATTGGATGATGGCGGAGGAAATAAAGATACGCGGCTTCTCACCCGCCCTGGTTTGACCTTCCCGCTCCGCTCCCGTAAAATCAGAGAGTTGCAATCAGCCAACTAGTTCTTCCGAGGTAGACCAGCAAAAATGGCCAATCATTATTCGGCGCTGAAGCGCGCCCGCCAGACAGAAAAGCGCACTGTGCGCAACCGCAATAACCGCTCCCAGCTCCGTTCCGTGCTGCGCAAGATGAGGGAAGCAATCGCCGCCGGCAACCGCGACCAGGCGGATCAGATGTACCGCCAGACGGTTTCCGTGCTCGACAAAGCCATTCAGAAGGGTGTGCTGCACCAGAACACCGCCTCCCGCTATAAGTCGCGCCTGAGCGTGCGGGTGCGGGCGATCGCAGCGAAGTAAACGCGTAAGCGTCAAGAAAGAACAGGCGAGCCCCGGGGGCTCGCCTATTTTGTTGCTTAAGCTTTGATGGCCGTTCCAGCCCGCACTCAATCCTGGTCCTGATTGGCCGCTTCCGTGTCCCCACCCTTACGAATCTCAATAGAGCCGTACTGGTTGTTGATCTCAAGGCGCGAGGCGCCGCTGCCCACCGTGCCGGTGGCCGTGCTCTGGCCATGGTCGCTGTTGACCTGGATCTGATTGAAGTCGCTCTCGATATCTCCATCGCGCGTGCGCGCCGCCAAGTTGAAAGCCGCCTCCGCCGGTAGCACCACCTGGATATCGCCCTTGCTGTTATCAATTTGCATGCTGCCTAGCGGCAGTTTGCCGGCGCGCACCTCAACGCTGCCGTTGCTGTTCTCCACCTTGACGTCCCCGGTCACATTGTCCAGATGAATGTCCTTGGACCTGGTGATCAGCCGCAGCGGGCCTACCAGTGACTTCGCCTGCAAATCGCCTGATTCCATGGTCAGATCGCCATCCAGGCGGGAAAATTCCATGTCGGTGCGCGAGGATTTAAAGCGCACACTCTTCTTCACCCCTGCCAGGCTCATGTCGCCGAAGTAGTCCCCGGTCAGTACCAGGTTGCCGCTGATGTCGGAGATGTTGGTGTCGTCCAGGCGGCCATCCACGTTCAGGTCACCCTTGAGGTGGGCGGCGGTCAGCGAGCCCTTGCGCATGACCACGCTGGAGCTGCCGGTAATCTGCCCTAGGTTCACGTCGCCATGCGAGTTAGAAACTTTCACCTCACCCTCGCGGCCCTGCACGCTGATATCGCCGTGCTGGGTGGCAATGTCCACCGCCGCGTTGCGCGGGACTGTAATGTCCAGATCGGTGCTCACGGCGTGCTGGTCGCCCGCCCCGGTGGTATTGGCATTGACAGTCACCAGGTTACCGCTCACAGAAATTGTCGGCCGTGTCTGCGAGTCAAACTGCTTCGACTGCTGCTCGTTGTCGGCCTTGAGACTCTTGTGCACGATAATCTGGATGTCCTTCTGGTCCCAGGAGCTCACGGTCACACCGCCGCGGTTGGAAACGACGCGCAGTCTGGCGCCCGCGGGAAATGCCTGCCGCATCTGGTCGTTGAAGCTGAAGGTGTCGCCGAACACGGGCCACATGTTGTCGCCCATGTCGATTTCATCGCCCACGGCGTGCCAGTTCACGCGCGCCGCTTTGCTGGCGGCCAGACCGGTGCAGATCAGGAACAGCAGCAGAAAGAATCCGCCCACGCCCAGCCCCGGCGCCCGCGTGCCCTCGCGCTGCGCCTGGTAGTACTCAGCCAGCTTGACCACGCCCCAGATGATGATCAGCACCGGCCAGTAGCGGGCAAACCACAAGCCCAGCGCATGCCAGGTAATGACGTGCATGTTCCCTAACAGGAACACCAGGCCAATGATGATCAGGACTACCGGTCCCGCGAAGGACCGGTGCCGGCGCGGTGGTGTGACAACCGGAGCGGGACTAGACATGGCCCACCTCCCCACTTACTCCTCCTCCGGCGGGCGGCGCGGGTGTCGGCGTCCGTTCTTCACCACCGGACGGCGACCCCGGTGGTGGTGGCGCCTGCGCGCCTCCTGCCGGTGGAGACGGCGGCGGTTGCAGGTGCCCGGTGGTGGAAGCATTGCTCTGCAGAACCTTGATCAAGCCAATCACCAGCAGCAGCACCGGCCAGGTGCGCCCGAAACTCGGGCCATGAAGTGCGGAAAGCAACCACAGCCCACCCAGAGTCACCAGAAAGGCGGGCCCCATCAATCCGCGGGCTCGGCAGTGGGCACACCCGCAGCCCATAGGCTGCTCACCTGTCAGCCCGTAACGACGCACAAAAATCCACACGCCCAGTCCGATCAGGATCAAAGGAATCACCAGGCGATGGAAAATTCCAAACTGGAACAGGCCGAGATTGCCCAGCAGAAAGAGCACACCCAGCGCAATCAGCACCAGGGCGCCGGTGGGCACGTTGGAGATCTTGCCGCTGCCGGCCCCGCCAACCATTTGGCTCAGGCCGAACGGATCGGGAGCCGGCTGGCCCAACTGCAGCGCCTTGGCCGAACGATAGGCGTCCACGATCTGGTACACGTAGAAGAAGGCAATGGCGATCCCAAACAACGCCGACTGCGCATCGCCTCCGTTGCTGGCTCCCCACACCAGTAGGGCAAAGATGAGCATGTGGGCCAGGCCTTTGGCGTATTGCGCGCAATACACGGCGCCTACGCCGAAGGGAAAGAAGGCTGCTAATACCGCCGCCAGGCCGGGATTGGGCCCACTGGACGGGAGCATCATTACCGGGCCGGCAGGGGCCGCGCTGGGCGCTCCTGCTCCCGGCGGCGGCATCACGTCCTGCAGCCGCTCGGCTAGGCAATTCTCGCAGTAAATGACCCCACGCACGTCGCGCTTGCAGGCGGCGCACAGCGCCTTCCCGCAGGTACGGCAGTAGGCGACTGCCGGCGTTTCTGCATGCACCGCGCAGTTCATACCAACCTCCTCAGGGCGTGTACCGGCCACACCTGCGGGCTCACAGCCGGCGCCGAGGCCAGCAAGGGCTGGTCCTCCTGCCGGCTGTAGTTCTGTTCCCGATTCTGGTCAGGTGTTCCGCTGGTATTGTTGTTGCGATTCTTCTCCTTTACCGGCCGGCTGGGTTCTTCCGGCTCCGTTGCCCGCTTCAGGTCGCGTACCCGCGATTCCAGTTCGTACACGAAGCGAATGTTTTCGTAGTACTTCACCACCTTGGCGGAAGTCTCGTAGTAGCCGCGCACCAGCGCGCTCGGACGCAAGTCCGCACGGCGCAGCGCGCCTATCTTTAGACCTGCGGCGTTGAGCGCGATGGACACGGAGAAGAAAATCATCGCGAACGACATCGCAAAGCGTGGCTGGCGGGCCGTGCTCCACACCGGCGCCAGCACCGGCTTTACCCAGCTCCGCAGGCGTTCCGGCCATGAGGGGGTAACGGGAACGGCCGCCGGAACGCGCGCCTGCACGCCCGTGGTCGCCGCCAGGATTCTGTTCACCAGGTTGGGAGGCGGTTGAACTTGCGGAACCGCCTTCAACCAGCTCAGGCCAGTTTCGGCCTGGGCAAACAGGGGACCGCAGACAGGGCACAGTTCGCGGTGCTGCTGGAAACCTTCCAGCTGCGCTCCGCTGAGCTGCCCGTCCAGCGCTTCCGCCAGCAGGGCTTCGAACTCGCTGCACTGCATGCGGATTGGGTTTTCGCCTGGCATCAAATCACCTGCCTATAGGTACGAGAAAGCAGGCGTGCAAGTTCCACACGCCCGCGGTTAATTCGTGACTTTACAGTACCTTCGGGTACCTTCAGGACGCCCGCAATCTCCTTGTAATCCATGTCTTGCAGGTCCCGAAGAATAACCGCCTCGCGCAATTCTGGGGAAAGTTTCTGCAGGGCCTCGTGGACCGCTTCCCCCGCCTCCCGGCTGCGCACCTGTTCGTCCGGGCTGGCCGTGCCTTTATCCTCAATCTGCTCCCCCAGGGGGCGACCTTCCTCCTCCTGGACAGGGGTGGCGTCCAGGGAGTCGGTCAGGCGGTCATGTTTGCCCTTGCGGAAGTGGTCTACCAGCAGGTTGCGCGTGATGGTAGTTACCCAGGTCATGAACGCGCCCCGCTCCACGTCATAGCTGTCCAAGGTTTTATACATCTTGATGAAGACCTCCTGGGTGAGGTCGTCGGCGTCCACAGCCGATCCCGCGAAACGATAGCAAATGTTATAGATACGACGCTGGTAGCGGCGGACGATATCCTCCCAGGCGGCAGCGTCGCCGGCAAGGCAGCGACGGAGGAGTAGGCCTACGACCTGGGCGTCTTCCAACCCGCACTCCCGAGAAAAGCTCCTGGCTCAATCTACAGTCCAAGAAGCGGGGAATTTCCCGACTGCACCTTACCGATACGCGGCCCAGGAAGCAAAAGTTCTCCGTTGTGTGAACGAAGTGATTCTAGCAAAGGGACTTACGAATTCGCGGTGAGAGCGGGCGAAGGCGGTGGTTCCCTGCTCCCCAAGGCATGGTGTCAAGGGCTTGCGAAATTGCGAAGCTGTGAAACCTTGAAACCTGGAACTCGAAACCAGAAATCCTCAAAGAATTACGCTTGACAACCTGCACCCAAAGAGTCAACTATGACTGAGTCATGATTGACCTAATAATCTTGGCAAACCTGGTGGACGGGCCCAAGCACGGCTACGCTCTGAAAAAGCAAGCGGGCATGGTTTTTGCTCAATCCGAGCTGCACAACAACCTGGTTTACCCGCTGCTGCGACGCTTCACCAGCCAGGGCTGGGTAACAAAAAAGAGCGCTCCCGGCGAGCGCGGTCAAACCCGCCAGCAATACGCGCTCACTGCCGCCGGCCGCCACGCCCTCCTGGAGAGGCTCAACAGCTTCGACGAAAAGGAAGCTCAGTCCAGCGAAGAGTTTTTGCTCCGCGTCGGTCTGTTCGAACTCCTGGACCCGGGCACGCGCCAGCGCATTCTGGAGGCGCGGCAAGAGGTGCTGACCCGCCGCGAAGAGCAATTCGCCCGGCTGCAGCAGATGGAACTCGGCGCTTACGGCAGCGAAGTAGTGGGCTTTCTGCGGCAGCGCGTCAAGGACGAACTGAATTGGCTGCGCCGCCTTCACCGCCTGGCAGCCAACAATTTTGCAATAAACGCGGCCAGGGGGTCTGGGCGGGCAGTCCGCCGGCAGCCCGCTGCCGCTCACCACGCAAAGCAAAGGAGCACATCATGAAGGAATGGCAGCATATCAGCGTGGAAAGCTGGCTGTGGCTGATTTTCGCCCTGTACTGGCTGACGGGCGCGCTCACTGCCGCTAAAGTCAAGGTTCGCGAAGGGTGGACCTCCAGCCTGCCGCGCAACGCGGTGTTGGCCTTAGGAGGCGTCCTCCTGTTCGGCAAATGGTTTTCTGGCGGCTTCCTGGGCCGGCGCTTTGTCCCCGCCCTGCCCTCCATCTGGGCCGCAGGGGTGCTGCTTACGATCGTCGGCCTGGCCTTGGCATTCTGGGCGCGCTATCACTTGGGCAGCAACTGGAGCGGCCAGATCACGCTCAAGGAGAACCACACCCTGGTCTGCACCGGCCCCTACAGGTACCTGCGCCACCCCATCTATTCCGGACTCCTTCTGGCGGTGGTAGGCACGGGGTTGACAGTAGGCCTCTACCGGGCGCTGCTGGGCGTGTTGCTGGTCGTTCTAGGCCTGTGGTGGAAAGCGCGCCAGGAAGACGCCTGGCTGGCGGCCGCGTTCGGCGAGCAGTTTGAGCAGCAGCGCCGGCGCACCGGGCGTCTGTTACCCCGTTTCCGGCGTGTGGCCGCTGGCCACTGATGTCTCGCGGCTGTCAACCGAAGGTTCGTATCAGGGCACGTCTTCAGACGTGTCGATGCCACCAGCAATACGTTCGGCTTTAGCCGCTGCAAAAAACTTCCCGCTCGCTACAGCGGCTAAAGCCGCGCCTACACTGCTCGCAATCGGCATGCCTGAAGGCATGCCCTGATACAAATCGCTGCGCCCCTCTTTCGCCGCGCTATCCTCTGGGTTCGCATTCGTGGACCGAGCCTTCCTTCTCATCCCATTTTGGGAATACAACACTCCTGCGGAATAGTAAATTCTGCGTCCACGTAATGCCGCTGGGTGTATAGGAACAAGTAGGGACCCCACATCTCTAAGCGGAGGTGTGTCGTGTCTCTTCCCCCGGTTGTCTGTCGTCACCTGCCTGCATTCTGGCTCATAGTTTTCAGCTTCTTCCTGATCGCCGGAGCTGCCGCCCAGGACGCTTCTACCGGTTCCATTCGCGGCACAGTTTCTGATCCCAATGGCGCCCGTATTGCTGGGGCGCACGTGCTGGTGATCAACAGCGCCACGGGACTTACTTACAGCGCCGACACCAACAGCGAAGGCGCCTTCACCTTCGACCTGCTGCCGCCCGGCGACTATGGGGTACGCGCTGACGCTTCCGGCATGCGCTCGGAAATGCGCCCCGCTCAGCACGTGCCTGTAGGCGGCGCAGTGCAACTGGATTTTCGCCTGGTGATGGCGGTGGTAAATGAAGCCGTCACCGTGACGGAGCCGCCCTCGCTGGTGGAAATTCAAAGCAGCGCGGTTTCCGGCGTGATTGACGAGAATGCCATCTCCGACGTGCCCCTCAACGGGCGCCGCTTCAGCGACCTGGCACTGCTGGACGGGGGCGTGACCCAGGATCCGCGCAGCCTCACGTCGGCCAGCAATGGCGACCTGGCCTATGGCGGAATCCGCGGAACCCAAACCAGCTTCCTGGTGGACGGCACGGACAACAACAATTCGTTTTTCGCCCAAGCGCGAGGGCGCTATCGCGCGCCCTACCAGTTCAGCAATGAAGTAGTGCAGGAATTCCGTGTCTCAACCAATTCCTACGGCGCCGAACTGGGGCGCGCGGGAGGCGCGGTGGTGAACGTGGTCACCAAGTCGGGTTCCAACCGCTTTCACGGCACCGCGTTCTATTACCTGCGCGACAGCCGCTTCAACGCCCAGCCCGCCTTCACCGACTTCAAACCTTCCGACCGGCAACACCAGTTCGGCTTTACCCTAGGGGGGCCGCTGCGCCGCAATCGCGCTTTCTTTTATGGTGGCTTCGACCAGCACATTTTCCGTGTGCCCACGGTGGTGCGGTTCGCCACCGGCAGCTACAGTGTTGTGCCGCAACCAGGGAACTACCCCATTGTTCCGCCGGATTATGAAGCTAACGACAAGGCGCTGGTGTTTGCTGCGGCCAATCGGCTGTCGCAAATGGGCGGCGAGTACGGTTCCAAGCTCCTGGGCAACACCGGCTTCGCCAAGGTGGATTTCACGCTCGGCCCCCGGCACTTTGTCAGCGCGCGCCTGAATACTTCGCGCTATTACGGCGCCAACAATGTTTTCTTCGACCCCGCCAGTCCGGTCACCAGCTACGCTATCAGCGACAACGGGGAGGAACGGGTCTCCACCGAGAGCGGCACTGTTTCGCTGACCAGTTCACTTTCGCAGCAGCTCACCAGCCATCTGCGCCTGCAGTTTTCCCGCGACCTGCAGGAATCCTTCAGCAACTCCTCCGCTCCGCTCACCCAGATTTACGACCTGATGGAGGGATTCGGGCGCTCCACCATTCTGCCCCGGCGCACCCGTGAGCATAAGTTCCAGGTGGCGGACACGTTAAGCTTTGACGGCCTGCGCCACTCCTGGAAGTTTGGCGGCGACGCAATGCTCACTTGGATCTACAACTATTTCCCCTCGCTCTTTGGCGGGGAATACATCTTCGACAACATCCGGGTGAATCCCTGGACGTTTGTCCCCATGGTCGGGGGCACGGAATTGACTCCGCTCCGGGCGTGGGCGCACGGCGTGCCCCGCTACTATATGCAGAATTTCGGCGCTGCCTTTTCCCACCCGGACACAAAGGAATATTCCTCCTTCGCCCAGGACACGATTCGCGTTACTGAGCGTTTGGCCCTCAACCTGGGCGCTCGCTATGACCTGCAGACCTTCACCCACAAGGAACTGGTCACCAATCCGCTGTGGCCGGATTCGGGCAAGGTGCCTCTCGACATCAACAACTTTGGCCCGCGCGTTGGCTTTGCTTATTCCCTTGGCAGCGGCCGCCCGTTCGTGATCCGCGGCGGCTACGGGCTCTTCTATACTCGCATTCCGCAGATGTATACCTCAGCTGTAGTGACGGACAATGGTCTCGCTAGCACGCACTTGTTCCTGAATAGCACCGACTTCTATGACCGGCAGCTGTTCCCGACCTACCCCAATCCCTTGTTCAACTGTGGTCTGACCGCAACTTCGTGCCTGGCGCCTGCCAGCATCGCGGGACGGCTCTCCACTGAAATCTCCGCGTTCTCGCCCGCGTTCCGGACGCCCAGCGTCCAACAGGCCAGCCTCAGCGTCGAGCGTGAGATCGCCGACCGCATGGCCGTTGGCACTTCTTATCTGTTTGTCAACGGCCAGAACCTGATTCGCGCCCGCGACATGAACCTGCCTTCTCCCGGCGTGCTCCGCTATCCCGTATTCGACAATATCGGAAATAACCTGCTGGGCTATTACAGCGTGGATTCGTTCTCCACCTGGCAGCTCTCCGAATCCATGACCTGCGCCTGGCCGCCATGCATCAACCCCCTGAAGCGGCCCATCCCACAACTCGGCGCGATCAACGTTTTTGAGAGCGCAGCCACCAGCACTTATCACGGGCTGACTTTTTCCCTGCGGCGGCGCATGACCCATGGGCTCTACTTTCGCGTGGCCTACACCTACGCGCACGCTATTGACGACGGCCAGGACGCGCTCCTGGTGGGCCGCTCGGTGACCGTCCAAAACACGTACTTGCCTAATGCGGAACGAGCCTCCAGCGTCACCGACCAGCGCCATCGCTTTGCAGTCTCCTGGATTGCCGAGCCGCGGCCCTTCCACGCCGGCCAGGAATTCCTCGGACTGATGTTTAACGACTGGAGATTTTCTGGAACGGTTACCGCAGGCAGCGGCCGTCCCTTTGATGCTCGCGTTCTAGGCGACCCCAACCAGGACCTTAACACCAGCAATGATCGGCTGCCGGGCTACGGCCGCAACGCTTTTGTGGGGCCGGATTACACCACCACGAACGTTCGTTTATCGCGCGAGGTCCATCTCGGAGAGCGCTTGCGCCTGGTGGTTTTAGGCGAGGTCTTCAATCTTTTTAATCGCTTCAACGGTCGCGTGAACCTTAGCGACGACGCCTACCTGAATTCTGCCGGGAACTTCGTACAGATTGATAAGCAGGTTGGATTCAAGTACTTCCCGGCACAATATCGAGTAACTGGCGATTTTTTGCAGGCTACAAACGCCTATGCACCACGCCAAGTGCAATTCGCCCTGCGATTGAGGTTTTGACGGAAAGAGCGGGTGATTTCGGGTGTTTCACCCCAAAAACCGTTGCAAAACCCAACATATCCTCTTGACTTGGGCTGGGAACCTTGCCATAACTACTGTGGTCCAACGGGGACAAGGTTGGGGGTGTATCCAGCTTGGCAGAAGTAAGAGTACAAGAGGGCGAGTCGTTGGAAAACGCCCTGCGTCGTTTTAAGCGCAAGGTGCAGCAGGAAGACATCATCAAGGAGGTCAAGCGGCACTCCTTCTACCTGAAGCCCGGTGAAAAACGGCGCGCCAAAGAAGCTTTAGCACGTAAGCGCAGCCGTAAGAAAGCGCGGAAAGAACAGGAATAATTCCGAACAGGCCGCTTTTCCCAGGAAGCGGCCTTTCCATTTCTCACAGCCTTCACCCGCTCCTTTGCTACGAAGGCCATAAGTTGTTAGCGGTCACGCATTTTTAGGGTCTTATGTTGTGCCGCACACCTCAGCCGTGCGCGGAAGGGCCGAACCCAGGGGCGTAGTTGGACCAGAACTGACCATCCCTCGTGGCGGTTCGGGTCCGAAAAGGGGGCGTGTCAGATGGAGTTTCAGGACAAGGTTTTGAAATGCGTGGACTGCGGGGCCGAGTTCATCTTTACGGCGGGTGAGCAACTCTTCTTTTTCGACAAGCAGTTCAAGAACGAGCCCAAGCGCTGTAAGCCATGCAAGGCCAAGCGGGTTGCCACTTTAGGCGGAGCGCCTCCCACAGGCGCTACCTACCCGCGCGTGGAAACTCGCACGGTATGCTCGCAGTGCGGCAAAGAAACTACCGTCCCCTTTAAGCCCACTCAGGGGCGGCCGGTCTTTTGCCGAGAATGCTTCCAACAGCGGCGCACGACAGCCGCTACCGCTTAGAGCCGGGTTCGCCGGCGCCGGGCCCTTGACGCTTGCTCCGGTAGGCGAGTGTTAAGAGTGTCTGCAGAGCGCTGCCTTCCGAGAATCCGCAGGTGTGACCAATGCGATCTGCTGCCACATCAGGACGACACTGATCCTCATCCTTCATTCAGAAGGAGCTAGCTGCTGGGGAATCATTTGTAAATTAGCTTACCTTGCGGCTGCGAGCCCCTTGTGGGGCGGCGGCAGCGTCACGCACATGCACGTTGTGGGAGGCGTGTTTCTTATCTTCGTGCTGGATCAGCAGAACCTCAATCTGGCGCAGCAGATCCTCGGTGCCCTGGGGCTTCACCAGGAGCGATTCCGCGCCCCGGTTCTGCCAGTCGCTGCCCAGGGCGGGATAAGCGGTAAGAATAGCGGTGGCGGGATTGTATTCCTGCTCCCGCGCCACACGGATTACGTCGTAGCCCGAAGTCTCGCTCTCCATCCGCATGTCGGTAATGACCATGTGGTAAACGCCGGAGCGCAATTTGGCCTCCGCTTCGCGTGCCGATGCGGCTGTAACCACTTCGAAGCCGTTGATTTCGAGAACGGCCTTGAGGGTTAACAGGATAGGCAGTTCGTCGTCCACCAGCAGGATGCGGCGTTTCATAAATTCTCCTGTTCCCACTATATATCGAAAAATCCTTCGGATGCCATTGACGCGCTTTTGGTTTCCGAGTAGCTGCTTGCTGCCACCGGCACCAGCGCCGTCGCCCGCCTATAATAGCACCGTGTCCAGCTTCTACGTGGAGAACTTCGGCTGCCGGGCCACGCAGGCCGATGGAGCGGCCTTAGAGCAGCAATTGCGCGCCCAGGGTCTGCAGCAAGCCGCTGCGCCGGGCGCGGCGCAGGTTGTGGTGCTGAACACGTGCACCGTTACCGCCGCCGCTGATCAGGACGCGCGCGCCGCCATTCGGCGGATCTATCGCGACAACCCTCGATGCCAGATCCTGGTGACCGGCTGCTACGCGCAACGAGCCCCGGAAGAAGTAGCTTCCCTGCCCGGCGTGCGCTGGGTGGTGGGTAATTCTCATAAGCACCACATTGCCGAGCTCATTGGCAGAGACGTTGCTGGCAACGTCTCCAGCGGAAACGACGATCATCCGGCCAACTTCGTTCCCCTGAGCAGGTTACAGGCCTCCACTTCAGTTGGCGCTTCGCTCCTGGTGGGCGATATTTTTGCCCACACCGAACTCCTGGCGGCCCCGGTTTTTGATGCGCTTTCCGAGCGCACCCGGCCCAACCTGAAAGTGCAGGATGGGTGCAATAACCGTTGCTCCTTCTGTGTGATCCCCTACGTGCGGGGCCGGAGCCGGTCGCTGTTGCTAGGGGAGATCATCAGCCAAGTAAACCATTTGGTTGCAGCAGGATACCGGGAAGTAGTCATTTCCGGCATCAACCTGGGGCGGTGGGGACGCGATCTGCGCCCGCAAATGCGCTTTCCCGCCCTGGTGCGCACCATCCTGCAACAGACCAGCCTGGAGCGCTTGCGGCTCAGTTCCATCGAACCGATGGACTGGAGCGACGAGCTGATTGAGCTGGCCGCGGGCTCTCCGCGCATTGCCAAGCACGCGCATGTGCCCATGCAGTCGGGCAGCGACCGCATTCTGCGGCGCATGCGTCGCAAGTACCGGCCCTGGCATTACGCCCAGCGCCTGCAGAAGATCCGGCAGGCCATGCCCACGGCGGCTATCGGCGCCGACGTCATGGTGGGCTTTCCGGGTGAGGGCGAGGCGGACTTTGAGCAGACTCGAGCAATGGTTGAAGAACTCCCCTTTACCTACCTGCACGTGTTCACTTATTCGGCGCGCCCGGGCACGCCGGCTGCAGGCTTACCGGAGCAGGTTCCGGTGACGGTGGCGCATGGACGCAGCCGCGTGCTGCGCGAACTGGCAGCACAGAAGAAACTAACTTTCCAGCGCTCGTTCCTGGGCAAGAAACTGCAAGCGATCACGCTCAGCAGGTATGACCTTGAGCACACGGAAACACTCACGGACAACTATCTAAAGCTGCGAGTGGCGGGACGGCACGCACCTAATCAGTGGCTGATAGTACACATCGAGAGCGTCAGCAATGGCGAGCTGATGGGAAGTGTCGCCTCATTTTGAAAATCAAGGCTCTTCTGGAGACACTCTCAGCAAAGGCTGTAGCCCTTAGCTGACCCCTCTCGTATCTGCTTGCGAGGCAGCTTTTCTGCATTACTTTTTCCGAGCAGCAAGAGATTTTATGAGGAGTGAAAAACTTCGCGCTTAGATGGCGGCGAGCACCGAAATATCTATCGTCTGCATGCTATAATTTTGCATCCTGATTCGCCGGAGGTTTGTATCGACAAGCGTTTTATCCGCATGAATGAGCGCATTCGCGCCCGCGAAGTTCGCGTGATTGACGACGAAGGCAAGCAGATCGGAATCCTGCCGCCGTTTGAAGCGCTCAAAATGGCCCGCTCCAAAAACCTAGACCTGGTTGAGATTTCGCCCACCGCGCAGCCACCCGTTTGCCGCATTATGGATTACGGCAAATTCCTTTACCAGCAGGAAAAGAAAGAGCGGGAAGCCAAGAAGCACCAGAAGGTCATTACCGTCAAGGAAGTCAAGTTTCGCATCAACGTGGACGAGCACGACTATCAGACCAAAAAGAACCACGTCCTGCGCTTCCTCGACGAAGGCGATAAAGTGAAGGCCACCATCTTCTTCCGTGGCCGGGAGATGACGCGCCAGAGCCTGGGCCGGGAGATCCTCGAACGGCTGATCAAAGACGTGGAGGAAAAGGGCTTAGTGGAGTTCCGGCCGCGCCAGGAAGGCAACACCCTGCACCTGATTCTGGCGCCCAAGAAGGCCGGTACGGGGCAGCCTGCGCCGCAACGCGCGCAAGCCTGAGCCGGGGCGCTATCACTTCGAAGATGACAGCTGAAGGCTGAGAGCTTTGCCTTGCCGGAGTTCCACAATTCCATTTAGGATGAAGGTTCAACCACTTATGCCGAAATTGAAGACCCATAAGGGCGCCGCCAAACGCTTCAAGAAAACTGCCGGGGGCAAGGTGCAGCGCTCGCATTCCCACCTGCGCCACATCCTGACCTCCAAGGACAAGAAGCGCAAACGTAAGCTTCGCCATGCCGTGCTGGTGGATCCGGCGGACGCACCCAAGATCAAGCGCATGATCCCATACCAGTGAACGGTCTTGTGCGCGGCCGCCTTCGGCCGTACGCAAGCAGTTGCAATCCGTTAAGCGAGTGAAGAGGCTGCGGAAATCCTCCTTGCCTCCAGCCGCTAAATTCGCGGTCCCGAGCGGCCGCCACAAAAAAAGGAGCACACCATGCCTCGTGTCAAACGCGGAACCAAACGCCGCGCCAAGCGCAAGAAAATTCTCGACCGCGCCAGCGGTTATTTCCTAACTAAATCCAAGCTGTACCGCTCAGCTAAAGAGTCAGTGGAGCGGGGGCTGAAGTTCGCCTATGCTGGACGCCGGTTGAAGAAACGGCAGTTCCGTTCGCTGTGGATTGTGCGCATCGGCGCCGCCGCCAGACTGCACGGGCTTAGCTACAGCCAGTTCATCAGCGGACTGAAGAAGACCGGGGTGGAACTGGACCGCAAGATTCTGGCGGAGTTGGCGGTCGCAGATCCGGCAGGCTTTAAGAGCCTGGCCGACCAGGCTAAGGCGGGATTGGCGGGAAAAGTCTAAAGCCAGCCATCAGCAATTAGCCTTTAGCATCTGGCCTTTAATGGCTCAAGCTTGGTGGCGGTGAGTGCGTGGGCCCAGCCGCCCGTGGGTTAGCGCAGCTCACCTCGATTTCGAGTGCCGGGCTTCGCCCGGCTGCACAGGCGAGGGCGCCTGTGCCTACATGGTTTATCTCGACACCTGCATGTACCAGGTTCCCAAGCTCACGGATTACTCGCCGACGGCGCTGGACAACGTCGTTCGCGAGCTGACCGCTGCTCTGGAGGAGGAGGCAACCGCCGTCGAGGACGAGGCGCAGTGGAAGGCCCTGCGCGACCGCTGGATGGCGCGCAAGAACGGCATTCTCACCCAACTCAATGATTTGTGGCTGAAGGCTGCTCCGGGAGAAGTCAAACGCGATGTCGGTCGCCGGGTCAATGAGCTGCGGACGCGAGTGGAAAATAATGTGGCTGGCGCGCACGAGCGCATGGCAGGCCGGACCGCAGGCGGACGGCTAGCGGCGGAACGCGTAGACGTCACTCTCCCAGGCATCCACCGCCCCGTCGGCGCACGGCATCCGGTGCTACAGGCGATGCATGAGATCATCGCCGTGTTCAGCGCCATGGGCTACTCGGTGGAAGAAGGGCCCGAGGTCGAGACCGACTACTACAACT